>NZ_CP029550.1:3767500-4091666 GCF_003173715.1 Methylobacterium durans | reverse complement strand
TGGGGCTGACCATCATCGTCCTGCGCGCCCGCGATCCCGCCAGCGCCGCGGCGCTCTCGGCGCTGGCGCAGGGCGTCGGCTACGCCATCGCGGCGCTCGGCCCCTTCGGCTTCGGCCTCGCCCACGAGACGGACGGCTGGAACCTGTCGGCGGCCCTGTTCTGCGCCTTCGCGCTGGGCGCCCTGCTGTTCGGCCTGCATGCGGGCAGGGCCCGGACGATCTCGGCGGAATCCGAGCCGGTCGCGCGCTGACGCGGGCCGGCCACGCTCAGCCCGCCTCGCTCCAGCCGTCGAAGCCTTCCAGCGGCTCCTGGTCGTAGCGGCGCATCAGCCGCTCCATCGCGGCCTCGTCCGCGAGCCGGTTCTCCGCGGCGAGCTTGGCCAGACCCTCGAAGAAGCCCTCGCGCTCCAGGGCCGGCGTGAAGCTTAAGGTGAAGTGCACCGGGGCCTGCGAGCGGTTGGCGAAGGCGTGCGGCTGGCCGGGCGGGATCAGCACGAAGTCGCCGGGCCCGAGATCGACGTCCCGCCCGTCGATCCGCATGGCGAGCGTGCCCGCGTGCACCTCGAAGGTCTCGGTGAGCGCCGCGTGCCGATGCAGCCCCGCCCCGGGCGAGCGCGCCGCCAGCGTGACGCCGTAGATGCCCATCGCGTCGTGGGTCGAGGCGCTGCGGGCGAGGTAGGTGATCTCCATCCCGTTGATGCGGACATGCGCGCCCTCGCCGGCTCGGAGGATCTGGCCCATGCATCGTCTCCCGGATCGTTGCGCGGCCCCGGCGGGGCGCCCTCGCATCTGATGTGCGCACGCGGCCGCGAAACGAAAACCCCGCCCGGTCGGGGACCGGGCGGGGCGATGGCGTCCCGAACGGGGCGGGAGGCTTACTCGGCGGCGACCTTGTGGGCCTGCGAGCCGTCCGTGTAGGTCTCGGGCGTCAGGCGCTTGCCCGGCGCGGCGCGGCCCGGCAGCGGCGGCAGGGCCTTGGCCTTCTCGAGGTCGATCCCGGCGCCCTCGGCGACGCGGCGGCCGTAATCCTCGTCCGCGTGCCAGAAGTGCCAGACCATCCGGAGCTGGATGGGCTCGGGGCACTGCTTCATGTCGGCGACGAGGTTGGCGATCAGGTCCTCGCGCTCCCAATCCGCGAAGGAGCGGTAGCGGATTCCCGCCTGGGTGTAATCGTCCTCGGTCCGGGAGGTCTGGTAGCGGCCGAGATTGCCGCTCACAGGCTGGTGGTAGTCCTTCGCGGGCTTGGGCGCCTCGCGCAGGCCCTCGGCGAGCGTCGAGGGCTCGTAGTTGATGTGCCGGTTCGGGCCGGTGCCGTCGACCCCGTAGGTCATCTGGCCGTCGCGCTGGTTCGAGTAGACCTTCACGCCGGGCTGCGGCGCGTTGATCGGCAATTGCAGGTAGTTCGCGCCGACGCGGTAGCGCTGCGTGTCCGAGTAGGACAGGGTCCGGCCCTGCAGCATCTTGTCGTCCGAGAAGTCGATTCCGTCGACGAGCACGCCCGTCCCGAAGGCCGATTGCTCGACCTCGGCGAAGAAGTTGTCGGGCACCCGGTCGAGCACCATGCGGCCCACCGGCAGCAGCGGGAACTGGTCGACCGGCCACAGCTTCGTGTCGTCGAGCGGATCGAACGACAGGTGGTCGTTCGGCCCGTCCGGCATGATCTGCAGGCAGAATTCCCATTCGGGGAAATTGCCGGCCTTGATGTTGTCGTAGAGGTCGCGCGTGGCGTGGCCGACATCCTTGGCCTGGATCTCGGATGCCTGGGCCGAGGTCAGGTTGCGCACGCCCTGCTTGGGCTCCCAGTGGAACTTGCAGAGCACCGCCTCGCCCTGATCATTGACGAGCTTGTAGGTGTTGACGCCCGAGCCCTCCATCTCGCGGTAATTCGCGGGGATGCCCCAGGGCGACTTCAGGTGGGTCACCATGTGGATCGCTTCGGGGTGCTGGGCCACGAAGTCGAAGAAGCGCCACGCCTCCTGGCGGTTCGTCACCGGATCCGGCTTGAACGCGTGGATCATGTCGGGGAACTTGATCGCGTCGCGGATGAAGAAGACCTTCAGGTTGTTGCCCACGAGGTCCCAATTGCCGTCGACGGTCTTGAACTTCACCGCGAAGCCGCGCGGGTCGCGCTCGGTCTCCGGGCTCTCCTTGGCGCCGGCCACGGTGGAGAAGCGCACGAACATCGGCGTCCGCACGCCGGTCTCGTTCAGAACGCGGGCGCGGGTGTACTTGGAGGCCGGCTCGTTGCCGATCTTGCCGTAGGCCTCGAAATAGCCGTGGGCGCCGGCGCCGCGGGCGTGGACGACCCGCTCCGGAATCCGCTCGCGGTCGAAATGCGTGATCTTCTCGATGAACTGGTAGTTCTCGAGGGTCGCCGGGCCGCGCTCGCCGACCGTCCGCGTGCTCTGGTTGTCGCGGACCGGATGGCCCTGGCGGGTCGTCAGAATGGGACGTTGGTCGCTCATGCGTGGCGCCTCTCTGGATGTTCGGATGCGTCGTGCCGGATGCCGGGGCAACGCCCGGCAGGCTGGAACCGTTCTGGGCTGCCGTTATGAAGGCGGCGCGACCCATTGGCAAATGCATCGTCGCAAAGGCCGTGATAGACGGCGTCTATGAATGTCGCCGGCATCTCCCTTCGCGACCTCGAATACGTGGTGGCCATCGCCGACGAAGGTCATTTCGGCCGGGCGGCCGATCGCTGCAATGTGAGCCAGCCGACCTTGAGCGTTCAGGTCCGCAAGCTGGAGGAGGCCCTCGGCCTCGCCCTGTTCGAGCGCTCGAACCGGCGCGTCCTGCAGACGCCCGCGGGCCAGGTCATCGTCCGGCAGGGGCGCGCCGTGCTGGCGGAGGCGCAGCGCCTGCTGACCCTGGCGAGCGAGGGGCGCGGCGCCCCGCTGACCGGCCGCCTCGTCCTGGCGGCGATCCAGACGCTCGGCCCCTATTTCTTCCCCCTGATCCTGCGCCTGATGCGGCAGGAATTTCCTCTGCTCTCGCTCGCCTTGAGCGAGGCGCGCACCGCCGAGATCCTGGAGGGGTTGCGGGACGGGCGCATCGACGCCGCGCTGGTTTCCCTGCCGCTGCCCCCGGCCGGCCTCACCGTCTCGCCGCTCTTCGTCGAGCCCTTCTGGCTCGCCTGCCCGGCCGACCACGCCCTCGCCCAGGGTGGGGCCCTGCGCGCCACCGACATCGCCGGGCCGGATCTGCTGCTCCTCGACGAGGGCAATTGCCTGCGCGACCAGACGGTGGCGGCCTGCGGCGCCGGCAGCAGCGTCGGCCGCCACGCCACCAGCCTGGAGACCCTGCGCTCGATGGTGGCGGCCGGCGCCGGCTACACCCTCCTCCCGGCGCTCGCGGTGCCGGCGGGCCCGGACCCGAGCGGCCTCGTGGTGACGCGGAGCTTCGACGCGGACGGCCCCGGCCGCACCATCGCGCTCGCCTGGCGCTCCAGCGACCCCCGCGCCGCCGGCCTCTCGCACCTCGCCGCCTTCTTCCGCGCGCACGCGCCGCCGAGCACGGCGGCCTGCCGGGACGATGACGGCTTCCCCTAGCCGCAAAGCCGTCTCGCCCCTCCTTTGGTCGGGGAGACCGCGCCGCCGGCCTGTCGAGCACGGGTCCCCTCTCTCGTTCGGGAGAGGGACAGGGTGAGGGGTGCAGGTCTTTCCGGAGAGGTCGCATCCTTCACCCGGTCCGCCTTTGGCGGACCCGACCTCTCCCGGACGGGAGAGGTGGGGCAGGCTCGACGTTGGAAACCCGGCAGCAATGCTGGGCGCTGCAGGAATCCGTCGTACGACCTGGCCGGCATCGACGCGCGGCGGAAACGACCTGATGCCCAAACGCTCTCTGTTCAATTCCTATCTGGACGGCCTGGAGCGCGCCTTTCGGTTACTGATATCCTCATTCGTAGCCTTGGTTGCTGGTGCCCTCGGCTACGTTCTGCTCTGCTTGGCGATCGCATCTCCCCTGCTCGTGATCTTGGTGCTGATTTTTCCGCCCTTCCTCCTCGTCGTGCCGCTGCTGTTGCCAGCCATCCTGATGGATCTCTACCCGAGGTGGGTGCTCCCCATCGCCCTGTTCGTGTTCGTGCTGCTCCCGTCGCTGTCGTTGGTGCTGCCGAAGAACGACTGGCTGCAGCAGATCGGGATCGTCATCCTGGGGACGATGTCGGCCTGCTTGCTGCAGGTCTACGTGTCGTCTGGAATCCGCACCGGGCATGTCGGATTCGGCCTTGTCCTCGGAGCCATCCCTGGATCGATAGCATCGGCCGCTTTCGCGCGCTGCGTTCGCGATTTATGGGATGCGGAGGAATGACAGTACGCTCCTGTCCGGGGGCCTCCCACCGTGACAGGCCGGCCATTCCGGTGTAGCGCCGCGCCTCGGTCCGCGCGGCGCGCGGGCTCCCAGGATCATTGCCCCGCCTTGCCCGCTTCCCGTTCCCTCGGCCGCAGCCTCGGCCTCTGGGCGCTGCTGATCGCCGCGTCCGGGATCCTCGCCTACGCTCTCGCGCTCGCCCGCTTCCCCGCCGCCCTCCTGCTCGGGCCGATGCTCGCCGCCATCGCCTTCGGCGTGCGCGGTGCCGGGATCGCCCTGCCGAAGGCCCCCTTCCAGGCCGCGCAGGCCCTGATCGGCTGCCTCGTCGCCCACGCCGTCAACGCCGAGATCACCGGCACCCTCCTCGACGACGGGCTCCTCATCCTCCTCGTCGTGCTGGTGACCGTGGCGGCGGGCGCCGTCGTCGGCGTGGTGCTCACGCGGATGCGGATCCTGCCCGGAACCACCGCCGCCTGGGGCTCCTCGCCCGGCGGGGCCGCCGCCATGGTGGCGATGGCCGAGGAATACGGCTCGGATCCGCGCCTCGTCGCCTTCATGCAATACGTGCGGGTCGCCGCCGTCGTCCTGTCGGCCTCCCTGGTAGCGTGCCTCCTCACCGATACCGACCTGCCGGCCGGCGCCGGACAGGCGGTCGCCCCCGCCGCGCCGCTCGGCTCCGTGCTGGCGACGCTCGCCATCGCCACCCTCGGCGCCGGCATCGCGCTGGCCCTGCGCCTGCCCGCCGGCGCCCTCGTCGGCCCGATGCTCCTCGGCTCCGCGCTGCACGCGACGGGGATCGCCAGCATCAGCCTGCCGGCCTGGCTCCTCGACGGAGCCTACGCCGTGATCGGCTGGTATGTGGGCCTGCGCTTCACCCGCGAGACCCTGCGGGAGACGCTCCACGCCTTCCCCGGCATCGCGGCGGCGACGCTCGCGGTCATCGCGCTCTGCGCGGCCTGGGCCTTCGGCCTGACCCGCATCCTGCCGATCGACTTCCTCACCGCCTTCCTGGCGACGAGCCCGGGCGGATTCGATTCGGTCGCCATCATCGCGGTCGGCTCCAAGGCCGACGTGTCGTTCGTGCTGGCGGTGCAGACCCTGCGGCTGTTCGTGGTGCTGGTCACCGGGCCGATCCTCGCCCGGTGGATCGCGCGGGCGGCGCCGCCCGATCCGGCCGTGCGGGGCTAGAGCCGTGCGCGCCCTCGTTCTCGCCTTCCTGAATTCCTGGCGCGGCCTCGTGCACGGCGCCCGCACCGAGCGGGCGGTGCGCCAGGAGCTCGCGCTCCTCGGCCTCGGCATTCCCGTCGCGCTGATCCTCGGCACGAGCCTGTGGGTGCGGGTGGCGCTCGTCGCGAGCCTCCTCCTGATGCTCGCCGCCGAGTTCCTGAACACCGCGATCGAGAAGCTCTGCGACCATCTCCACCCGGACCGGCACGCGCGGATCGGCGTGGTCAAGGATCTCGCGTCGGCCGGCACCTTCCTGGCCCAAGCGATCGCCCTGATCGTGTGGATCGCCGCGCTGATCGATCGCGCGGCTTAAGATCCGGCCGGCGCTCGCATTTCGGGCCACGAAGGGCTATGTCGCGATCTACGTCCCGACATCCCGTTCATGATCGCTCCGGCCCGTGACCGATTACATCCGCAAGATCCTCACCGCCCGCGTCTACGACGTCGCGATCGAGAGCCCGCTCGACCCGATGCCGCGCCTTTCGGCCCGCTACGACCGGCCGATCCTCCTCAAGCGGGAGGATTTGCAGCCGGTCTTCTCGTTCAAGCTGCGCGGCGCCTACAACAAGATGTCGGGCCTCGACGGTGAGCAACTCGCCCGCGGCGTCATCTGCGCCTCGGCGGGCAACCACGCCCAGGGCGTCGCCCTCTCCGCCGCCAAGCTGAACGTCCGGGCCGTCATCGTGATGCCGCGCACCACGCCGGCCATCAAGGTCGATGCCTGCCGGGCCCGCGGCGCCGAGGTGGTGCTGCACGGCGACACCTTCGACGAAGCCCTGGCCGAGGCGAAGCGCCGCGAATCCGAGGAGGGCCTGACCTTCCTCCACCCGTTCGACGACCCGGACGTCATCGCCGGCCAGGGCACGATCGGCATGGAGATCCTGCACCAGCATACCGGGCCGATCGAGGCGATCTTCGTGCCGATCGGCGGCGGCGGCCTCGCCGCCGGAATCGCCACCTTCGTCAAATACTTGCGGCCCGAGACGAAGGTAATTGGCGTCGAGCCGGACGATGCCGCCTGCATGGCTGCGGCACTCGCCAGCGGCGAGCCGACGACGCTCAACAGCGTCGGCCTGTTCGCCGACGGCGTCGCGGTCCGCCGCGCCGGCGAAGAGACCTTCCGCCTCTGCCGCGAGAGCCTGGACGGCGTCATCACCGTCGACACCGACGCGATGTGCGCCGCGGTGAAGGACGTCTTCGACGATACCCGCGCCATCTCCGAGCCCTCGGGGGCGCTGGCGCTCGCCGGCGCCAAGCTCTACGCCGAGCGCGAGGGCGGGTCCGGCACGCTCATCGCCATCTCCAGCGGCGCCAACCTTAATTTCGACCGCCTCCGCCACATCGCCGAGCGGGCCGAGATCGGCGAGCAGCGGGAAGTCCTCCTCGGGGTCACGATCCCGGAGCGGGCGGGCGCCTACCGCACCTTCATCGGCACGCTCGGCCCCCGCGCCATCACCGAATTCAACTACCGTTACGCGAAGGATGCGGACGCGCAGATCTTCGTCGGGGTGAACCTCGCCGGCGGTTTGCCCGAGAAGCGGGCCCTGATCACGTCGCTGCGCGAGGCCGGCTACGCTGTCCTCGACATGAGCGACAACGAGATGGCCAAGGTCCACATCCGCTACATGGTCGGCGGCCGCGCGACGGGGCTCAAGGACGAGCGCCTCTACCGCTTCCAGTTCCCGGAGCGGCCGGGCGCGCTGCTCCGCTTCCTCGACAGTCTCGGGGAAGGGTTCAACATCACGCTGTTTCACTACCGCAACCACGGCGCTGATTACGGCCGGGTGCTGGCCGGGATCGCGGTGCCGGAGGCCGAGCGCGCCCGCTTCCAGAAGGCGGTCGACGACCTCGGCTATCCCTGCACCGACGAGACCGACAACCCGGCCTACCGGCTCTTCCTCGACAATGGCGGGAAGGCCGCGGCGTAGGCGCGGGAGAATCGCGCTCCGCGATCGCGCGGCAGGGGCGCTGTCAGGCCGGACCGAGGGCCGCCTTCTCGACCTCGTAGGCGGCCCGCACCGTGGCCTTACCGTAGGTGCGCTCCAGCCGTCGCACGGTGAAATGCGCCCGCGCCGTCGACTGGAAATGATCCATGAACGCCGTGTTGACGGCGGCACCGCCGACCGCCCCGAGGATCGGCACGGCCTGCGCGGCGACCTTCTGCGAGACGACGACGCCGAAACGCGCCGCGATCTGGGCCGAGAACCGGATCAGTGCGGGCGCGGTCTCGTCGACGAGGGCGCGGCTTCCGGCGTAGCGGGCCGCCTCGCTAAGGGTCTTGGCGAGCGCCGCCCGCACCGCGAAGTAGCCGCTCTCGGCCAAGCCCGTCTCGCCGCCGCGGCCGCCCAGGGCGAAGACCTGGACGCAGGCGAGCGCGCCCTCCGGCGTCTCGATGTCCTCCCCTTCCTCCCGGGCGATCTCGGCGATCGAGCGCAGCATCAGCGTCGTGGAGAGCGGGAGTTCGACGGCGAGCGTCGCGAGGCCGAAGGCGCCTCCAACCGCACCGGAGATCGCGGCGAGCGCCTTGTGGGTGGCCTCGCTCGAGCCGAGGAGCCGCGCGATCAGACCCTCGCGCGGGAGCCCGGCGGGCGCGACCTCCCGGCCCTCCGAGACGACCGCCTTCTTCGGCAGGGTCGCGAGCGCTACGCGAAGCGCGCCGCGCATCGCCGATTCGGTCGAGCGCGCGACCGCGTCGGTGACGGGGGCCGGCAGCGAGCGGCCGATGATGTCGAGTGGGGCGCCGGCCGCCGCCGAGAGGCGGGCGGCGAGGCCGGGGCGCTCCAGGGCGCGCACGGCCCGGCGCAGGGCGGCGAGATCCTCGTCGCTCAGCGCGCGCGGCTCGGAATCGACCGGGATGGGCAGGGTCTCGCCGGCGAGGGTGATGTCGCTCACGTCTGAGGTCCCTTGTCTGGTCACTGGGAGGTGGGGCTCGCGGAAAGTCCGGTCAAGGCAAGCGCTGCGGCCTGCACATGGTTCCGGATCCCGACGCGCCGCTCACGCCTTCGCGGCGATGGCCTCCTCCTCGGGCGGCGGGCCGTCCTCGGCCGCGTCGTCGGCGCCCTCGCGCAAAGCGATCAGGGCGAGGCAGAGGAGCGCCACGGGGATGCCGATCGCGGCCGAGGCCGCGAAGAATTTCGGGTAGCCCATCGCGTCGACCATGAAGCCGGAGAAGCCGCCCACGAACTTGCCGGGAAGCGCGTAGAGCGAGGAGAGCAGCGCGTACTGCGTCGCCACGAAGGCCGGGGAGGTCAGGCTCGACATGTAGGCGATCAGCGCCGTGCCGGCGAAATTGCCCGCGAAATTGTCGATCGAGATGCTCGCCACGAAGAGCCAGGTATCGTGGCCCGAGACCGCGAGCCACGAGAACATGAGATTCGACGCTGCCGCGACGATGCCGCCGAACAGCAGCGAGGCCTGGAGCCCGAACCGGATCACCGCGAAGCCGCCGGCCAAGGCCCCCACGATTCCGACGATGACGCCGTAGACCTTGGTGACGTTCGCGATCTCGGTGAGGGAGAATCCCTGCTCGATGTAGAAGGGCTGCGCCATCACGCCGGAGATGATGTCGGGCAGGCGGTAGAGCATGATCAGGGACAGGATCAGGATCAGCCGCGCACCCTTCCGGCGGATCAGGTCGCCGAAGGGCTCGACCACGGCGATCTGGAGGGTCCGAGCGACCGAGCGGTTCTCGTCCGGCACCGCGACCGGATCCTGACGGGGCGCCAGCAGCGCCGCGACGATGCCGACGAGCATCAAGAGCGCCATCGCCCCGTAGGCGAGCGACCAGCCCGCCCCTTGCGCGATGTAGAGCGCGCCCGCCCCGGCGAAGGCCCGCGCGACCGCGTAGCCGAGCTGGTAGGCGGCGAGCATCACGCCCTGGCGCTCCGTCGGCGCGGCATCGATGCGCCAGGAATCCACGACGATGTCCTGCGTGGCCGATGCGAAGGCCGTGATGAGCGCGCAGACCACCATGAAGCTCAGGGATGCGGACGGGTCGCCCTGGCTCATGCCGATCAGGCCGGCCGCCACAGCAAGCTGCGACAGCAGCATCCACGCCCTCCGGCGACCGAGGAGCCGCGCCAGAACCGGCAGGTCGAGCCGGTCGATCACGGGCGCCCAGATGAATTTCAGCGAGTAGGCGAAGGAGACGTAGGACAGAAGGCCGATGCTGGTGCGCTGGATCCCGGCGGTGGCAAGCCACGCCGAGAGCGTCGAGAACACGAGCAGGATCGGCAGGCCGCAGGCGAAGCCGAGGGCGAGCATCAGGGCAATGCGCGAATCCTCAAGGACGTCGCGCATCCGCAGCCGCGGCCGGGGCGCTTTCGCGGAGGCGGACGGGCGCTCGAGCTTGGCGGGCATGGTGCTGGAACTCCTCGGGCTCGAGACGTCTTGTTCCGCAAAAATCGTGGCAGCCTTGCGCTCGTGCCCGTATCGCGGTCGCCGAATCGCGAGATCTCAGGCGTGGGGGAACATGGTCGACGAATTCTTAACGGGCAGACCTCATCTTGACGGTGGACAAGGCAGCGCAGGCGGGAACCGTGGCCGCCGCATCCTGTTCGGATCCCATGGCGCGTCCGGCGCCCCTTTTCTACGCTCGGTCAGGCCCGCGTCCCTGGGCCGGACCGAGGATCGGCGGTCGACGATGGCATGACGGACGACGACAGATCGGCCCTCGACGCGTTCGGCCTCGCCGAAGGCATCTTCGCGGCCGCCTTCAGCGCCAGTCCGACGCCGATGGTCGTCACCGATGCGCGCCGGTCCGATCACCCGATCGTCTGGGCGAACACGGCCTTCCTCACGCTCACCGGCTACGGCCTCGACGAGTTGCGCGGGCGCAATTGCCGGATGCTTCAGGGCCCCGATTCCGACCCCGCCGAGATCCGCCGGATCCGCGAGGCGGTCGACGCCGCGCGAACGATCGAGTGCGAGCTGTTCAACTACCGGCGCGACGGCACGCCCTTCTGGAACGCGATGACCATCGCTCCTGTTCGCGATGCCTCCGGTGAGGTGGCATATTTCTTCGCGGCCCAGGCCGACATGACCGACAAGCGCCGCCTCGAGATGGCGATGCGCGGCACGAACGACGAGTTGGAGCGGCAGGTCGATGCCCGCACCGCCGATCTGCAATCGGCCCTGGAGCAGAAGACGGCGTTGCTCCACGAAGTCGACCACCGGGTGAAGAACAATCTGCAGGTGATCTCCTCGCTGATGCTGCTCAAGGCGCGGCGCACGCCGGAGGGCGAGGCCCGAGATGCTCTTCAGAGCATGGCCGAACGCGTCGGAGCCCTCTCGACCGCCCACCGCATGCTCTACTCGGCCGGGGATGTCTCGCGTTTCAACCTGCAGGACTTCGCCGCCGACCTTCTGGCCGACCTCGGCGCGGGCCTCGACGGTGAGCGGACGACACTCCGGTCGGAAGTCGATCCGGTCGCGGTCTCGGCCGCGATGGCCGCACCGCTGGCCCTGATGATCCACGAACTCGCCACCAACGCGGCCCGCCACGCCTTCCCCGGCGGCAGGCCCGGTCGGATTTCCGTCACCGCACGGCGGGACGGGCCATCCCTGCATCTCCTGATCGAGGACGACGGTGTCGGAATGAGCGCGACCGGCACCAACCCGGCGGGATTTGGCCGTAGCCTCGCCGAGATGGTGGTGCGGCAGCTGCGGGGCACGATCGTCTGGGCGGATGCATCACCCGGCACGCGGGTCGACATTCGCCTTCCGCTCGATGGTAGCGATTGAAGCGAACGTGCGGTCTGGGGTTGCGAAGCGAAGGGATGCGCTGCCGAGATGTCCGAGGCGGAGCATCCGAATCAGGGAGAGGGCATGACGGCAGATCCCGCAATGCGCATCCTCGTGGTCGAGGACGAGGTGCTCATCGCGCTGGAACTCGAGTACCTGCTGCAGGATCTCGGCTACGTCACGGTGGGCGTCGCCGGAAGCTCTGCCGAGGCGATCGCGCTCGGCCGCTCGACGAGCCCGGATGTGGCGCTCGTCGATATCCACCTGATTGACGGACCGACCGGCGTCGATGTCGCCCGGGCGCTGAGCGCCGACCCGCGCACGACGGTGGTCTTCATGACCGCCAACAGCAAGCGCATCCCCGAGGATTTCGCGGGCGCCTTCGGGGTGATCGCCAAACCCTATTCCGAGCGCGTGGTGGCGAGCGCCCTCACCTACGTCGCCGAGCGCCGGTCCGGCGGTCGCCCTCGCGCGGCCCCCGACGGTTTCAGCCTGGCCCCCGTGCCGTAGGTCTTCAGCGCGTCGCCGCACGCTCCCGCTTCAGGCCGTAGAGCGCTTCCAGCGCCTCCCGCGGTGTCATCGCGTCGGGATCGATCGCGTCGAGCATCGCGCCGAGCGCGTCGTCCTCGGCCGGCGCCGGGGGCTCGGGCGGCGGAGGGGGGGCGAGGCTCGCGAACAGCGGCAGGTCGTCGATGCGCGGCCGTCCCGGGCGGTCGCGCTCTGCCTTCTCCAGACCCTTGAGGATGGCGCCGGCCCGGACGATCACGCCTGCCGGAAGCCCCGCGAGGCGCGCGACCTGCAGGCCGTAGGAGCGCTCGGCCACCCCGGGAACGACCTCGTGCAGGAACACGACCTCCCCCCGGTGCTCGGCCACCCTCAAGGTTGCGTTATCGAGGCGCGCGAGGCGCTGGCTCAGCGCCGTCAGCTCGTGAAAATGGGTGGCGAACAGGGCTCGGCAGGAATTCACCTCGTGCAGGTGCTCCAGGCAGGCCCAGGCGATCGAAAGCCCGTCGAACGTCGCCGTCCCACGCCCGATCTCATCGAGGATGACGAGGGAGCGGCGGCTCGCCTGATTCAGAATGGCGGCCGTCTCCACCATCTCGACCATGAAGGTCGATTGGCCGCGAGCGAGGTCGTCCGCCGCGCCGACGCGCGAGAACAGACGGTCGACGAGTCCGATATGTGCGCGCGCTGCCGGAACGAACGCGCCCATCTGCGCCAGCACGGCGATCAGCGCGTTCTGCCGCAGGAAGGTCGATTTGCCGCCCATGTTCGGGCCGGTGATGAGGCGGATGCGCCCGCGGCCCTCGCCCGAAAGGTCGCAATCGTTGGCAATGAAGGGCTCGCCGGTGCGCCTGAGGGCCGCCTCGACCACAGGATGGCGCCCCCCCTCGATCGCGAAGGCGAGGCTGTCGTCGACTTGCGGACGCGCCCAGCTCTGCTCGACGGCGAGTTCGGCGTGACTCCCCGCCACGTCGAGCCCGGCCAGCGCCTCCGCCACCTGCGCGATCGCCGCGGTCTGCGCGAGCACGCTGGTGGCGAGTTCCTCGAACACTGCCCCTTCGAGGGCGAGCGTGCGGTCCGAGGCGCCGGAGATCTTGGTCTCCAACTCGCCGAGTTCGACGCTCGTGAAGCGCATCGCGTCGACCATGGTCTGCCGATGCACGAAGGTCTCGCGCATCAAGCCCTTCAGGCAGGACTCGCCCACCGCCTGCGGAACCTCGATGTAGTAACCGAGCACGTTGTTGTGCTTGATCCGGAGGGTCCGGCAGCCGGTCTCGTCGGCGTAGCGGGCCTGCAGCGCGGCGATCACCTTTCGTGAATCCTGGCCGAGGAGGCGCGCCTCGTCGATCTCCGGATGGTAGCTGGCACGCACGAAATTGCCGTCGCGCCGGTTGAGCGGCAGCTCGTCGGCGAGCGCCGCCCGAAGGGTCTCGACGAGATCAGTATCGGCACCCGCAAGGTGCTTGCCGAGGCGCCCAAGGCCGTCCGGCAGTGCCTGGACCTCGGACAGACGCGCCGCGATCAGGGCCGCCGCGTCGAGCCCGTCTCGGATCGCGGCGAGATCGCGAGGACCGCCGCGCCCGAGGCCGAGGCGCGAGAGGGCGCGGGCGAGGTCCGGCGCGCGGGCGAGCGCATCGCGCAGCGATCGACGCAGGGCGTGATCTTCGAAGAGGAAGGCCACCGCCTCCTGGCGTCGCGCGATGGCCTTCAGCTTCATCAGCGGCCCGGCGAGATGCTCGGCCAGCAGCCGCGCTCCGCTCGCCGAGACGGTGCGGTCGATCGCGTCGAGAAGGCTTCCTGCCCGCTCGCCCGAGAGCGTCCGGGTCAATTCGAGGTTCGCCCGCGTCGCCGCGTCGATCGAGAGGGTGGCGCCGCTCGCCTCGCGGGCGGGCGGGCTTAGCGGCGGGCGGGCCCCGATCTGCGTGCGCTCGATGTAGAGGAGGGCCGCGCCCGCGGCCGCGACTTCGGCGCGGGAGAAGCTGCCGAAGCCCTCCAGCGTCGAGACGCCGAACTGCGCCTTGATCCGTCGCTCGGCGGAGGCCGGTTCGAGTTCGGCCTGCGCCAGCGGGGTCACTGGCGCCGACACATCCTTCCACAGCCTCGCGAGGGCGGGGTCGGCGTGGATTGCCTCCGACAGGACGATCTCGCGCGGATCGTGCCGGGCGACGGCGCCGGAGAGATCCGCGCCCGTCACCTCGCTCAAGGAGAAGCGCCCGGTCGAGATATCGAGCGCCGCGAGCCCGTAGGCGAAGGCATCCTCCGCGACCTTCCGGCGGCCGATCGCGAGGAGAAGGTTCGCCCGGCCAGGATCGAGAAGCCGGTCTTCCGTGATCGTGCCGGGGGTGACGAGGCGCACGACCTCGCGCCGCACTACCGATTTAGGGCCCCGCTTCTTGGCGTCGGCCGGATCCTCGGTCTGCTCGCAGACCGCAACGCGGTGACCGAGCGCGATCAGGCGGTTCAGGTAATCGTCGGCCCGGTCGATCGGCACGCCGCACATCGGGATGTCGGCGCCCGCGTGCTTGCCGCGCTTGGTCAGCACGATGCCCAGCGCTCGCGAGGCCACCTCGGCGTCCTCGAAGAACAGCTCGTAGAAGTCGCCCATCCGGTAGAACAGCAGGCAATCCGGGTTGGCGGCCTTGATCTCGATGTACTGGGCCATCATCGGCGTGGCGCCCGGCACGGCCGGGCCGGACGCGCTCACGGCCTCGTCCGCGGGGCGGGCTCTCGCGATCGATCGAATAGCAGCTTGGGCCATGTCCGCTTCATAGCAGAGCGGGCGGGCCGAATCAGGGCGGCGGATGGTTTCGGCTGGGGAGAATGGAGCCGACGATGGGGCTCCCCTGTAACCGTGCGATGGGCCGGCGCCCGAGCCCGATCTTGTACGGTTTGTGCGCAATCGATAGGCGGCCTCCGGAGGAGGAGCCCATGACCGAGCCAACCAACCTGCCGAAGCGTGCCAAGCGCCCGACTTTCACCGACGACGAGGCCCTGCATTTCCACGCTCAGGGGCGCCCGGGCAAGCTGGAGGTCGTCGCCACGAAGCCGATGGCGACGCAGCGCGACCTCTCGCTCGCCTACTCGCCGGGCGTCGCCGTTCCGGTCCTCGCCATCGCGGACGACCCGGCGAAGGCCTACGACTACACGGCCAAGGGCAACCTCGTCGCCGTGATCTCGAACGGCACCGCGATCCTTGGGCTCGGCAACCGCGGCGCGCTCGCCTCGAAGCCCGTCATGGAGGGCAAGGCGGTTCTGTTCAAGCGCTTCGCCGACATCGATTCGTTCGACCTCGAAGTCGGCACAGAGGATCCCGAAGCCTTCATCAACTGCGTGCGCTATCTCGGGCCGACCTTCGGCGGCATCAACCTGGAGGACATCAAGGCGCCGGAGTGCTTCATCATCGAGGACCGGCTGCGGGAGCTGATGGATATCCCGGTCTTCCACGACGACCAGCATGGCACCGCGATCATCGCTACGGCGGGGCTGATCAACGCCCTCCACCTCACTGGCCGTGCAATCGCCAGCGCGAAGCTCGTGGTGAACGGCGCCGGAGCCGCCGGCATCGCCTGTATCGAACTCCTCAAGGCGTTGGGGTTCGGGCACGACAACGTCATCCTTTGCGACACCAAGGGCGTCGTCCACGAGGGGCGCACCGATGGCATGAATCAATGGAAGTCGGCCCACGCCGTGCGGACCGAGAAGCGGACGCTGGCGGAAGCGATGGAGGGCGCCGACATCGTCTACGGCCTCTCGGTCAAGGGCGCTTTCTCGGCCGATATGATCCGCTCGATGGCGCCGAACCCGATCATCTTCGCGATGGCGAACCCGGACCCCGAGATCACCGTGGAGGAGGTCGGGCAGATCCGCACCGACGCGATCGTGGCGACCGGCCGCTCGGACTACCCGAACCAAGTCAACAACGTCCTGGGCTTCCCCTACATCTTCCGCGGCGCGCTCGACGTGCATGCCAGCTCGATCAATATGGAGATGAAGATCGCTGCGGCCGAGGCTCTCGCGCATCTCGCCCGCGAGGATGTGCCGGACGAGGTCGCAGCTGCCTACCAGGGCGAGCGCCCGCGTTTCGGGCGCGATTACATCATCCCCGTCCCCTTCGATCCGCGCCTCATCCATACGGTGCCGCCCGCCGTCGCCAAGGCCGCGATGGAGACGGGCGTCGCGCGCAAGCCGATCGAGGACATGGCCGCCTACCGCGACCGCCTCTCGGCCCGGCGCGATCCCGTGGCGGGCATCCTCAACCGCGTGTTCGAGGAGGTGCGCAAGGCGCCGAAACGCGTCGTTTTCGCGGAGGGCGAGGAAGAACTCGTGATCCGCGCGGCGGTGACCTTCGCCAACCAGGGCCTCGGCACGGCGATCCTCGTCGGGCGCGAGGATCGCGTCATGGCCAACGCCGCCGCGATGGGGATCGATCTGTCGGGGCGCGATACGATCGAGATCCACAACGCGGCGCTCTCTCACCGCAACGCCGAGTACGCGCAGGCGCTCTACGGGCGGATGCAGCGCCACGGCTACCTGTTCCGCGACTGCCAGCGTCTGATAAACCAAGACCGCAACCACTTCGCGGCGACCATGGTGGCGCTCGGCGACGCCGACGCGATGGTGACGGGCGTCACCCGCAACTACTCGATCGCGCTCGACGACGTCCGTCGCGTCATCGACGAGAAACCGGGACACCGGCTGATCGGCCTCTCGGTCTGCCTCGCCCGCGGGCGCACCGTGATGGTCGCCGACACTGCCATCACCGAGATGCCATCGGCCGAGGAACTCGCCGAGATCGCCATCGAGGCGGCGGGTGCCGCGCGCCGGCTCGGCACCGAGCCGCGAGTGGCGCTCCTCTCCTTCTCGACCTTCGGCCATCCACGGGGCGAGCGCATGGAGAAGGTCCGGGAGGCCGTGCGCATCCTCGACCGGCGCCAGGTCGATTTCGTGTACGAGGGCGAGATGGCGGCCGATGTCGCACTCGATAAGGACCTGATGGCCCAATATCCGTTCAGCCGCCTCAGGGAGCCGGCGAACGTGCTGGTGATGCCCGCGTTCCACTCCGCCGCGATCTCGACCAAGATGCTGCAGGAACTCGGCGGCGCCATGGTGCTCGGGCCCCTCCTCGTCGGCCTCGACAGGGCGGTGCAGATCGTGCCGCTCGGGGCGACCGACGCCGACCTCGTCAACATGGCCGCGCTCGCCGCCTTCGACATCGGCGGCTGACCCGACGCGATGAGGGCCGGCGCGGGATGCCAGCCCTCCGGATGATCAGGGCTTTGTCGAGAGGTCAGTAGCGCGGGCCGCCGGAGGTAGTGCCGCGCTGCTGCATGTAGCTGGGGCGCTCAGGGTTGCGGGCGTTCGGATCGCCGTGGCGCATGCGATGACGGTTGACGTGCCGCCGGTACATCCGGTGGTGCGTTCGCCAATGGTGCATGCGGCGGTGGGCGATCGGCTCCGCTGCGGTCTCGGCAGCCAGGAGGCCGGGTGCGGGAACGGCCGGGGCCGCCGAGGCGGCAGTCAGTCCGAGGCCGCCGAGTATCATGCCGGCCGCGAGGGTAAGAGAAAGCTTCGTCATCAAATCCGGTCCCTTCGTGCAGGCGGCGGTGGACTGACGCGGTAAGCGGGCCAGGCCAGTTAAGTTCCGAGATTGTGCTTGATGAAAGCTGGCTTTATGCTCGAAACTACAGAAGGAATATATACGATTTTCGGACGTACGAGCATATATTCATCGTAAATATGTATGTGCGTCAAGTAATTCTATTTTTGGTTGCAAAACGCCGTCACCGGCCGCATGCGCTCGCGTGATGCCCGTCTCATCCTCGTTCGCAGCTGCCCCGCTCCCGATCGACGCCGTGCTGCCGGCCCTGGCAGCCGCGTTGCACCGCCGCAGTTCGGCGGTGCTCGTCGCTCCCCCCGGGGCCGGCAAGACCACGCGGGTGCCGCTTGCTCTCCTCGACGCGCCCTGGCTCGCCGGTCGGAAGATCGTGCTCTTGGAGCCGCGCCGTCTCGCGGCGCGGGGCGCGGCCGAGCGGATGGCGGCGACGCTCGGCGAGCGCGTCGGGGACACGGTCGGACTTCGGGTGCGGCTGACCTCGAAGATCTCGGCCCGCACTCGCATCGAGGTCGTCACCGAGGGCGTCTTCACGCGCATGATTCTGGACGATCCTGAGTTGTCGGGCGTCGGCGCGGTGCTGTTCGACGAATTTCACGAGCGCTCCCTCGACGCCGATCTCGGCCTCGCACTGGCCGCCGACGCGCAAGGCGGCCTGCGCGAGGATCTGCGCCTGCTCGTGATGTCGGCGACTCTCGACGGCGCCCGGGTGGCCCGCTTGCTCGGCGAGGCGCCCGTGCTCGAATCCGAGGGGCGCGCATTTCCCGTGGAGACCCGCTACACCGAGCGCGATCCGAACCGGCGGATTGAGGACACGATGACGGACGCGGTCCTGCGGGCGCTCCGTGCCGATCCCGGCTCGATCCTCGCGTTTCTGCCCGGCCAGGGCGAGATCCGCAGGGTTGCCGACGCGCTCGCGGAGCGCGTCGGGTCCGAGATCGAGATCGCGCCCCTCTACGGTGCCCTCACCCAGGCCGAACAGGACCGGGCGGTGGCGCCCGCGCCGCCCGGCCGCCGCAAGGTGGTGCTGGCGACCAGCATCGCCGAGACCTCGCTGACGATCGAGGGCGTGCGCATCGTCGTCGATTCCGGCCTATCGCGCGTCCCGGTCTACGAGCCGGGCATCGGACTCACCCGTCTCGTCATGGCGCGGGCCTCGCGGGCGTCGATCGACCAGCGCCGTGGGCGCGCGGGACGCACCGAGCCCGGAGTGTGCTGGCGCCTCTGGTCGGAGGCGGCGACGAGCGCGCTCGACCCGTTCGGTCGGCCAGAGATCCTGGCGGCGGACCTCGCCGGCCTCGTCCTCGACTGCGCGGCCTGGGGCGTGACCGATCCGACCACCCTCGCCTTCCTTGACCCGCCGCCCAAACCGGCGCTCACTGAGGCGCGCGCGATGCTGCGCGACCTCTCGGCCATCGACGCGGACGAGCGTTTGACCGCGATCGGCGCACGCTTGCGGGCGCTGCCGCTGCCACCACGCCTCGCACGGATGGTGGTGAGCGCCGCGGAGAACGGGCAAGCGCGCGCGGCCGCGGACATCGCCGCTGTCCTCGTTGAGCGCGGACTCGGTGGCGACGGTGCGGACATCGCTGATCGCGTCGAGCGTTTCCGCCGGGATCGGGGTGGGCGCGCCGCCGACATGCGGCGCCTCGCTGAGGGCTGGGCGCGGCAGGCGGGCGGTCGGCAGAACTCGGAGGCGCCGGACACGGGCGCTTTGCTGGCCCTGGCCTACCCGGATCGGGTCGCCCGTGCCCGCGGCCGCGAGGGCGAGTTCGTGATGGTGAACGGTCGCGCCGGACGCCTCGACCCTGCCGCAACCCTCGCCCGCGAGCCGTTCCTCGTCGTGGCGGATCTCGCGGGCGCCGCGGGCAGCGCGCGGATCCTCGCCGCGGCCGCGATCGGCGTCGACGCGATCGAGGCTTCGTTCGCGGATCGGATCGTGGCCGGCGCCAGCGTGGTGTTCGATCCGGCCTCGCGCTCGTTGCGCGCGCGGGCGGTCAGGCGCCTCGGCGCGATCAATCTCGGCGAGCGCACGCTGCCTGTGCCGGCCGATGCCGAGAGCGCCGCGATCCTCGCCCGCGGTGTCAGCCAGGTGGGTCTCGACGCTCTTCCCTGGACCCCGGCGCTCCGGCAACTCGTCGCCCGCATCTGCTTCCTGCGCGCCGCCGAGGGCGACGTCTGGCCCGACCTCTCGGACCAGGCCCTCGTGGCTGATCCGGAATCGTGGCTCGCCCCCGCCATTCTCGGGCGGACGAGCCTCGACGCGGTGACGGCGGACGATCTCGCTCGCGCCCTCGACGCGTTCCTGCCCTGGACCCTGCGCTCCCGCCTCGACGCGGAGGCCCCGACCCACATCACCGTGCCGACAGGCTCGCGCATCCCGATCGCATACGAGGCCCACGGCGAACCGGTGCTCGCCGTTCGCGTGCAGGAGCTGTTCGGCCTCGACCGGCATCCGGTGATCGGCGGTGGGCGCGTCCCCCTCGTCCTGCACCTGCTCTCGCCGGCTTCGCGTCCCATCCAGATCACGCGCGATCTGCCGGGCTTCTGGCGCGGCTCCTGGGCTGCAGTCCGCTCGGATCTGCGCGGGCGCTACCCGCGCCACCCCTGGCCCGAGGATCCGCTGAATGAGGCTCCGACCCGGAGGGCGAAGCCGAGGGGGACCTGAGCGCCGCTCATGCGCCGGGGCTGGCCGGTCCCGGGCCGCGTCTGCGTGTCGGCGCTGGCACACGCGCCGGGCCGAGCGGCGTGAGCCGCGCGACGACCGGGTTCGGCTCGTGGTCGAGGGCGGCTCCCGTATAGGCGTCGACTCCGACGCCGATCAGGCCGCCTGACAGGACATTGCCGGCCATGCCAACTGCGCCCCGCGTCGCCACCGTCGTGCGCACCGGGACCGTCTCCGGCCGATAGCCCGGCAGCGTGAAGGTCGCGTCGAACGCGTCAGAGCGGTCCACATCAAGCGTGCAGGGGGTCGACGCGCAGGCGTATTTCCGTGGCGTCGTCACCGTCGCGCCGGATGGCTCAGAGATGAACGTCACGGGCTCGCTGGTCCCCCGCGTGATGCTACCGCACGCGCCGACAGCCGTGGCTACAAGGGCCGCGGCACAGAGGCCACCTCTCACACTGCTTCCCCGAAGATCTTGCGACCGCACTTCTGGCGGCTGCTCGTCGATCGTGCCCAGTTCTTCTATTCTGATCAAGAAAAATCAGTCGATCTCGGCACGCATGCATCGACGCACTCGACATGACCAAGCATTTTTACGCGCGGAAATTGATAATGCCCTAACATTTCAATTGGCAGATGCTTGTTTTCGATCGACGCGTCGGCAGGCGGAAGTGGCGACGTCCGAGATGCCGGCCCGCCATCGCCTCCGCGGCTTATCCGTCGGCCGCGATTCAGTGAACCTGCGCGCCGTCAACGACCCGCTTCGCCGCCTCGAATGCTTCATCAGCGTCGAGTTCTGTCGTGTCGAGGATGACCGCGTCCGCCGCTGCCTTGAGGGGTGCCGTCGCGCGCGAGGCGTCGCGGGCGTCCCGCGCCTCGATGTCGGCGAGGATCGCGGACAGGGTCGTCTCCTCGCCGCGCAGCGCCAGCTCGCGATGGCGGCGGCGGGCTCGCTCGCTGGCCGAGGCCGTAATGAAGAGTTTCACCCGCGCCTCTGGGCAGACGACCGTGCCGATGTCGCGCCCGTCGAGCACCGCACCGACCGCGCTCCCGGCGAAGCGCTGCTGCAGGGCGAGGAGCGCCGCGCGGACGGCTGGCACTGCCGAGATGCGGGAGGCCGCCTCCCCCATCGCGCGCTCGCGCAGACGCGGATCGGCCAGCTTGTCGGCGATGAGCGAAGCCGCAGCGCGGGCCGCGGCGGCTTCGTCTTCGAGGGAGAGGCCGGCATCGAGCATCGCCATCGCCACCGCGCGGTAGAGGAGGCCGGTATCGAGGTGCGGCAAGCCGTAATGGTCGGCCAAGCGCTTCGCCAGCGTCCCCTTTCCGGAGGCGGCCGGACCGTCGATCGCGATCACCATCGGCGCGCTCACGCCGCGACCTCCCCGCGGATGTCGGCGCCGAGGGCGCGCATCGTCGGCAGGAAGCTGGGAAAGCTCGTGGCGATCATGGCACCGTCGTCGACGGTGACGGGATCGCGGGTGGCGAGCCCGAGCACGAGGAACGCCATGGCGATGCGGTGATCGAGATGCGTCGCCACCGTGCCGCCGCCCCTCGGTGCGATGCCGTCACCCGTCACGATGAGATCGTCTCCCTCGATCACATGATCGATCCCGTTCTGCTTCAGTCCGTCCGCCACCGCGGCGAGGCGGTCCGATTCCTTCACGCGCAGTTCGTGCAGACCGTTCATGCGGGTCGGTCCCTCCGCAAACGCGGCTGCGACAGCGAGAATCGGATACTCGTCGATCATCGCGGGCGCACGCTCGGCCGGCACATCGACACCCTTGAGGCGGCTCGCCCGCACGCGCAGATCCGCAACCGTCTCGCCGCCCTCCTCGCGTTCGTCGAGACGCTCGATCTCGGCGCCCATCTCTAGGAGCGTGGTGATGAGGCCGGTGCGCAGCGGATTCATCATGACGCCGCGGATGGTGACGTCCGAGCCCGGCACGATCAGCGCCGCGACGAGCGGGAAGGCCGCCGAGGACGGATCGGCGGGCACCACCACGTCGGTGCCGCGGAGCGTCGGCTGGCCGGTGAGGGCCACGGCGCGGCCGTGACCGCCCGGCCCGTGCGGAGTGACCGCAACTTCGGCGCCGAACAGGCGCAGCATCCGCTCGGTGTGGTCCCGGGTCGCTTCCCGCTCGATCACCGTGGTGATCCCCGGTGCGTTGAGGGCCGCGAGCAGCACCGCCGACTTGATCTGTGCCGAGGCCGCGGGCGTCTCGTAGGTGATCGGGATCGCCTCGCGAGGGCCGCGCAGCGTCAGGGGCACGCGGCCGCCGTCCGCTTCGTCGAGGATTTCGGTGCCCATGCGCAGGAGCGGGTCGAGGATGCGCCGCATCGGGCGCTTCCGGAGCGAGGCATCGCCGTCGAACGTCGCGGTCACGGGCTGGCCTCCGACCACGCCCATCATCAGCCGGGAGCCGGTGCCGGCATTGCCGAAATCGAGGGTCTCGGCCGGGTCGCTCAGCCCGCCGATGCCGACGCCGCGCACGATCCAACGCCCCTCGCCGAGGCGTTCCATGCCGGCGCCGAGGGCCCTAGAAGCGGCCGCGGTGCGCAGCACGTCGTCGCCTTCGAGCAGCCCCTCCACTCGCGTCTCGCCCTGCGAGAGCAGGCCGAGAATCATCGCGCGATGCGAGATCGACTTGTCGCCAGGCGGACGGAGCGATCCGGTCAAGCGCTGGCCGGGCGCGGCGGTGAGAGGCTGGGGATCGGAATCGTGGGACACGGGCGTCGGCTTCGCTGGAGGCGATCGGATGGCGGGCCGGTTATCATGCGCGCCGCCCGCCGTCATCCGGCAGGATCGGCAGCATGGCCCTGAGGCCCCGGGACGGTGCCAAAATTCCACCGAAGCCCTGTTGGCGCCTCACGAAACGCCGGCATTTGACACGGGCGCCCGGCGCGACTAACGGGGCCCCTCTCCCAGATCCGCACCTTAGAGGTTTTCGCCCGTGGC
Organism: Methylobacterium durans; assembly: GCF_003173715.1. Taxonomy (NCBI): domain Bacteria; kingdom Pseudomonadati; phylum Pseudomonadota; class Alphaproteobacteria; order Hyphomicrobiales; family Methylobacteriaceae; genus Methylobacterium; species Methylobacterium durans. The sequence continues at coordinate 4,068,653 of NZ_CP029550.1, read as the reverse complement.
CAGACCGGAACTCGGCATGAAGCGCCAATGCATGAGCTGCGGCGCGAAATTCTACGACCTCGACCGCGATCCCGCGATCTGTCCGAAATGCGGCACCGTCTACCAAGCCGTCGCCACGAGCCGCGTGGCCGCCCCGGCCCTGGCCGCTCGCTCGACCGACGAGGACGAGGATACGGACGACAAGGGTCCGGAGATGGTCTCGCTCGACGAGGTCGAGGCTGCCGAGGACGACGCGGATACCTCGACGGATGACGATTCCAGTGACGACGCTGACAGCGGCGACAGCGACGACGACACCTTCCTCGAAGAGGAGGATTCCGGCGACGACGACGTGTCCGACCTGATCGACGGCGACATCGAGAACGACGAGGAAAGCTGAGGCGGCCGATTCCGCGCCCTCCATCTCCGTCCGGCGAAGCGCTGCCGGGTGCCAGCGAAAAACGGCTCCGCTGAGCGAAAAAAGGGGTTGAGTCCGGGCCGGGAGCCGCCTATAGAACCGGCCTCGCCGGCGGGCACTACGGACCCGGCGGCGAGACGAACTCCGCGGACGCTTCCAGCCGCCGCGGTGGATAGAGTGGGGCCTTAGCTCAGCTGGGAGAGCGCTTCCATGGCATGGAAGAGGTCATCGGTTCGATCCCGTTAGGCTCCACCATCCCCTCCTCTACGATTTCTAGAATCTGGACCATTTCGCCGACAGCTTCTATCGCGGGGCATCTCCACCTGCGAGGGTACGCGCGTGAGACGGGCTGCCTATATCCGAGCTGCGATGGCGATGCTTGTTCCGATCGTTCCCGTCCATGCCGAGGCGCCCGGGGCGCGGTCGGACGAGGCCACTCGGCCCGGCCCGGACACGGCTGAGGCGACGGCACTGATCGAGACATTGAAGGCGCGGCTCCTCTCGGGCCCGAGCGCCACCTCCGTGTTGGAAGCGTGGTGCGCGGAACGCGGCCTCGCCGAGGTGCCGAGTCTCGTGGCCCGGCGCGTCGGAGCGCCGGAGAAGCCTTTGAGCGAGGCCCAGGCCCGGCGCCTCGCCCTCGCTCCGGACGAACCGGTCCGCTACCGCCGCGTCCGGCTCACCTGCGGCGAGCACATCCTTTCCGAGGCCGATAACTGGTACGTCCCGGGCCGCCTCACAGCCGCAATGAACGCCGCGCTCGCCGACAGCGACACGCCCTTCGGCCGCGTTGTGAAGCCCCTCGATCCCAGCCGGCGCAATCTCGGCGTTCGCATGATCTGGAACACCGCGTCCGCGCATCGGCCCGCGCCGGACGAGGCTCTGTTCGCGGTCGAGGCTGTGCTCTCGACCGGAGACGGCAAGCCGTTCTGCGAGGTCGCCGAGATCTACAAGGGCGCCGTCCTCGGACCTCGCTGAGGCATCGCCCGTGCGACGCCGAAGTTGCATACCGTGTCTGCGAAGAATCCGGCGCGTGACCCGTCGGGACAGTGTGGGCTCGCATCTCGAGCCTTGCCGAAGCCAGACCGCGAACGCTAAAACTCGTTCAAGGTCCGCAACGGTACCGATGGGAGGAACCACGAATGACAAAGACGCGCGTGCGCCACCTGCTCCCCGCCCTGCTTCTCGCTCTCACCGCCGTCGCGTCGTCCGCGCAGGCGCAGAAGGGGGGCGACGCGAGCGGTGTCTGGCTGACCGAGACGGGAGATTCGAAGGTGCGCCTGAGCCGTTGCGGCAGCGGCCTGTGCGGCACGATCGTCAGTACCTCCGGCAAGGGCATCGACGAGAACAACCCGAACCCATCGCTGCGCACCCGCAGCGTGGTCGGCATGCAGATCGTCAACGCCACGACACCGACCGCAGACGGCTACGAGGGGACGCTCTACAACCCGAAGGACGGGAAGACCTACGCGGGCAGCCTCAAGGTGACCGGCCCGAGCACGATCGAGGTCGCGGGCTGCGTGATGAGCGTCTTCTGCAAGCGCCAGACCTGGAAGCGCGTGAACTGAGGCCGCGCCCGCTTCACATCCGAGGGCCGCTCGGCGGATCTCCGACGAACCGGGGCTCCGCCGAGGAATCCTCACTCAGGCTGCGGCGGAGAGAGCGTCCGCGATGGCAGCCAGGGCCGCTTCGGCGCCCGCTCCGTTCGGGCCACCGGCCTGGGCCATGTCGCGGCGCCCGCCGCCGCCCTTGCCGCCGAGATGGCCGGCACCGGCCCGCACCAGACCGACTGCGTCGTACCGCTCCGTCAGATCCTCGGTGACGCCGACCACCAGGCCGGCCTTGCCGTCCGCAGCGACGCCCACGATCGCGACGATGCCCGATCCGAGACGGCTCTTGCCCTCGTCGGCCAGGCTCTTGAGGTCGCGCATTTCAACGCCCTCGACGACGCGGGCCATCAGCTTGACGCCGTTCACGTCGCGAGCCGCATCGCCCCCCTGAGCGCCCCCGCCCATCGCGAGCTTCTTCCGTGTCTCAGCGAGTTCCCGCTCCAGGCGGCGGCGATCCTCCATCAGGGCCGAGAGGCGCTCGGCCACGTCGGCGACAGGTGCCTTCAGGATGCCGGCGAGCGCGCCCAGGGTCCGGCTCTCCTCCGCCCGGTGACGGCGGGCGGCGTTGCCCGTCATCGCCTCGATGCGGCGCACGCCCGCGCCGACGGCGCTTTCCCCCACCACCGTGATCTGGCCGATGTCGCCGGTTTGGGCGGCGTGCGTGCCGCCGCAGAGCTCGATCGAGAAATTCGAAAGGCGCCCGCCCTCGGTCTCGGTACCGGCGGCGTCCACGGGCCGACCCATCGAGACCACCCGGACCTCGTCGCCGTATTTCTCGCCGAACAGCGCGCGGGCTCCGGACTCGATCGCCTCGTCGACCGCCATCAGCTTGGTCACGACCGGAGCGTTCTGAAGGAGAACGGCGTTGGCGATATCCTCGACGGCGCGGAGCTCGGCGTCGTCCATCGGCTTCGGATGGCTGAAGTCGAAGCGCAGGCGCTCGGGCGACACGAGCGAGCCTTTCTGCGCGACATGGTCGCCGAGAACCTGCCGCAGCGCCTCGTGCAGCAGGTGGGTCGCCGAATGGTTGGCGCGGATCGCGTTGCGCCGCGCGTGATCCACCTGCAGCTCCACGGCCTGCCCCAGCGCGAGGCTGCCCTCGTCCACGGTCACATGATGGACGAAGAGATCGCCGAGCTTCTTCTCGGTGCCCGTGATGCGTGCCTTTAGGCCGGCGGCGACGATGAGGCCGGTGTCGCCCACCTGACCGCCCGATTCGGCGTAGAACGGCGTCTGATTGAGGAGCGCGAGGCCGCTCTCACCGGCCTTCAGCGCCTCGACCTCGGCGCCCTCGCGCAGAAGCGAGGTCAGGATACCCTCGGCCGTCTCGGTCTCGTAACCGAGGAACTCGGTCGCGCCGACCCGCTCTCGGATCGCGAACCAAACCGTCTCGGTCGCGGCCTCTCCAGAGCCCGACCAAGCGGCGCGGGCAGCCTGGCGCTGCCGCTCCATCGCCGTGTTGAAGGCCGCCGTATCGACGCCGATGCCGCGGTTCTTGAGGGCGTCCTGCGTCAGGTCGAGGGGGAAGCCGTAGGTGTCGTAGAGCGTGAAGGCGGTCTCGCCCGAGAGATTCTGGCCGGCCGTCAGGTCGCGGCTCTCCGCGTCGAGGATGGCGAGCCCCCGCTCCAGCGTGCGCCGGAACCGGGTTTCCTCGAGACGCAAGGTCTCGGAGATCAGCGGCTCGGCCCGCATCAGCTCGGTGTAGGTCGGACCCATCTCGCGCACCAGAGTCGGGACGAGCCGATACATCACCGGCTCGCGGGCTCCGAGCAGCTCCAGATGGCGCATGGCGCGGCGCATGATCCGGCGCAGCACGTAACCGCGGCCCTCGTTCGAGGGCAGAACCCCATCCGCGATCAGGAAGGACGTCGAGCGTAGGTGATCGGACACGACCTTGTAGGAGGCCGCAGTCTCGGGCGTCGGCGCCCGGCTAACAGCATGCGCCACCGCGTCAATCAGGGCCCGGAAAAGATCCGTCTCGTAGATCGTCGGCACGCCCTGGAGAATCGAGGCCATCCGCTCCAGGCCCATGCCGGTGTCGATCGAGGGCCGCGGGAGCGCCTGGCGCTCGCCGGGGGTCACCTGATCGTACTGCATGAAGACGAGGTTCCAGAACTCCAGGAAGCGGTCGCCGTCCTCGTCGGGGGAGCCGGGCGGGCCGCCTGCGAAGTCCGACCCGCGGTCGATGAAGATCTCCGAGCAGGGCCCGCAGGGGCCGGTATCGCCCATCTGCCAGAAATTGTCGGAGGTGCCGATCCTGATGATCTTGGCGTCGGTGAAGCCCGCGATCTTCCGCCAGAGGCCCGCCGCCTCGTCGTCGTCCGCGTAGACCGTGACGAGCAGGTTCTCGGGCGTGAGGCCGAATTCCTTGGTGATCAGATTCCAGGCCAGCTCGATCGCCTCGGCCTTGAAGTAATCGCCGAAGGAGAAATTACCCAACATCTCGAAGAAGGTCAGGTGGCGGGCAGTGTAGCCGACGTTGTCGAGATCGTTATGTTTGCCGCCAGCGCGCACGCATTTCTGTGCCGTGGTCGCCTTCGTGTAGGGCCGCTTCTCGACCCCGGTGAAGACGTTCTTGAACTGCACCATCCCGGCGTTCGTGAACATCAGCGTCGGGTCGTTCTTCGGCACGAGCGATGACGAGGGCAGCACGGCGTGGCCCGCCTTCGCGAAAGTGTCGAGGAAGGTCGACCGGATCTCGTTGACGCCGCTCATCGAAATAGACTCTGTCCTGATCTGGCCCTGCGCCACGCGCCTCACGGCGAAGCCTGGCTAGCGTTCTCCGTCCTCATAAGGAGAGGCGCGGCGCAAGTCACGGGTGGTTTCGCGCCGGTGAATTCACGTCCGCGTCGCTCCGCGCAACGACCGGCCGAGGGTCCACACCGTTTCTATCGGGGCCCCGCCTATGCCGATCGGAGTCCGACGCCTTGCCGTCGCCTGCTCGCTCGACCCGATCCACTCGGCTGACTTGAATGCGAGAAGGCCCGCCGCGATCTTTCGCGGCGGGCCTTCGCATCGGTCGGGTGCTGCCTGGAATCAGGCCTCGCCCTCGTCGAGGTCGTCGGCGGTCGGCGTCGCGTTCTCGAGGATCCGCTCAGCGACGAGGCCGGAATTCTGGCGGATCGACGCTTCGATCTTGCCTGCGATATCCGGATTGTCGCGCAGGAAGCCCTTGGCATTTTCGCGGCCCTGGCCCAGGCGCTGGCTCGCGTACGAGAACCAAGCCCCGGATTTCTCGACGATGCCGGCCTTCACGCCGAGGTCGATCAGCTCGCCGACCTTCGAGACGCCCTCGCCGAACATGATGTCGAACTCGACCTGCTTGAAGGGCGGCGCGACCTTGTTCTTGACGACCTTGACGCGGACCTGATTGCCGATCGCCTCATCGCGGTCTTTGAGCGTCGAGATACGGCGGATGTCGAGGCGCACCGAGGCGTAGAACTTCAGGGCGTTGCCGCCTGTCGTCGTCTCGGGGCTCCCGTACATCACGCCGATCTTCATCCGGATCTGGTTGATGAAGATGACCATGCAGTTCGAGCGCGAGATCGAGCCCGTCAGCTTGCGCAGGGCTTGGCTCATCAGGCGGGCCTGCAGGCCGGGCTGCGACTCGCCCATCTCGCCCTCGATCTCGGCCCGGGGCGTCAAGGCGGCCACCGAATCAACCACGAGCACGTCGATCGCACCCGAGCGGACGAGGGTGTCGGTGATCTCGAGCGCCTGCTCGCCGGTGTCGGGCTGCGAGATCAGGAGATCGTCCAGATTGACGCCGAGCTTGCGCGCGTAGACCGGATCGAGGGCATGCTCCGCGTCGACGAAGGCGCAGACGCCGCCCTTCTTCTGGGCCTCGGCGATGGTGTGAAGCGCGAGCGTCGTCTTACCCGACGATTCGGGGCCGTAGATCTCGATGACGCGCCCGCGCGGCAGGCCGCCGACGCCGAGAGCGATGTCGAGGCCGAGCGAGCCGGTCGAGACGGTCTCGACCTCCTGCACCTTGTCGGTCTTGCCGAGGCGCATGATCGAGCCCTTGCCGAAGGCGCGCTCGATCTGGGACAGAGCGGCGTCGATCGCCTTGGCCTTGTCCTTATCCATGCTGGGAGCTTCCACCACTTTCAGTGCGGCCTGGGCCATTCGTCGGCATCCTTATGCGTGGAAAGGGCGCCGTTCTCAATGCGCCCGGTTGCCGATTTATGTACCTGTTTTGTTCTCGTCCGGCAAGGGCGTACGGTACGTTGTCCAGCCTTTCGCCAGAGATTGATGCGGCATGCAGGGAGATGCCTGCCGTGGCCGTTCCTCAGGCCGACATGGTTTTCTTCACGGTCTCGACGAGCTGCTTCAGGCTGAAAGGCTTGGCGAGGAAATTGAAGGCCTCGCCCTCCGGCAGGTTCTTGCGGAACGCGTCCTCGGCGTAGCCGGAGACGAAGATGACCTTCAGGCCCGGCTGGTGCTTGCGGATCTCTCGCAGCAGAGTCGGACCGTCCATTTCGGGCATGACCACATCGGATACGACGAGGTCGATCTGTTGGGCTCCGTCCTCGACGATTCGCAGCGCCTCGGCACCGGAGGCGGCTTCCAGAACCGTGTAGCCGCGGGCCGATAATGCCCGGCTGTTCACGGCACGGACCGGATCCTCGTCCTCGACGAGGAGGATGATGCCCTGCCCGGTATGGTCGGCCGACGGCTTTCGCACCTCCTTGGGGACGGGGGGCGGCAACGCTTCGGCGGTGTCGGTCGACGCCGTCTCGGCCGCGCCGGTCTCCGCCGACTTCGCCGGCGGGGCGAGCTTCGCGGGCGGGCTCGGGATGGCGACGGGCTCCGGGGCCGGCTCTTCGGCCGGCTCGTGCCGCGGCAGGTAGATGCGGAAGGCGGTGCCTTCTCCCACCGTCGACTGCACGTCGATCGTACCACCGCTCTGCTTGACGATGCCGAACACCGTCGAGAGGCCGAGGCCGGTGCCCTTGCCGATGTCCTTGGTCGTGAAGAACGGCTCGAAGATCTTCTCCATCAGCTCGGGCGGAATGCCTTCGCCTGTGTCGAGCACCTCGATCAGGACGTGATCGCCGGCCGGCGCGCCGCCGCGCGCCTCCGCCTCGGACTGACTCGGCACGTTCGCGGTGCGCACGAGCAGGCGCCCGCCATTCGGCATCGCATCCCGGGCATTGACCACGAGGTTCACGATCACCTGTTCGAACTGGTTCACGTCGGCCTTGACCGGCCAGATGTCCCGCCCGTGCTTCAGCTCGAGGTCGACGCGCTCGCCGAGCAGCCGCTTCAGGAGCAACGTCAGCTCGGAGAGCGATTCGCCGACATTCATCACCTCCGGCCGCAGGGTCTGGCGGCGCGAGAACGCGAGGAGCTGGCGCACGAGACCCGCCGCCCGGTTCGCGTTCTGCTTGATCTGCATGATGTCCTGGAAGGCGGGATCGGTCGGCTTGTGGCTCGCGAGCAGGAGGTCCGAGTAGCCGATGATCGCCTGGAGGACGTTGTTGAAGTCGTGCGCGATGCCGCCCGCGAGCTGACCGACCGTGTCCATCTTCTGGGTCTGCGCGACCTGCTGCTCGAGCTGGCGCTGGGCCGTCGTGTCGAGCGCGTAGAGGATCACGCGCTCGCGGTCGGCCTCGTCGAGGCTCTGGTCGGTAGCGCTCTCGCCACCCGCCGGGGTCAGCCACACGCGCGCCGAGCGGTTGCCCGCACCCTGCAGGGCTACCTCGATCGGCTGGACGTCGCCGAGGCCGCTCGCCGCCTTGGCGAGCGCACCCTCAAGGACGGCGCGGTCGCGCTCGGTCACGGTCTCGCCCATGCTGGGATCGGGACCGGTCTCGGTCGCCCCGACCTCGATGGCTTGGCGCGGCATGGCGCCGAAGAGCCGGGCGAAGGAGGCGTTCGCCCGGGCGATCCGCCCTGTGCGATCGAGCGTCGCGATGGCGATCGGCGAATTGTTGAGGAAGCGGGCAAGCCGCACTTCCGCTGCCCGTTGAGGCTCGTCGAATTCGGCACCGGCCGAGCGATTGATCACGAAAGTGCGCGAGGAGCCTGGCTTTCCGTCCTTGCCGAAGGCGACGCGATGATAGAGCCGCGCCGGCAGCGAGTGGCCGTTGCGGCGGCGCAGGTCGAGATCGAAACGGTCGGTTCGAACCTCGCCGGGCAGTCCTGCCGCGCTCGTCAGCACGTCGGCGCCGGGCGCGATCTCGGACAGATGCGGGCCGCCGGGCCCGACGGTGGCGAGGTCGTAGCCGAGCCAGGACGCCAGCGTCGCGTTCATGTAGACGATTGAGCCCGCCGGATCGATCGAAAGGAAGCCCGCAGGCGCGTGGTCGAGGTAGTCGATCGCGTGCTGAAGCTCCTGAAAGACGTTCTCCTGGCGCTCGCGCTCGTGCGTGATGTCGCTGACCGTCCAGAGCGCGGCCGGGCGGCGGGGACGGCTCAGCGCCCGCACCGAGATGCGGAACCATGCGAATTCCCGCTCCGCGGTGCCGCTCGGCGGCGGCGACATCCGGATCTCCTCGGTGTGGCTGCGACCCTCGCGGGCGCCTTGCGCGAGACGGTAGACGGCCTCGGAGACCTCCGGCGATCCGACGAAAATGCGCTCCACCGAGCGCAGGTTCGAGAAGTTGTCACCGCCAGCGATGCGCAGGTACGCCTCGTTGGCGTAGATGAGGCGTCCGCCCTCCTCGACGACCACCGTCGCCTCCGGCGCGGCATCGACGATCGCCTTGGTGATGTCGTCGCGGGCGCCCTGCCCGCTCAGCTGGATCGCGCCGATGGCCAGTGCGAACAGGAAGAACACGCCGGCCATCGCCAGCAGCGCCAGCAGCCAGACGATCAGGGACTGAGCCTGCTCGTTCGCCACGAAGGAGAGGCCGATCGCGGCGCCGACGAGGAGGCCCGCGAGGACGAGGAGGAGGCCGACCCGGCCCGGTCGCTCGGACCGGTCGATCGAGCCCGACACGGGCGCCGTAGATCCCATCAGCTCAGCCATCAGGCCTCAATCCACCCGTACGCGAACCGGTTACGCCCGAGCCTTCCCGGGCAGCAAGGGATTTGTCTCCGGAAGCTGCGGCGGACTCTCACGAATAAAGGTGGACAAACAGTGGCTTTTCGGCACCGCCGCGCACGAATCGTGCGCATGGCGGATCGCGCCACGGCGGCACTCAGGCCGCGCGCTTGCGCAACCTGAGAACGAATCCGATCACTTCAGCCACCGCCTTATAGTGCTCGGCCGGGATCTCCTCGTCGATCTCGACGGTGGCGTGCAGCGCGCGGGCCAGCGGCGGGTTCTCCAGCACGGGTACGTCGTGCTCCGCGGCCACCGCGCGGATCCGGAGCGCGAGGGAGTCGACGCCCTTGGCGACGCAGACGGGCGCCTGCATCCCAGCCTCGTAGCGAAGCGCTACGGCGTAGTGGGTCGGATTCGTCACGATCACGGTCGCGGTCGGGATCGCGGCCATCATGCGCTTCTTGACGCGGGCGGCGCGCAGCTGCCTCATGCGGCCCTTCACCTCGGGGCTGCCCTCGCTCTCCTTCATCTCCTGCTTTAACTCCTCCTTCGACATGCGCAGGCGCTGGCGCCAGCGGTAGCGCTGGTAGAGGGCGTCGCCGAGGGTGATGACGAGGAAGACGGCGAGCACGCCGCCGAGCAGCTTCAGGGCGAGCGAGAGGATGGCGGGGAGGCAGGCGGCCGGGTCGAGCCGGGCGAAGACCTCCAGCCGGTCGCGGTCGCTCCACAGGATGGTGCCCGCAACGACCCCGACCACCGCCATCTTGGCGAGGCCCTTGCCGAACTGGAACAGGGCCTCGGTGCCGAACATCCGCTTCAGCCCCGCCATCGGCGAGATCCGGTCGAATTTCGGCTGAAGGGTCTCGGTGGTGAACACGAGGGGATGCTGGAGGAACCCGGCCGCGATGATCGCGATCACGATCGCGCCGGCCGGAATCGCAAGCGCCTTCAACCAGATGAGCAGGCCGCGACCCGCCATCACCTCATAGGCGTGTCCGTCGGAGGGAATCGTGTGCGCGTTCATCAGGAATCCGCGCATCTCGCCGAGTGCCGCCCTGGCAAGCGGACCACCGGCGAGCAGCAGCACCAGCGTGAAGGTGCCCAGGATGAAGAACGTGTTGATCTCGACGCTGTTGGCGACATCGCCGCGCTCGATCGCCTGGTCGAGCCGCCGCTGGGTCGGCTCCTCCGTGCGATCCTCGTCCTCGGTGCCCTCGGCCACGGCTCAGGCCTCCGTCCGGGCAAGGCCGCTCAGCGGCCGGTGAACTCCGCGAGGTAGCGGCCGAGATCGTCCAGGAACACCCCCATCATCACGCCGAGCGCCCCGAGCAGGATCGCCATGCCGATCAAGATGGAGGCCGGCACCGCGACGAAGAAGACCTGCAATTGCGGCATCAGCCGAGAAAGCACGCCGAGGCCGAGATTGAACAGGATGCCGAAGGCGATGAAGGGCGCCGAGATCTGCACCGCGAGCGAGAAGCCCCGCCCGATCGCCTTGAGAGCGAGCATCGCGGCCTCGCCCATGCCGGGCACGCCGTTCGGCGGCAGCACCGCGTAGCTGCGCCCGATCGCGTCGAGGGCGAGATGGTGGAGGTCCGCCGCGAGGATCAGGGTCACGCCGAGCAGCGTGAGGAAGTTGCCGAGCGCCGCCTGCTGGCCGCCCATCGTCGGGTCGACCGTCATCGCGTAGGAGAGGCCGAGCTGCTGGGAGACGATGAGCCCCGCGGTCTGGAGCGCGGCGATCACCATGCGCACGGCCAGTCCCAGCACCAGACCGATCAACGTCTCGCCGAACAGGAGCGCGATGAGCTGAGGCCCCGCGAGTGCGCCGTCCTGCAGGGGCAGGAGCGGGCGCACCGCCGGGAACAGGACGAGCGAGACGAGAAGCGCGAAGGCGAGGCGCAGGCGCGCCGAGACAAGCTGCTCGCCGAGGCCCGGCATCAGCATGATCAGCGTGCCGACCCTGGCGAAGGTCAGGAGATAGGCCGCCGCGATGCCCGGCAGGAGCAGGTTCATGCCGTCTCATAGCAGGGCGCGCCGGCTCAGTCTCAGCCGCCCGCCGCGATGCGCGCGGCGATGCGGGTCATGTAGCCCGCGAGCGCATCGCCCATGAAGGGCAGCATCAGGAGGAGCGCGGCGAAGACCGCGACGATCTTCGGGACGTAGATGAGCGTCTGCTCCTGAATCTGGGTCAGCGCCTGGACGAGGGAGACCGCGAGGCCGACGACGAGGGCGACGATCATCAGCGGGCCGGCCACCTTCAGGAACACGAAGATGCCGTCGCGGGCGACGTCGAGGATGGCGAGGCCGGTCATGGAAATTCTCGGATGAGCAGCGGGCCGGGCTTCAGATCTGCATCCGCATGATTTCCTCGTAGGCCGAGATCATGCGGTCGCGCACGGCGACGAGGGTCTGGAGGGCGGTCTCGCTCTCGGCGACCGCGGTGACGACGTCGACCACGTTGGCCTTGCCGGCGGCGACGGAGAGCGCCTGCGCATCGGCCTTGCGCCCGGTCTCGCCGACCGTGTCGAGGGCCGAGGAGAGGAGCGACGAGAAATTGCCGGCGCCCTGCGGCGCCTGCACGGATTGCGGTGCCTTGATGCCGCCGACGTTCTGGACGGCGGCGTAGGCGCCCGCCGCGAAGCTGCTCGTCGCCATGGCAGGCTCCCTATTTCAGGATCTCGAGGGTGCGGGAGATCATCCGGCGGGTCGCCGTGACCATGTTGAGGTTCGCCTCGTAGGAGCGCTGGGCCTCGCGCATGTCCATGTTCTCGATGAGCGCGCTCACGTTCGGCATGCGCACCTCGCCCTTGGCGTCGGCGGCCGGATTGCCGGGATCGTACTTTGCGCGGAACGGGGTCGAGTCGCGCCTCACCCGGCCGGTCTCGACGAGCGTCGCGCCGGTCTCGCGGTCAAAATGCTGGCTGAAGGTCGGGATCTTGCGCCGGTAAGGCTCGGCGGTCGGGCTCGCGGGCGCCGAATCCGCGTTGGCGATGTTCTCGGCGATGATCCGCATGCGGCCGGATTGCGCCTTCAGCCCGGAGGCCGCGATGCTCAGCGATTTCAGGAAATCCACGGCGCGGTGCCCTTAACGATCAGCCCCAGGATCATCGCTTGCCGACCGCGATCTTCAGGGCGTCGAGGCTCTTCTGGTAGAGCGAGGCGGCGAGCTGATAATCCGACTGGTTGTCGCCGGCCTTCATCATCTCCTCCTCGAGATTCACCCCGTTGCCGCTCGGGCGGATCTCGAAACCCTTGAAGCGGCGCGGATCGGCACCCGGCGCCTCGGTGCCCGCCGGCACGATGTGCGATTCCGATGTCCGGGCGAGACCGGGGTTGCCGCCGACCGGCTCGCCGGTCGCCCGGTCGAACGTCAGACCCGCGAGGTCGCGCGGGCGGAAGCCCGGCATGTCCGCGTTCGCGACGTTCTCGGCGATGAGCTTCTGGCGCGCTTGATGCCACTGCATCTTGGTCCGCAGCATTCCGAGGATCGGAAGATCGGTGACGGCCACGGTGCGCCCCTCACAGGAACTCCGCCGGACAATCTCCGCACGGTCGGCAAAATCTGCCGGCCTCATGGTTAACGTCGAGTTAAGCAATGCACGGGTTCGACTGCCGCGCCTCGGCAAAGCTGTTAACGAAGTCTTAAGGTTGATTGCCTGCTCCCGCTCGTGCCGTGATAGTACCGGCGGGTGTCGGATGGGGCGTCGCCGCCCCGGCAGCGAGAGAGTTCCGCTTTGTCAGCGTTCTTCGGCTCGGATGGCTCCTTCGTCCTCCAGTTCGCCATCATCTTCATCGTGATCCTCGCGGTGCTGACGGGCATCGTGCTCGTCGCGCGCCGCTTTCTCAACGGAGGCGGCCTGACGGTCGCGGCGAAGTCCGCGGGACGCGGGCGCCAGCCGCGCCTCGGCATCGTCGACGTCTACGAGCTCGACCGGCAGCGCCAGTTGATTCTGCTGCGCCGGGATAACGTGGAGCACCTGCTTCTCGTGGGCGGCCCGAACGATGTGGTGATCGAGCGTCACATCCAGCGCGGCCAGCCGGCATTGCGGCCCGAGCCGATGGCGGAGCCGCCCGCCGAGATCGAGGCGCAGCGGGCCGAGCCCCTGTTCGAGCCGGCCTTCGAGATGCCGTTGGTGACGCCGGGCGGCGTAGCCGGTGCGGCCAAGGCTCCGTCCGTGACCCCTCCCCTCGACGAAGCCGTTCTCGCTCCGGAGCCGGCCAAGACCGAGCCGGCGCTCATGCCGCTCCCTGCGTCCCCGGCCGCCGAGGAAGCGCCGCGCCGGCCTGAGGCTGCGCCGAAGCGGCCCCTCAGCCGCACGACGCCGCCGCTGATCAATCCGCGGCCGGACGTGGCGTCCGAACGCGCTCGCACCGAGCCCGAGTTCACGGCGACCGTCGGCGAGCCGCCGGCCCGCGCGGCCGAGCCGCCGGTCGCGCCCGCGGTTCCGCCGGTCTCCGCGCCCTCCGAACCCCGGGCCATCGACGCCAACATTCTCTCGGACATGGCGCGCCAACTCGAGATCGCGCTCGCCCGTCCCTCCTCCGGCGTGACTCCTCCGCCCGCGCAGGCGCGCCCGGCGCCCGCAGCCAAGGCGCCGCCGAAGCCTGAGACGCAGCCGGCCTCGCCGCCTCCGGTCTCGCCGCCGGTGATCGACCCGATGGCGGCCGGCATGGCCGCCGCGCAGGACGGACCCGTCGCCGAGCCCCCGCGGGACGCGCGGTCCGAGCCCCGCAAGCCGGCCGCCGAGCCGCAAGCGGACGCGAAGCCGTTCCTGCCCGAGCCTCCGCCGCCGGCCGCATCCCAGCCGCAGCCCGCCCCGCCGCGCCCGACGCCGGCCGCATCGCAGCCGCCGCCCGCCGCGCCGGCTTCGGCACCAGCGCCCGCCCAGAAGCCGTCCGCTGCGAACAATCCGTTCTCGGTCGAGGAGATCGAGGCCGAATTCGCCCGCCTGCTCGGGCGGCCGCTCGACAAGAAGAACTGATGAGGCGGACAATCGGCCAGCTTGGCGGTCCCTCTGGTTCCTAGCAGCGTCGGGATGGGCGCCGCCCGATCAGACGTCGGCCTCTGCGGTCTCGGGCATCAGCGCGACGGCCGCGAGGCTGATGGCGGCCGCGGCTGCGAGGTACGCGCCGACGAGGCCAATGCCGCCCCATTCGACGAGGCGCTGGGCGAGGTAGGGCGCGCCGGACGCGCCGATGATGCCCGCGAGATTGTAGGTCACGGAGGCGCCGGTGTAGCGCACCCGGGTCGGGAACAGTTCGGGTAACAGCGCACCCATCGGTCCGAACAGCCAGCCCATCGCCAGAAGCCCGAGGCAGAGGAAGCCGAGGACGAGGGCACCCTGCCCGCTGCCGAGCATCGGCCCGAGCAGGATCCCAAGCCCGATCGTGGCGAGAAGTCCGGTGATCAGGACCGGCCGCCGTCCGAACCGGTCCGCCGCGGCGCCCGAGAGCGGGATGCCGAGCCCCATGAAGCAGACCGCCACGCACTCGAACAGCAGGAAGACCGGCCGCGAGAAGCCGAGCGTGGTCGTGCCGTAACCGAGGGCAAAGACGGTCGAGAGATAGAACACGGCGTAGCAGGCCACCATCGCGAGGGTGCCGAGGATCGTCGCGCGGCGGTGCCGTGTCAGGATGGTGGCGAGCGGTACGCGCTCCGGCGCCGCCTGGGCCAGGGCCTCGCGGAACAGCGGCGTCTCCGTGAGCTTCAGGCGCACGTAGAGGCCGACCCCGACGAGGGCCGCCGAGGCGAGGAACGGGATTCGCCAGCCCCAGGCCTGGAAGCTCTCCGCGTCGAGACCGAGGCTGAGCGCCAGGAAGCCGAGATTCGCCGAGATGAAGCCGACCGGCGCCCCGAGTTGCGGGAAGATCCCATACCATGCCCGGCGTCCGGGCGGCGCATTCTCGACCGCGAGCAGCGCCGCTCCCCCCCACTCGCCCCCGAAGCCGAGACCCTGCCCGAACCGGAGAATGCAGAGCGCGGCCGGAGCGAACCAGCCGGCAGCCGCGTAGGTCGGCAGGCAGCCGATCAGCACCGTCGAGACGCCCATGATCATCAGCGAGGCGACGAGGGTGGCCTTGCGGCCGATCCGGTCGCCGAAATGCCCGAACAGGGCCGCCCCGATCGGACGCGCAACGAAGGCGATGGCGAAGGTCGCGAAGGCGCTGAGAAGCTGCACGCCGGGTTCGCCGGGCGGGAAGAAGCTCGGCCCGATCACCAGGGCTGCGGCGGTGGCGTAGACGTAGAAATCGTAGAACTCGATCGCGGTCCCGACGAAGCTCGCAACGAGGATGCGGCGGGCGCCGAGCTGTGAGGGATGGGTCATGGTCAAGCTGATGCTGAGAGGCGCGTCTCGTTAGACCGCACGGCCGGCTTTGCCCAGAGCATCGACGGGCGACCACGCCGCGCGCGCCTCTCGCGCGTCTTAACCTAGATCAAACTGAGTATTTTCCTTGAAACCCGGACGCTTCCCACGGGTTCGTTGAGCAGAACCGCCCTGAGCGGGCGAGCGGAGGAAGCGGACATGCGCGCACTCGTCTGGCACGGAACGCAGGATATTCGCTGCGATACCGTTCCCGATCCCGAAATCGAGCATGAGCGGGACGCGATTATCAAAGTGACGGCCTGCGCCATCTGCGGCTCTGATCTGCACCTCTACGATCACTTCATGCCCGGCATGAAGAACGGCGACATCATGGGCCACGAGACGATGGGTGAGGTCGTCGAGGTCGGCAAGGGCGTCAACGGCGCGTTGAAGAAGGGCGAGCGGATCGTGATCCCCTTCACGATCATCTGCGGCGAGTGCGACCAGTGCAAACGGGGCTTCTACTCGGTCTGCGAGCGCTCGAACCGGAACAAGCACATCGCCTCGAAGGCCTTCGGCCACACCACCGCGGGCCTGTTCGGCTACACGCACCTCACCGGAGGCTACGCGGGGGGCCAAGCCGAGTACCTGCGGGTGCCGTTCGCCGACAAGACGCACATAAAGGTGCCCGACTCGCTCACCGACGAGCAGGTGCTCTTCCTCTCCGACATCCTGCCGACCGGCTGGCAGGCCGCCGTGCAATGCGACATCGAGCCGACCGACACGGTGGCGATCTGGGGCGCCGGGCCGGTCGGACAGATGGCAGTGCGCTCGGCGATCCTGCTCGGTGCCAAGCAGGTGGTCTGCATCGACCGGGTCCCGGAGCGCCTCGACATGGCCCGCGCCGGCGGCGCCATCACCATCAACTTCGCCGAGGAGAGCGTGATCTCACGGCTCAACGAGCTCACCGGCGGCAAGGGACCGGAGAAGTGCATCGATTCCGTCGGGATGGAGGCTCACGCCACCGCGACGATCGACTCGATGTACGACCGCGCCAAGCAGGCGGTGATGCTGGAGACCGACCGGCCGCACGTCCTGCGCGAGATGATCTACGTCTGCCGTCCGGCGGGCATCCTCTCGGTGCCGGGCGTCTACGGCGGCCTGCTCGACAAGATCCCGTTCGGCGCGCTGATGAACAAGGGGCTCACCCTGCGCACCGGGCAGACCCACGTGAACCGCTGGACCGACGACCTCGTGCGCCGGATCGACGAGGGTCAGCTCGACCCGTCCTTCGTCATCACCCACCGCGTCGGGCTGGAGGACGGTCCCGAGATGTACCGCACCTTCCGGGACAAGAAGGACGGTTGCATCAAGGTCATGATCCGTCCCTGAGGAGGCTGCCATGCGCTACGAAGGAGCTCGATCCCGCCGCCGTGGGCACCCGGACGAGGCGACCGACCGCTTAGCCCGCGGCCTCGGCTGGTTCTCGATCGGCCTGGGCCTGTTCGAGATCGCAGCCGCGCGGAGCCTGACCCGGAACCTGGGTCTGGACGGGCGGGAGGACGTCGTGCGGGCCTACGGCCTGCGCGAGGTCGGGACCGGGATCGGCATCCTGACCTCCGCGGATCCGGCACCCTGGATCTTGGGCCGGGTCGCGGGCGACGCCCTCGACCTCGCGACGCTGGCGACGGGCTTGCACGACCGGAACCCCCATCGCGACAACCTGCTGCTCGCGATGGCCGCGGTTGCCGGGGTGACGGCCCTCGACGTCATCTGCGCGGAGACCCTACGCCACGAGACGCGGCGGCCGCTGCGGCCGCTCGCCGACTACCATGGCCGAAGCGGATTCCCGAAGGGGATCCGGGCCTCGCACGGCGCCGCACGCGACCTCGACATCCCGCGCGCCTTCCGCCAACCGGAGGCGCTGCGGCCCTACGCGGCCTGACCGGGGGGGCGCCGAGACCGGTGCCGACCGTGAGGTCTCAGGCGCCGGTCTCCGGAAGCCTTCAGCGTGACCCATCTCCCCGCCGCGCGGCGCGACGGGTCACGCCGCCGGACAGAGCGGTCGGGGCCCGCGTTCCGCCCCGTTGCCCATCTTTTGTGCGCAGCAGCATGCTTCGCGCACAATCAGCCCCTCCGCCGCGCGGACCGGCGGCCCGCGCGAGCCGCCGGCCCTCCTGCGGACTTGGCACGGATCCTGCTGACCTTCCTCTGCCCGCCAATGGCGACGGGCAGCCTCCGCCAGCACCGCCGCTGAACGACGCTCCGCACCCGCGATCGCACGCGGATGGAGTGGTGCGTTCGCGCGGCCGCAAGCCGCGCGCCGGTCGGGAATCGAGAGCAGGATCAGGTATCGATGCACAACGGTGAGTTGAAGACCCGGCGCGGCATCCTCAAGGGCGCCGCCGCGGCCCTCTACATCACGGCCGCAGCGCGGCTGGCGCTGCCGGGAGGCGCGTTCGCGCAAGGTGCGGGTCCCGAGGTGAAAGGTGCGAAGCTCGGCTTCATCGCGCTCACCGACGCGGCTCCTCTGTTCGTCGCGAAGGAGAAGGGACTCTTCGCCAAGTACGGCATGCCGGATGTCGAGGTGGTCAAGCAGGCCTCCTGGGGCACCACCCGCGACAACCTCGTCCTCGGCTCCGAGGGCAACGGCATCGACGGTGCCCACATCCTGACCCCCATGCCCTACCTGATCAGTGCGGGCCGGGTGACGCAGAACAACGTGCCGGTGCCGATGTACATCCTGGCGCGCCTCAACCTCGCCGGGCAGTGCATCTCGGTCGCCAAGGAGCACATGGGCGACAAGGTCGCCCTCGACGCCAAGCCCTTCAAGGCGGCGCTCGAGCGGAAGAAGGCCGCCGGCAAGTCGGTGAAGGCCGCCATGACCTTCCCGGGGGCACCCACGACCTCTGGATCCGCTACTGGCTCGCCGCCGGCGGCATCGACCCGGACAAGGACATCGAGACGATCGTCGTGCCCCCACCCCAGATGGTGGCGAACATGAAGGTCGGCACGATGGACTGCTTCTGCGTCTGCGAGCCGTGGAACGCGCAGCTCATCAGCCAGGGCATCGGCTACACGGCGCTGACGACGGGCGAGCTCTGGAAGGACCACCCGGAGAAGGCCTTCGCCATGCGGGCCTCCTTCGTCGACAAGTACCCGAACGCCTCCAAGGCCCTGCTGATGGCGGTGATGGAGGCGCAGGCCTGGTGCGACAAGCCCGAGAACCGAGACGAACTCGCCGGGATCGTCGCCAAGCGGCAGTGGATCAACGTCGCGGTCACCGACGTCGTCGACCGCATGAAGGGCACCTTCGACTACGGCGACGGGCGCAAAGTCGAGAACAGCCCCCACATCATGAAGTACTGGGCCGACAACGCCTCCTACCCCTACCAGAGCCACGACCTCTGGTTCCTCACCGAGGACATCCGCTGGGGCAAGTTCGACCCGACGACCGACACCAAGGCTCTGATCGGCAAGGTCAACCGCGAGGATCTCTGGCGCGACGCCGCCAAGGCCCTCGGCGTCGCATCGATCCCCACCTCCACCTCCCGCGGCAAGGAGACGATGTTCGACGGCAAGGTCTTCGACCCGGCCGACCCGAGCGCCTATCTCGCCAGCCTCGGCATCAAGAGGGTCGCCTGATGGCCTCTCCCACCACCATCGCCGGCAAGATCAGCCTCGGGACCAGCGGCCGCGATGCGGCCGCGGTCAGGGCACGCAGCCTGCCCAAGGTCTCGGGCAAGGGGCTCGCGCGGGTCGCCTCACAGATCCTGCCACCGCTCGTCGTCCTGGCGGCCTTTCTCCTGTTCTGGGAGGTGGCCTGCTCGAGGCCCGGCGCCGGCCTGCCGCCGCCCTCCCGCGTCCTGACCGAGGCGTGGCCGATCATCTCGGACCCGTTCTTCGACAACGGCGGCACCGATAAGGGCCTGTTCTGGCACATCATCGCGAGCCTGCAGCGCGTCGCGCTCGGTTTTGCGCTGGCGACCGTTGCCGGCATCCTGCTCGGGACCCTGGTCGGGCAGTCCGAATGGGCGATGCGGGGCCTCGACCCGATCTTCCAGGTGCTGCGCACGATCCCGCCGCTCGCTTGGCTGCCGCTCTCGCTCGCCGCGTTCCGCGACGGGCAGCCCTCCGCAATCTTCGTGATCTTCATCACCTCGATCTGGCCGATCATCATCAACACCGCGGTCGGCATCCGGAACATCCCGCAGGATTACCGCAACGTCGCGGCGGTGGTGCGCCTGAACCCGGTCGAGTTCTTCGTGAAGATCATGCTGCCGTCGGCCGC
Organism: Methylobacterium durans; assembly: GCF_003173715.1. Taxonomy (NCBI): domain Bacteria; kingdom Pseudomonadati; phylum Pseudomonadota; class Alphaproteobacteria; order Hyphomicrobiales; family Methylobacteriaceae; genus Methylobacterium; species Methylobacterium durans. Next base: position 4,049,056 of record NZ_CP029550.1, on the reverse strand, counting down.
GCCTTACATCTTCACGGGCCTGCGGATCGGCGTCGGCCTGTCCTGGCTCGCGATCGTTGCGGCCGAGATGCTGATCGGCGGCGTCGGGATCGGCTTCTTCATCTGGGATGCGTGGAATTCCTCGCACATCAGCGAGATCATCGTGGCGCTCGTCTATGTCGGCGTCATCGGCTTCATCCTCGACCGCTTCGTGGCAGGCCTCGGACGCCTCGTCACCCGCGGCACCAGCGCGGCCTGAGGAGGGCGCCATGGCACATCTCGATCTCTCGCAGGTCGGCATCAGCTTCACGCGCGCCGGCAAGACCACGGAAGTCCTGCGGGACGTGAACCTCAAGATCGCCAAGGGCGAGTTCGTCTCGATCATCGGGCACTCCGGCTGCGGCAAGTCGACGGTGCTCAACATCGTGGCGGGCCTGCTCAAGGCCTCGACCGGCGTCGTGCTCCTCGACGGCAAGGAGGTGTCGAGCCCCGGCCCCGAACGGGCCGTGGTCTTTCAGAACCACTCCCTCCTGCCCTGGCTCACGGTGCGCGAGAACGTGGCGCTCGCCGTCGACAAGGTGCTGGCCCGCAAGAAGTCCAAGGCCGAGCGCGGAGCGTGGATCGAGCACAATCTCGCTCTCGTGAACATGATACACGCCGCCGACAAGCGCCCGAACGAGATCTCGGGCGGCATGAAGCAGCGCGTCGGCATCGCCCGCGCGCTCGCCATGGAGCCGACGGTGCTCCTGATGGACGAGCCCTTCGGCGCCCTCGACGCGCTCACCCGTGCGCATCTCCAGGACCAGCTCATGGAGATCCAGGTGCGGCTCAAGAACACCGTCATCATGATCACGCACGACGTCGACGAGGCAGTGCTCCTGTCCGACCGCATCGTGATGATGACGAACGGCCCCTCGGCCACGATCGGCGAGGTGCTCACCGTGCCGATAGCGCGCCCGCGCAAGCGGCTCGAACTCGTCGAGGACAAGGACTACGTGCATTGCCGGACAGAGGTCCTGGAGTTCCTCTACGCCCGCCACGCGCGGCCGGCGCTCGCGGCCTGATCGCGGGCGCATCCCGCATGTCGATGCGCTCCTTCATCCGAGCCGCCGAGGTCTGGCTGCCCGACCCCGACGGCACGCAACTCGTGTTCGGCGACGGCCTCTACGGCGACCTGACCGCCTTCGCGCAGACGAGCCGTGGCCTCAGCTTCCGCAGGGGCGAGGGGCTGCCGGGAGAGGCCTGGGCCCTCCGGCACCCGGTCGTCATCAAGAGCCTGAAAGATTCGTCGTTCCGGCGCGTCGAGGCGGCGGCGGAGGCCGGACTCACCTCGGGCATCGCCATGCCGATCTTCTCGGGCGACGCCGTCAGGGCGGTCGTCGTGTTCCTCTGCGGTGACGACGCCCGCCACGTCGGCGCGATAGAGGTCTGGAAGCACGATCCCGACGCGGACGCGCAGATCGGCCTCGACGACGGCTATTACGGGGCCGCCGAGCTGTTCGAGACGGTCTCGCGCCTGAAGCGCTTCGGCCGCGGCTTCGGTCTGCCGGGCAGCGTCTGGGCCTCCGACATGCCGATGGTGTTCCGCGAGATCTACCGCTCGGAGCGCTTCCTGCGCCACGAGGAGGCGCTGCAGGTCGGCCTCAGCCTCGGGCTCGGCCTGCCCTGCAATTACGATCCCGGGCGGATCTGGGTGATGCTCTTCCTCTCGGCGCTCGGCACGCCCCTCGCCGGCCGCTTCGAGATCTGGATTCCCGACGCCGACGGCACCGGCCTCGTCTACGAAGCCGGCCTCTCGGAGGAGGACGACAGCCCGCGCCCCCGCCTGATCGGGCCGGAGGCGGGCCTCCTCGGCCGCGTGCTCGCCACGGGCCTGCCCGCGATCACCGCGAATTGCTCGGCGGACGCCCCCTGGCTCGTCGGCCCCGCCGAGCGCGGCGTCGGCCACGCGGCCATCGCGATCCCGACCCTGTCCGGGCACGGCGAATTGAAGGCGGTCACCGCCTGGCGCTTCTGAGGGACGGGCGGCCGCGGCTCCAAAATTGAAAGATCGGGCGCAAGTCACCTCTCCCGAACGGGAGAGGTGGGGGATCTCACGCGCCGAGCGCGCCGTCGAGGTCCTCGATCAGGTCAGCCGGGTCCTCCAGGCCGATCGAGAGGCGAACCACCTCGGGCCCGGCGCCAGCCGCGGTCTTCTGCGCATCGGTCAGCTGGCGGTGGGTCGTCGAGGCCGGGTGGATCACCAGCGAGCGGGTGTCGCCGATATTGGCGAGGTGCGAGAAGAGTTGCAGGTTCGAGACGAGCTTCACGCCGGCCTCGTAGCCGCCCTTCAGCCCGAAGGTGAAGACCGCTCCCGCCCCGTTCGGCGTGTAGCGGCGGGCGAGCTGGTGGTACTTGTCGCTCTCCAGGCCCGGATAGCTGACCCAGGCCACCGCCTCGTGGTTCGCGAGGTGCGTCGCCACCGTCAGCGCGTTGTCCGAGTGGCGCTGCATGCGCAGCGGCAGGGTCTCGATGCCGTTGAGGATCAGGAAGGCGTTGAACGGCGAGAGCGCCGGCCCGAGGTCGCGCAGGCCGAGCACCCGGCAGGCGATGGCGAAGCCGAAATTGCCGAAGGTCTCCGAGAGCACCATGCCGGCATATTCCGGCCGCGGCTCGCTCAACATCGGGTAGCGCGCGTCGCCCGCCCAGTTGAAGCTGCCGCCGTCGACGATGAGGCCGCCGATCGAGTTGCCGTGGCCGCCGAGGAACTTGGTGGCCGAGTGCACGACGATGTCGGCCCCGTGCTCGAAGGGCCGGATCAGGTACGGCGTCGCCATCGTGTTGTCGACGATCAGCGGGATGTTGTGGCGTTTCGCGATGGCCGCGATCGCGGCGATGTCGGTGATGACGCCGCCGGGATTCGCGATGGATTCGCAGAAGATCGCCTTGGTCCGCGGCGTGATCGCCCGCTCGAAGGAGGACGGATCGTCCGTGTCCGCCCAGACCACCGACCAGCCGAAGTTCTTGTACGAGTGGTTGAACTGGTTGATCGAGCCGCCGTAGAGCTTGTTGGCCGCGACGAACTCGTCGCCCGGCTGCATCAGGGCGTGCATGGTCAGGAACTCGGCCGCGTGGCCCGAGGCGACGGCGAGCGCAGCGGTGCCGCCTTCGAGCGCGGCGATCCGCTCCTCCAGCACCGCGTTCGTCGGATTGGTGATGCGCGAGTAGATGTTCCCGAAGGCCTGCAGCCCGAACAGCGAGGCGGCGTGATCCACGTCGTCGAAGACGAAGCTCGTCGTCTGGTAGATCGGTGTCGCCCGCGCGCCCGTCGCCGCGTCGGGGGCCGCGCCCGCGTGGATCGCCAGGGTGTTGAAGCCGGGCAGGCGGTCGGTCATCGGTCTCTCCTCGGGCGTTCGCTGCCCGGTTGCGTTTACGCCCCGGCGCGAGAGCTGCGCAAGGCGGTGACGGATCTGCGCGCGAAGCTCGGCCGCCGCGCGGCGATGCGGCGCGGCGTGCGGCACCGCGCATTCGCCCGGACAAGCTTCCGCCTGGCGGCAGCCGTCCCTAAAAAAGTCGGAACCGCGTGATGAGCCGCGCTGCAAGGCCGCCGGACCGCACGGCCACGGATCGTGATCCTCCATGCTGAAAACCGCTTTCGTTGCCGCGCGCGACCGCCAGCGCCTCTCGGAGATCGCGACGATCCTGATCGGCTTCGGCGTCAACAAGGTCGTGGACCGGCTGGGATTGCGCTACATCCCGCTCCTGCCCAAGCGCGGGCCGCGCGTCGACGTCACGCGCCTGTCGCAGCCCGAGCGGCTCCGCCGCGCCATCGAAGCCCTTGGGCCGACCTTCATCAAGTTCGGTCAGGTGCTGGCGAGCCGCCCGGACCTTCTCGCCCCCGCCTGGACCGAGGAGCTGGAGAAGCTCCATAGCCAAGTCTCGCCGATCTCCTGGGACCTGATCCGCCCCCAGCTCGAGGCCGATCTCGGGGCATCGCCCTTCGAGGTCTTCGCCGAGTTCGACGTGGAGCCCATCGCCTCCGCCTCGATCGCCCAGGTCTATCGCGCCCGCCTGCATTCGGGAGAGGACGTGGTCGTCAAGGTGCTGCGACCGGGTCTGCGCAAGATCATCGAGGCCGACCTCCGGCTGATGGCGCACGGCGCTCGGATCGTCGAGACCGAATGGCCGGACATGGCCCGCTACCAGCCGCGCGAGCAGATGCGGCACCTCGCGACCGGCCTCAACGGCGAGCTCGATCTCCTGAACGAGGCACGCAATTGCGAGCTGCTCGCGGCGATCTTCGATGATCGCGAAGACATCGTCTTCCCGAAAATCTACTGGGAATGGTGCTCCGAGCGTGTTCTCGTGCAGGAGTTCATCCACGGCATCTCGCCGAACGACGAGGCGGGCCTGCGCGCGGCCGGCGTCGACAAGAAGCTCCTCGCCCAGAAGGGCACCGACGCCTTCCTGCGCATGGCGTTGATCGAGGGCGTGTTCCACGCCGACCCGCATCCCGGCAACCTGCTGGCGCTGCCCGGCAACCGCATCGGCTTCATCGATTTCGGCATCGTCGGCCGACTCTCGCAGAAGCGCCGCGCCCAGCTCCTCGTGCTGATCGGCGCCATGCTAAAGCAGGACGCCGACGGGCTGATGGCGGTCCTCCTCGATTGGACGGGAGCCTCCAATCCCGACCTGACGAAGCTGGAAGCTTCCGCCCAGGCTTTCGTGGAGAGCCACTCCGCGATCCCGCTCAACCTCGGCCTCGTGCTGACGGACTTCATGACGATGGCGCGCGAGAACGATCTCGCCATGCCGACCGACCTCGCGATCCTGTTCAAGGGGCTCGTCACGGCCGACGGCGTGATGCGCCATCTCGACCCGAACTTCGACCTCTTCGCGGCCGCGGGGCCCACCGTCCGCTCGACGATGCAGACGCAGTTCTCGATACGGGGCATCAAGCGCAAGGCCGAGGCTCTCGGCGTCGGACTGTTCGGCGCGGCCTCCGAACTGCCGACGCTGATCCACCTGATGCTGGTGCGCCTCAAGCAGGGGCGCGTCACCGTCGAGATCGAGGTGAAGGGGCTCGACAAGGTGACCCGCGGCATCGAGCGGGCGGCCGCCCGCGTCGCGGTGGCGCTGGTGGTGGCGGCCTTCGCGACACAGCTCGCGCCGCGCCTGATCGACCTCGGCACGCCCGTCTTCATCACCATCGGCCTGATGGTCTTCACCCTCGGCGTCGGCTGGCTCGTGCTCCTCGGCCGCAACAAATGACGAATGCATTCAAAACGGGCATAGGCAAGTTTTCGTAGGGCGGATTCCAGTGGGCATTTTTATGGATACTTGCGGATTGTAACTGGGCTCGATACGCTCATTTCACCACCGAATCGCGAGACGTCGAGCTGTCGACGCGGGCGAGAAGCGGGCATACCCGCCGGTTCCCGTCGATGAAATGACGCCCAAGTCGCCACGGCTCGCCGGTCGGCGGGGAGAGACGCCGTGTCCGGCGGCTCACGGGGCGACCTGCGAGCGGCCGGTGCTCGGCGCGGACGGGGAGCGCGACGGTGTATACGAGCACCATTTCCAATTCCGCGTTGAACGAACCGCGCCTGACGGCGCTCGAGGCCGAGAACGCGCGCCTGCGCGCGCTCGTCGGCCAGTACCGTCGCCAGGCCGTGATGCTCGCGCAGCGGCATGAGCGTCTGGGACGCTTCTTCCTCGCCGAGCGCGACGCGAACCGCGCCGTGGCGAGCCGGATCGTCGCCGAGAACGCACGGATCCGCGGCGAGGCCGAGCGCGCCTCGGTCGACTACGAGCACGACCTCTCGGAGTTGCGGCAGAACGAGGCCCGCCAGACCCTGCTGATGCAGGAGCTGGCGCACCGGGTGAAGAACACCCTCGCCATGGTGCAGGCCATCGCCGCCCAGACCTTGCGCAACGCCGAGTCGCTCGACGCGGCGGCCGAGTCGCTCGGGGCGCGTCTGATCGCTCTCGCGCAGGCTCACGACATCCTGATCCAGGGTTCGTGGTCGAGCGTGGATCTCCGCAGCCTCGTCGACGGCGCGCTGGCCCTTCATGCGGACGCCGACCCGGGACGCTTCCGCGTCTCCGGACCAGACCTCACCCTCGGGCCCCGCCCCGGGCTGACCTTCGCGCTGATGTTGCACGAGTTGGCAACGAATGCGGCGAAGTACGGGGCGCTCTCCGCCACGACGGGCCATGTCGCGATCGCGTGGAGCGTCGAGGACGATGAGACCGGGAGCCATCTGAATTTCCGTTGGGAGGAAATCGGCGGCCCGCCGGTCAAACCTCCCACCCGCACGGGTTTCGGATCACGTCTGATCGAGCGCAGCCTCGTGCACAGTTTCGGCGGCTCGGTGAGCCTCGAATACCCGGTCACCGGCGCCGCGCTCACCCTTCGGGCACCGCTCTCGGCGGTGATCGCAGACGCGGGCTGAGCGGTTGCGGGCAATGGCGGGCGCTGCGAGACCGGGCGCATGCTGCGCTGCGATGCGCAGGGCCGGCCGCTTTCCCGGTTCGGTCCTTGACGCAGGAGGGCATGGGGAATAGGCCGCGGGCACCGGTTCAAGGGACAGCCCCAGGCCTGATGACTGACAACCCCGAGCAACCAGTCGTGCTTCTCGTCGAGGATGACGGACTTCTCCTGATGGAAGCCTCCGACACGCTCGCGGATGCCGGTTTCACGGTCCTTGAGGCCACGCACGCCGACAAAGCCTTGAAGGTGCTTGAGAATCGCGACGACGTCGGAGTCCTGATGACCGATGTCGACATGCCTCAGGGCTCGATGGACGGCTTCGCCCTCGCCCGCCTCGTCGCCGACCGCTGGCCCGGGATACCGGTCCTCGTGGTTTCCGGCATGGGCACGCCCGGCCCCAACGACATGCCGGACGGCGCGCGCTTCATTCCCAAGCCCTACGAGCCGACGACCCTGGTGCGGACCTTGCGCGCCTGCGTCCGCCGCGCCGCCTGACCTTCTCGCCCGAGCGAAGCGCGAGTTCCCGAGATGTCCGCCCGTCCCCGTTCTCCCCGTTTCGCCACCCAGGCGATCCATGCCGGCGCCGCGCCCGATCCGGCGACCGGCGCGCGCGCCCAGCCGATCTACTTCACGAACGGCTTCGTCTTCGATTCGACCGAGCAGGCCGCGGACATCTTCGCGATGCGCCGCACGGGCTTCTCCTACTCCCGCGGCTCGAATCCGACGGTCGCCGCGCTGGAGCGCCGGGTCGCGGCGCTGGAGGGCGCGAAGGCTGCGGTCGCCGTGTCGTCGGGCCAGTCGGCGGTGCTCCTCGTGCTGATGACGCTGATGAAGAGCGGGGATGCCTACGTCGCCTCGCCGCGTCTGTTCGGCGGCTCGCTCGGCCTGATGCGTCGCCTCGACGGGCGCTACGACCTGAAGCCGCAATTCGCCGGCGGCTTGAGCCCGGAGGATTTCGAGGCCGCCATCACGCCGGAGACGCGCGCGATCGTCTGCGAGTCGATCGTGAACCCTTGCGCCACCGTGATGGATCTCGAGGGCATCGCGGCCGTGGCGCGCCGGCACGGGCTGCCCCTCGTCGTCGACAACACGCTCGCCTCGCCGGCCCTGATCCGGCCGATCGAGCACGGCGCCGACATCGTCGTCCACTCCACCTCGAAATTCCTCGGTGGCTCAGGCCAGACCATCGGCGGCGTCATCTGCGACGCCGGATCCTTCGACTGGACGAAGGCCGGCCACTACAACCTGATCACAGAGCCCTGGCCGGACTATGACGGGCTCGTCGTCTCCGAGCGGTTCCCCGAGATCAGCTTCGCGGTGGCCTGCCGCCTGTTCGGCCTGCGCGACCTGGGGCCGGGCCTCTCGCCGATGAACGCCTTCCTGACGCTCACCGGCATCGAGACGCTGCCCCTGCGGATGCAGCGGCATTGCGCCAATGCCCGCGCGGTAGCCGCCTACCTGAAGGATCATCCGAAGGTCGCGTGGGTGAGCTATCCTGGTCTTCCGGGACAGGCCGGCGAGGAACTCGCCGCGCGCTACGTGCCGCAGGGCCCGGGCTCGATCTTCACCTTCGCCCTGAAGGCCGGAGAGCCGGCAGCGCTGACCTTCATCACGAGCTTGGAGCTGATCTCGCACCTCGTGAACATCGGCGAGATCAAATCCCTCGCGATCCATCCGGCCACGACGACGCACCGGCAACTCAGCGCGGAGGAGAAGTCCGCCGCCTGCGTCGGCCCGGAGACGGTCCGTCTCTCGGTGGGCCTGGAGAACGTCGAGGATCTGATCGCCGATATCGAGCAGGCGCTCGACCGGGTCGATTAGCCGGCGGCCGCGAGCGGCAGGGGATCATCCTCGGGCGCCGCCCGTGCCAGGATCCATGGGACGCGGCTGCCCGCCACCGGCTTGCCGTAGAGGTACCCTTGCGCGAAGGTGCAGCCGCCCGCCTGCAGGAAGGCGGCTTGCTCCGGCGTCTCGATGCCTTCGGCGGTGACGTCGAGGCCCAGGCTGCGCCCGAGCTGGAGTACGGCCGTCACGATCGCCGCATCGTTCGCGTCGTGCGTGAGGTCGTTGACGAAGCTCCGGTCGATCTTGATCTCATCGACCGGGAAGCGCTTGAGGTGGGTCAGCGAGGCGTAGCCCGTTCCGAAATCATCGAGGGCAACCCGGACTCCCGCCGCGTGCAGGCGCTCCAGCGTCTGCGCGACGCGCTCGCCCTGGCCGCCGATCAGAACCGTCTCCGTCACCTCGACGCCGAAGCGCGCCACCTCGACCTCCGCCTCGGACAGGATCGCGAGCAGGCGGCCCGCCAGATCCTCCTCCGCGAATTGAGCGGTCGACAGGTTCACGAAGATGCGGCCCGGATCGAATCCGCGGCTGACCCAGTTGCGGATGTCCCGAGCGACCTGCTCGGCGATGCTGAAGCCCAGTGCCGCGCCGATCTCGGCGTCGTCGAAGACGGATGCGAAGGCGGCGGGCGAGAGGAGGCCGCGGGTCGGGTGGCGCCAGCGGGCCAGCGCCTCGAAGCCGACGACGGCACCGGTTTTGAGGCTCACCTTCGGCTGGTAGAAGGGCACGATCCAGCCCTCGTCGAGGGCAGCGCGGATCTCGCGCGCGACGGTCACCCGCTCCTCGATGCTCGCGCGCAGGGCTGGCGCGAACACGGTCATGCGATTGCGGCCGGCGGCCTTGGCCGCGTACAGCGCGAGATCCGCGTCCGTGAGAAGGTCTGCGCTGGTGCGGGCGTGCTCGGGGAAGAGCGCGACGCCGAGGCTTGCCCGCGGCGAGACGCTGCGCCCGCCGATCGCGATCGGTAGCATCAGCCCGTCGATGATCGCCTGCGCGACCTCGTGAACGTGCCGGCTCGGCGCGCCGAGATCGTCCTCGCCGCAGGCGATCACGACGAACTCGTCGCCGCCGAGGCGTGCCACAAGGTCGCGCGGACCGACGATGTGGGACAGGCGGCGCCCGACCTCCTTCAGGAGAAGGTCGCCCGCATCGTGACCGAGGGTGTCGTTGACCTCCTTGAAGGCGTCGAGATCGAGGAGGATCAGGCCGACGCGTGATCCGTCGTCTTCGGCACGCCGCAGGGCGTCGTCGAGCGTCGTTTGGAACAAAGCGCGGTTCGGCAGCCCCGTCAGCACGTCGTGATGGGCCGCCTCGCGGATCGTTTCCTCCACAGCCTTGCGGCTGGTGATGTCGACGAGGCTCGCGATCACGCAGGCCCGGCCACCGATCTCGGCCCGGTCGGCAAAAACGAGCGCGTCGTGCGCGACGCCGCCGACCGCGCGTACGGGAACCTCGAGATCGCGGACCGTCCCGTGGCAATCGAGTTCGGCCTGCAAACGCCGCCGCTCGGGTAGACCGAGAAGGTCGCGTGTCGTGAGGGAGGCCGGCCCCCCGGCCACGTCCATGCCGAAGAAGCGCATGGCCGCGTCGTTCATGCTCACGATCTCGCCGTTCGCCAGGTCCGTCACGCTGACCGGGATCGGGACTGCCTTGAACAGGGTCTCGAAGAGCTGGCGGCTCTCGACGAGTCTCTCGTGGGCACTCCGCTCGGCCTGGACCGCCAGCCATTCGAGGCGCCGCAACCGGTTCGAGCGCACCACGACGAGGAGCAGCGCGGCGTTCGCGATCGCGGCGGCAAGGACGAGGCCGAGCGCGGTCTGCGGCAGCGGCGGCGGCAGCATGTAGCTGAGGAGCAGAAGGCCCGATGTGCCGAGGCCGACCGCCACGGTCCAGCGGAAGCTCGTCGGAACGACGAGGAGAAAGATGGCCGGAAGGAGCAGCACGACGAAGAGCGCGATGTCGGACCGCGACGAAACGAGGAGCGCGACGCTGATGGCGGCTGCGGTCTCCCAGGCCAGCATCAGGCGCTGCAGGGCGGGGAAGCTGCGGACGGAGGGTGCAATGCCCAGGCAGAGAATCGACGCGACGACGAGGCCCAGCCGGGCCGGGACAGCCACGACGAAGTGCGGGTCTCCGAAGAAGCGCCAGTCGCTTGCCAGGAAACTGAAGTTGAGAACGATCGACAGACCGAACAGAAGGCGCGCGTGCCGCAGCGTCTCCGGCAGGCGCTCGTGCTGGAATTCAGCCTCGCGCTCCGGTGAGGCGAGCTCGCCGCTGATGGTCTTGAGGGTCGGACGATCCATGATGGACGGATTGTCCGGCCTAAATCTGCAGGCCCCGTTAATGCAGGCGGATCAACCTAGGCGGGAGGCACCGTCGTCGGTCCCGCCGCGGCTGCGCGGTAATATGAGCGCGCGCAGGGCGCCTCGGAGCGTGCGCACGTCCTGCTCGGTCATCGCCATTCGGTGCAGTATGTCGCGCATGTTGCGGGCCATGATCTCCCGCTTGTCGGCGGGAAAGTAGCCCGCCCGGTCGAGCGCCGATTCCAAGCTTTCGAAGAGCGAGATCAGCGCCGCGCGGGTCGCCGGCGGTGAATGCATCTCGCCGGAGAAGGGCAGCCGGGCCCGGCCCGCAGCGCGCCGCCACTCGTAGGCCGTGAGAAGGACGCCCTGAGCGAGGTTGAGCGAGGGGAAGTCGGGCGAGACCGGGAACGTCACGATGGCGTCGGCGAGCGACACCTCGTCGTTCGTGAGGCCCACGCGCTCGCGGCCGAAAAGGATCCCGACGCGCTGATCCGCCCGGGAGGCGACCTCGGTCATGGCCTCGTCCGGTCCCATCACCCGCTTCATCTGCCCGCGCTCGCGCGCCGTGGTGGCCAGAACGTAGTTCAGGTCGGAGATCGCTTCCGGCACGCTGGCAAAGATGCGGGCCGCGTCGAGGACATGCGTTGCGCCGGAGGCCGCCTCGCGGACGCCCTTCTTCGGCCAGCCGTTCTTCGGGTTGACGAGCCTCAATTCGGACAGGCCGAAATTCGCCATTGCGCGGGCCGTCATGCCGATATTCTCGGCGAGTTGCGGCTCGACGAGGATGATGGCGGGGGCGATGCCCGACGGGATCTCTAGGCTCATCGACTTCATGTATGGATTGCGGCGCCGGCCATCGGCGCCTCGGGTGACCTTCTGCGCGTTCCGCATTGCGGAATCCACTGGCGATCAATGATGGCCTCGCCGCCGGATCGGCTGGAGCGGCATCGCTGACAACGCCCTGAGCTTGTCAGCGGAACCTGGGCGGCCGCAACCTTCCACGATGCGCTGCAGCGCGCTATGGACGGCGCCGAGCGCGGCATCCCGCTTGCGAGAGCGCCGCCCGCGGGCTCAAGGCCAGTCTCAGGACCAGGAAGGCGCAGGCGATCATGGACAAGATCAAGGTGGCGAACCCCGTCGTCGAACTCGACGGCGACGAGATGACCCGGATCATCTGGTCCGAGATCAAGAACAAGCTGATCCATCCCTATCTCGATATCGATCTCGACTATTACGACCTCGGCGTCGAGCACCGGGATGCCACCAACGATCAGGTCACGGTCGATGCCGCCAACGCCATCAAGCGCCACGGCGTCGGCGTGAAGTGCGCCACGATCACGCCCGACGAGGCCCGAGTGAAGGAATTCGGTCTCAAGGAGATGTGGAAGTCGCCGAACGGCACGATCCGCAACATCCTGGGCGGCGTCATCTTCCGCGAGCCGATCATCTGCCGGAACGTGCCGCGCCTCGTGCCCGGCTGGACCCAACCGATCGTGGTGGGGCGCCACGCCTTCGGCGACCAGTACCGCGCCACCGACTTCAAGGTACCGGGCAAGGGCCGTCTGACGATCAAGTTCGAGGGCGAGGACGGGACCGTCATCGAGAAGGAGGTCTTCAAGTTCCCCGAGGGCGGCGTCGCGATGGCGATGTACAACCTCGACGACTCGATCCGCGATTTCGCGCGCGCGTCGATGAATTACGGCCTCAACCGGAAGTACCCGGTCTATCTCTCGACCAAGAACACCATCCTCAAGGCCTATGACGGCCGCTTCAAGGACCTGTTCCAGGAAGTCTACGACAACGAGTTCAAGTCGCGCTTCGAGGCGGCCGGCATCCTCTACGAGCACCGCCTGATCGACGACATGGTAGCCTCGGCGCTCAAGTGGTCCGGCGGCTACGTCTGGGCCTGCAAGAACTACGACGGCGACGTGCAATCGGATACGGTGGCGCAAGGATTCGGCTCGCTCGGCCTGATGACCTCCGTGCTGCTCACGCCCGATGGCCAGACGGTGGAGGCGGAGGCCGCCCACGGCACCGTGACCCGCCATTACCGCGAGCACCAGAAGGGCAAGGAGACCTCGACGAACTCAATCGCCTCGATCTTCGCGTGGTCGCGGGGCCTGAGTCACCGGGCGAAGCTCGACGACAACGCCGCGCTCGCGACCTTCGCGACGACACTGGAGACGGTCTGCGTCGACACGGTCGAGGCGGGCTTCATGACGAAGGATCTTGCCCTCCTCGTCGGCCCTGAGCAGCGCTGGCTCTCGACGACGGGCTTCCTCGACAAGATCGACGAGAACCTGCGCACCGCGATGTCGAAGTGAGGCGGCGCGAGAGCGTCTGACACCCCGGACGGCCCCTCCCCCATCCGGAGTGCGGGCCGCTCCGCATCCGGTCGGTCCGCATGGCCGACCCGCCGCCCGCCGGGGTCGATCTTTTCGCCGTTTGCGCTAAACCCGCGCCAACACTCAGATCCCGGCGAGCGTTCGAACAGCGATGATCTCCTCCCCCCTCATGACCGTGATGGTCGATGCCGTGCGCAAGGCTGCGCGTGGCCTGAAGCGCGACTTCGGCGAGGTCGAGAACCTCCAGGTCTCCCGCAAGGGTCCCGGCAATTTCGTCTCGGCGGCCGACCGCAAGGCGGAGGAGGTCCTGCGCGACGCGTTGATGAGGGCTCGCCCCGGCTACGGCTTGGTGCTCGAAGAGAACGGGATCATCGAGGGCCAGGACAAGAGCCACACGTGGCACGTCGACCCTCTCGACGGCACCACCAACTTCCTGCACGGCATCCCGCATTTCGCGATCTCGGTCGGCCTTGAGCGGGACGGCCAGATCGTTGCCGGCGTCATCTACGATCCGATCAAGGACGAATTGTTCGTCGCCGAGCGCGGCAAGGGCGCCTACCTGAACAACCGGCGCCTGCGCGTCTCCGGCCGCGCAGACCTCGCCGATGCGCTGGCCGCCTACGGTACGCCCTATCTCGGGCGCGGCAACCATCCGCGCCTCCTGCGCGAGGTGGCCGCTGTGATGGCGGTGACGGGCGGCACGCGCCGCCTCGGTTCGGCCGCCCTCGACCTCGCCTACGTCGCCTGCGGCCGGCTCGACCTCTACTGGGAGCGCGACCTGCAGACCTACGACATGGCGGCGGGCGTCATCATGGTCCGGGAGGCCGGCGGCTTCGTCACCTCCGCAGACGGCGCCGCCGAACCGCTGGCCGCGCGCTCGGTCGCCAGCGGCAACGAGGTGCTGCACCGGGAACTGGTCGGCATCCTGCGCAAGTGCAGCGCCTGAACGCCCAAAACGGCACGTCCGCTGCCGGGTTGGCCCTGGACACAGGCCCGAGACCGGCGGCGTCCAGGGCCGGCGACACGGCACGGGCCCAGCAGATCCGCATCATCGAGCGCAAGGGCGGGGCGAACGCGCCCGCCGGCTTTGGAACGCATAGCCGAAACAGTCCGGAGCGCGCGGCATGGGCAACGTCCCGGCAGGAGAGCCGGGAGCACACCGAGCACACCGTCCCGGCTAGGATGGCTGGGGCCGCAGATGCACGGCCCGGCCAAGGTGAAGGGCGAGGGCCCGACATCCTCCTCGGGTGGCCTCCGGGGTCAAGCTGGCCAGCGCGCCCGGCTTCTGCCAAAACCCGCGCTGCCGACCTCTGAGAAAGCACCCCGCATGGACGCCCGCCGCCACGTCGCCCTGAAGGAATCGATCCGCTCGATTCCCGACTACCCGAAGCCCGGCATCATCTTCCGCGACATCACCACGCTGCTCAGCGACCCGCGCGCTTTCCGCCGCGCCGTCGACGCGCTGGTTCATCCTTACGCGGGCGGGCGGATCGACCAGGTTGCGGGCATCGAGGCGCGCGGCTTCATCCTCGGCGGCGCGGTGGCCCACCAGCTCTCCTCGGGCTTCGTGCCGATCCGCAAGAAGGGCAAGCTCCCGCACAAGACGGTCTCAATGGCCTATGCGTTGGAATACGGCACCGACGAGATCGAGATCCATGTCGACGCCATAAACCCGGGCGACCGTGTGGTGCTGGTCGATGATCTGATCGCCACGGGCGGCACCGCCATGGCGGCCGTGAGCCTGCTGCGGCAGGCGGGCGCCGAGGTGGTGGCCGCCTGCTTCGTGATCGACCTGCCGGAGATCGGCGGTGCGCAGCGCCTGCGCGACCTCGGCGTTCCGGTCCGCACGCTGATGGAATTCGAGGGGCATTGAGAGCCCGTTCGAGAGGCTCGGAGGGGCGTCTGCCCCCGCGGCGAGCGTTGACTCGGGAAACCCCTTCCGCCATAAGCCGCCTCGTCGCGACGTGGCGCCCCGTTTGGGCGCCCTTCGCGCTTGCAGACAATTTCAGGACGCGAAGGTCCGGCGCGGAACCTGCCGCCCGCGATCGCGCCTCGACCTTTGGAGGCCTTGAGCCATGAAGAGAACCTATCAGCCGAGCAAGCTCGTGCGGAAGCGCCGTCACGGTTTCCGCGCCCGCATGGCGACCGCCGGCGGCCGCAAGGTCATCGCGGCCCGCCGCGCGCACGGCCGCAAGCGCCTCTCGGCGTAATCTGGACCGGCGCGCCGCTCGCGGTGCGCCTGACGGTCCCGCGCCCGTGGCGACGATCGAACGGCTGCGGCGGCGGGCCGATTTCCTGGCGGCGGCGGATGGCCGCCGCTTCCATACCGAGCGAATGACGGCTCAGGGTCGTCTTCGCGAATCGGGTGAGCTGCGCGACGGTGTGCCCGCAACGGGACTGCATCTCGGTTTCACGATCACCAAGCGGGTGGGTCACGCGACCGAGCGCAACCGCATCCGCCGGCGCCTGCGGGAGGCCGTCGATGCCGTGGCCGAGGACGCGCCGGTGATCTCCGCCGACATCGTGCTGATCGCGCGCCGCCCGGCGCTCACGGCGCCTTTCGAGACCTTGAAGGCCGACTTGCGCCGTGCGCTCGCCGCGGTGACGAAGCCGCGCGGGCCGAAGCCCGATCGGGTGCAGGGCCGCGCCCCTGGCGCGGGGAGCGGTGGACCCACACCTCCACGAACGGATGGCTCGCGAACCGATACCCGGCCGCGAGCGACGGAGTCGGACGGCGCTCGCCTCCCCTCCCCCCTCAGACACGCGTGCGACGGATCCAGCGATGGGCAATGACAAGACCAACATGATCGTGGCGATTGTGCTGTCGCTCGTGGTCCTGCTCGGCTGGAACTACTTCGTCGCTGCACCCCGCGTGGACCAGCAGCGGCAGACGGCCGCGCAGAACCAGGCCGCGCAGCAGAGCCCCGGCGTCACGCCGGACGGCATCCCCTCGCCCAGCCCCAAGGAGGGCGGCCCCGCAGCGCCGGCCCCCGGCACCCTGCCGAACCAGGGCGCGCCCGAATCGCGCGAGGCGGCACTCGCCCGCTCGCCCCGCATCCGCATCGAGACCCCGGCTCTGTCCGGTTCGGTCGCCCTGAAGGGTGGACGCATCGACGACGTCTCGCTCAAGAATTACCACGAGACCGTGGACGACAAGAGCCCTCGGATCGTCCTGTTCTCGCCCGCCGGTACGGAGACGCCCTACTACGCCGAGTTCGGCTGGGTGGGACAGAACGCGGGTCCGCTGCCGACGAACGAGACGCTCTGGAAGGCGGACGGCGAGGTGCTCTCCCCGGGCAAGCCCGTGACCTTGAGCTGGGAGAACGGGGCCGGCCTGACGTTCCGCCGCATCCTCGCGGTCGACGACAAGTTCATGTTCACGGTCCGGGACGAGGTCGAGAACAAGGGCGCGAACGCGCTCACCCTCTATCCCTACAGCCTCGTCTCGCGGTGGGGTAAGCCGCACACCCAAGGGTATTACGTGCTGCACGAGGGCCTGATCGGCGTGCTCGGCGCGGACGGCCTGCAGGAATACACCTACGACCATCTCGCCAAGGAACCGGCCTACGGCGGCCCGACCACGAGGGGCAAGGCTTGGCCGAACGTGACCGGCGGCTTCGTCGGCATCACGGACAAGTACTGGGCGGCGGCGGCCATCCCGGACCAGGGATCGGCCTTCACGGGTGCCTTCACGGAGCGCTCCGAGGGCGCGACCAAGGTCTATCAGGCGAGCGTGCGCGCCGATGCGCGCAACGTTGAGCCCGGCGCCAGCGTCGTATCGACTCAGCGTCTTTTCGCAGGCGCCAAGGAGGTCAACACCATCAACGCCTACGAGCGGGACCTGAGCATCAAGCAGTTCGACCTTATGATCGACTGGGGCTGGTTCCACTTCATCACGAAGCCGATGTTCCGGGCGCTGGATTTCTTCTTCCACCTGTTCGGCAACTTCGGCGTCTCGATTCTGGTCGTGACGCTCATCCTGAAAATCTTCTTTCTGCCCATCGCCAACCGCTCCTACGTCTCCATGGCCAAGATGAAGGCCGTTCAGCCGGAGATGCAGTCGATCCGCACGCGCTACGCGGACGACAAGATGAAGCAGCAGCAGGCGATGATGGAGCTGTACAAGAAGGAGAAGATCAATCCGGTCGCGGGTTGTTGGCCCGTCCTGATCCAGATCCCGGTCTTCTTCGCGCTCTACAAAGTGCTCTTCATCACGATCGAGATGCGGCATGCGCCGTTCTTCGGCTGGATCCAGGATCTCGCCGCGCCCGATCCGACGAGCATCCTGAACCTGTTCGGCCTCCTTCCCTTCGCCGCGCCGGACTTCATCCACCTCGGCATCTGGCCCCTGATCATGGGGATCACGATGTTCGTCCAGATGAAGATGAATCCCGCGCCGCCGGACCCGGTCCAGGCGCAGATCTTCACTTTCATGCCGATCATCTTCACCTTCATGCTGGGATCGTTCCCAGCCGGTCTGGTGATCTACTGGGCCTGGAACAACCTGCTCTCGGTGATCCAGCAATACGTCATCATGCGGCGTAACGGGGTGAAGGTGGAACTCTGGGACAATCTCAAGGGCACGTTCCGCCGATCCGCGTCGGAGAAGGCGGCGGCCAAGAGCTGATCGCGAGAACATCGAGGGCTGCGGCGGCAGCCGCGGCCCGGTTCGCACCATGACAGATTCCTCCGACATCGATCCGACCCTCATCGAGGCCGGCCGCCTGCTCTTCGCGGGCTCGGCCGACTTCTTCTCGGCCGCGCCCTCCCTCGGCAGCCTACCGCCAATGAAGGGCGTCGAGATCGCTTTCGCCGGCCGCTCGAACGTCGGCAAGTCGAGCTTGGTCAACGCGCTGACAGGGCGAACCACGCTCGCCCGGACCTCGCACACGCCCGGTCGCACGCAGCAGCTCAATTTTTTCGACATTGGCGGCCGGCTGACCCTCGTCGACATGCCGGGTTACGGCTTCGCGGCGGTCGAGAAGGCCAAGGTCGCGGCGTGGACGGAGTTGATCCACGCCTATCTGCGCGGTCGCGCGAACCTCTCTCGCGTCTTCATGCTGATCGACAGCCGGCACGGCTTCAAGGCGATCGATACCGACATCCTCGACGGTCTCGACAAGGCGGCGGTCAGCTATCAGATCGTCCTGACGAAAGGTGACGAGCTCAAGAAGTCGGAAATCGAGGCCCGCACCCACAATATCGAGGCTGCGATCTCGCGACGCCCAGCCGCCTATCCCGAGGTTCTCCTCACTTCGAGCCGCGATTCCCGCGGTATCCCTGAGCTTCGAGCGAGCATCGCCCGACTGATCGCCGAGCACGGCGGCTGATTGCGCGATGGCGCCCACCCTTCCCGATCGTCTCCTCGTCGCCTTGGCCGCTCTCGCCGGCCTCCTCGGCGTCGCTGGCAGCGCGGCCGCCGCGCACAGGCCAACTGAGAGCGAGTCCCTTCGCATCGCAGCGCAGTTCCTTCTCTTTCACGCGCCAGCCATTCTCGCGATGGTCAGCCTCGGCCGAAGCGGCTTCGTCGGCCCGGTTCTCGCCAAGATCGCCGCTGCGACCCTGCTCCTCGGCCTGACCCTGTTCTGCGGGGATCTCACCCTGCGGGCGCTCGTACAGGTTCCGCTCTTCCCGATGGCGGCACCGAGCGGCGGCGTCCTGTTGATGCTCGGATGGCTCATCGCTCTCCTCGCGCCGCTCCTACCGCGGACCGCGCGCTGAGGCTCAGGCCGCCGAGATCACCTCGGCACGCCTGCCGGATCCCTGTGCCCTCGGCGCCCGGGCAAGGCCGGCCACATCGTCGGCGAGGAATCGGCTTCGATAAATGAACGTGAGCGTCCGACGAGAACGGACGCTCACGCACTAGGCTGCGGCACCTGCTGCGCGAGACTTCTTACGCCCCGCAGCGCCGATTTTAGCCGGGCATGACCGGTGGATGGTAGGTCAATGTGAAGGCGAGCGCCCAGAGCAGGAACAACACCACCGGCAGGTGAATCAGGAGCTGAAGGAAGCTGAACCCGACGATGTCTCGGGCCTTCAGGCCGAGGATCCCGACGAGGGGAAGCATCCAGAACGGGTTGATCAGATTCGGCAGCGCCTCGGCAGCGTTGTAGACCATGACTGCCCAGCCGAGATGGACCTGCAACTCGTTGGCGGCCTGCATCACGTAGGGCGCTTCCAGCAGCCATTTGCCACCGCCGGAGGGCACGAAAAACCCGAGCACCGCCGAGTAGACGCCCATCGCGAGCGGGAAGCTGCCGGTCGTGTTCAGGCTGACGAAGGCGTGCGAGATCACGTCCGAAGCCGAGACTCCGGCACCGTTCTTGGCACCCGTCAGCATGGCGCTGATCGCGGCGTAGAGGGGATATTGGATCAGAATGCCGGCGGTCGCCGGCACCGAGCGCGCCACCGCGACAAGGAAGCGCTTCGGGCGCCAGTGCAACAGGAGGCCGAGCGTCAGGAACAGCAGGTTGTACGTGTTGAGGTTCGAGATCGCGGTGATCCACGATTGGCGCGCGAATTCCTGGACGATCCAGCCCGCCGCGATGGCGACGAGCAGCACCGTGAGAATCGGCGAATGCTCCAGCCACTCGCCTGGCTGTTTCGGGCGACCGAGATCATCGCTCTCCCTGGCAACGTCGACATCGAGATCCTCCGCCGTCACCGCATTCGTCGGCCCGGGTGCCGAGATGTAGGCGATAGCGACCGAGATCACGAAGAGGATCAAGGCGACGAGCATCGACTGCCAGAGGAAGATCGTCTCGCTGAACGGGATCACGCCCGTGATGGCGAGAAGAGCCTTCGGCAGGCTCGCCGGGTTCGCCTGGAGCTGCGCGGCCGAGGAACTGAGGCCCAGGGCCCAGGTGGCGCCGAGGCCGAGATAGGCCGCAGCACCGGCCGCGCGGTAGTCCATGCGCAGGTCCGCGCGACGCGCGAGGGCACGCGCCAGGAGGCCGCCGAAAATCAGGCTCAGGCCCCAGCTGAGGAACGAGGACAGCATGGTGGCGGCGGCGACGAAGCCGACGGCACCGCGTCCGGTCGTCGGTAGGCGTGCGAGACGATCGATCAGGGCCTGGACAGGCGGTGAGGTCGCCACGACGTAGCCGCCGATCGTGACGAAGACCATCTGCATGGTGAAGGGGATCAGGCTCCAGAAGCCGTCGCCGAAACTCTTGGCGACCGCCATCGCCGGAGCGCCGTTCAGGAGGGCGCCGAGCGCCACGATCACGACTGCGATGGCGACGAAAATGAAGGCGTCCGGGAACCAGCGCTCGGCCCAGGCGGTGAAGCGGATTCCGAGTTGTGCCAAGCGGCCTTCCTGGCGCGGTGTCGCCGCCGCGCCGGGAGGCGGAGACGGGTGCTCGCCGGTCATGCGGTTGGTGTCGGTCGGCTGGTTCTGCATCGGCGCCTCGTCCGGGCGCGAGGGAAACTCGGGCCCACGGCACCAGTGTCGCGGAGGCCGGCTCGGGTCTCAAGCGCCGGGACGGCCCGTGGTGGCTGATCCCCTGACATTCCGCGCGCTCATGCGGCACAAGCAGTGCCGGAACCCGCGGCGGCGTCGGAGAATCCGTCCAGAAAGCCGGCGAGATGCTCGATCGGCATCGGCTTGGCGAAGAAGTAGCCCTGCATGGTATCGCAGCCGAGCGCACGCAGGAGCGCCACCTGGGCAGCGCTCTCGACCCCCTCCGCTACGCAGGAAAGGCCGAGGTTACGGCTCATCAAGACCATCGTGCCGACGATGTCCCGACAGACCGGCACCGTCTCCATCTCGCTCGTGAAGGACCGGTCGATCTTCAGCCGGTCGAGGGGCAGCCGATGGACGTAGCTGAGGCTTGAGAATCCGGTCCCGAAATCGTCGAGAGCGATCCGGCAGCCGATCGTCTTGAGGTCTTCGAGGTTCGCCTTGGCCTGATCGAAATCGCTGATCAGCGCGGTCTCGGTGACCTCGAAGGTGATGCGTTCCGGCGCGACCCCGCTCTCGGTGATGATGCGCGCCATCCGGCGGACGAGGTGCGGCGAGATGATGTCGCGCGCCGACAGGTTGAACGAAAGCCCGATCTCGTAGGGCCAGTCCGAGACGGGAGCGAGCGCCTTCGCGAGAAGGATCTCGGTCATCGGCTGGATCAGGTCCGCCACCTCGGCCACGGCAATGAACTCGCCCGGCGAGATCGTACCCAGATGCGGAGAGTGCCAGCGCGCGAGTGCCTCGAAGGCGACCACACGCCCCTGCGCCACGTTCACCAGAGGCTGCATCAGCACGATGAGCTCGGTATCGAGGTCGGCTTGGCGCAAGCCCTGCTCGATCAGGTCTCGGCGTTTCAGCGTCCGGTCGAGATCCTGGCTGAACAGAAGGGTCGTGCCCCGTGAATTCGCCTTGGCATGATAAAGGGCGCCGTCCGCCCTCTCGATCAGCCTGTCCGGCTCGGTTTCGTGGGGATGGGCCGCGGCGAAGCCGATCGTGGCACCGATCTGGACGGTCCCTTTGGCAAGGCGAATGGGTCGCGACAGGGCCGCAATGATGGTTGGTCCAAACTTCGCTGCCGGAATGGATCCCGGTGGACCCGATATGACGATTCCGAACTCGTCGCCGCCGAGACGCGCCAGAAACACCGTGTCGCCGCGGAAGACCCGCAGCCGCCTCCCGATCCTGCGCAGCAGGGCGTCGCCGGCGGGATGGCCGTAGGTGTCGTTGACGGGCTTGAAGCCGTCGAGGTCGATCAGACCGACCTGGACCTCGTGCCCGCGCGCCGCCGCCTTGAGCAGGTCCGCCTGCAGCCTGGCGAAGAAGCTGCGCCGGTTCGGCAGGTCGGTGAGGAGGTCGATATTCGCGAGCCGCAGGTTTTCGTCGTTCAGCCGGCGAAGCTCACTCGTCTGCTGCACGAGCGAGGTGAAGACGCGATGGTAGACGAAGATCAGGTAGGTCGTCGTGAGCGCGAGCGAGATTAAGGCAATCGCGATGGCCCGCACCGTCCCGTTTCCGGTCGCGAAGAAGTACTAGCTCGACGGCACGGCGATCGCGACAGCCATCAGCGCTGCGGACCGGACGTGCAACAGGCCGAAGACGCAGGCCATGATGCCGAAGGCGACGAAGAACATGACATGCATGCGCGTGTAGACGTCGCCGTAACCCATCAGCGCGAAGCACCAGAGCACCAGCAGGAGAAGCAGGCAGCCGACCATGCCGTTGAGGATGCGCAGGTGACGATAGGCGACGCGTGCGTCGATCTCGAGCTTCGACGGGCGATGGTAGGACAGGGATCGAACGACGCACCCGATCGTCAGCAGGCCCATCGGGACGTAGGTGAGATGAGCCGGTGCTACGGCAGCATGGGTGTAAACCAGAAGCGCGGCATTCAACGCGATGACGCCGTAAAACAATGGGGCCTGTCTGCAGACCGATTTGAGCTGCGCCACATGCAGGTCCGGACGATCCGGCGCAATCAGGAACAGGCCAAGGAGGGAGCGCAGATATTGCATGCCGTGCCGTCCTGCGCCCGATCCACCCACATGTCTCGGTGCGACGTGCCCGTATTCAGCCACGCAGATATGAAGGTGATCTTGATCAGAGCGCTGTCAATGCACAGACAATAGAGCAGAATCTGCTCATTCGAATTGACCCATCAGGACACAGCTGCACAGTTCAGAGAGGTTTTCTGGTGGAGCTCGCGGGACTGCTCTGGCATCGCAGCCTGTGGATCGTGAAGGTTGTCCGTTTCGCCGTGGTTGCGTCGTATCACCGGCTCGTGAGCGCTCTTCAGATCCTCACGATCTCGTGCGAGATGTGATCGCCGCCCGCGAGGCGCGCGGAGCCAGAGCGTCGGGGAGAGCGATGATCCGGACCGAGAAGGAGAAGATGCTCGCAGGTGAACTCTACCATGCGGGCTGCCCCGAGCTTCAGGTCGATCTCGCGGAAACGCGGGCTTGGCTCGTGCGCTACAACGCGTCGCTGGCGCTGGCGACGGCGGATCGCCGCAGATTGCTCGCCGAGCGTCTGGCCGAGGTGGGGGCGGATGCTGTGATCCGGCCGCCCTTCTTCTGCGATTACGGCTACAACATCGCGCTCGGACCCGGTGTCTTCCTCAACTTCAACTGTGTGATCCTTGACGTCGTTTCCGTGCGGATCGGCGAGGGCACGCAGATCGGGCCACTCGTGCAGATCCTGACCGCCGACCATCCGCGCGACCCGGAGGTTCGGCGGTCAGGGTTGGAGTTCGGGCGGTCCATCACGATCGGGCGCAATGTCTGGATCGGCGGCGGCGCGATGATTCTTCCCGGCGTCACCGTCGGCGATGACGCGATCATTGGAGCTGGAAGCGTCGTTGCGCGGGACGTTCCGGCGGGGATGACCGTGGTCGGCAATCCCGCTCGGTCGGTCCCGTCGCGATCCGGCTGACCTCTGGGTTCGACCGAGGTCTGGTCAGGCGTGGTCGTGGTGGCCGTGATGATGGCCGCCCCAGCTATGCTGCAGGTACAGGCTCATCGGGTCCTGGCCGGCCTCGCTCTCGGCAGCCGCCTGCTGTCCACGTCCAGAGCCGCAATGATCGCCTGAACCGCGGAACACAAAGGAATCGTCGCCGCTCGCGAGCGGGTCGTGCCCCTTTGAACCGGTCTCGTGTCCATGGTGGCGACCCGCATGCGGGTGGTCGTCGGTACCGCTCTGCGGCGCCGCCCCGCCCTGCGTGCCGGTCCCGGAATCGTCGGGATCGGTCGCGCCGGTCGTCGGCGGCGTTCCCGATGCGGGCGTGTCGGGGCTCGTGGTCGGATCGACCGGAGCGGGGGCGACCGGCTCGGCCGGAGTTGCGGGGATGCCCGCGCCGTCGCCGGGGCGCACGCCCTCATAATCGATGCCGTCTAGGTCGAGATGGGCCACGTAGCTGCCGAGCCCATCGCGATCGGCCTGCGCGTGCACGTCCGCGACCTTCTCCGAGCCGCTGACGTACTCGATCGCGATGACATCCTTTCCGGCGGCGACCATCTTGTTCATGAGGTCGAGACTATATACGGTCTCGTCCGCCGGCTGCTTCTGGCCGGAATCAGTGTAGTAGAGGTTCTCTTTGAACATCCCATCGATGGCGTTGAAATAGGTATCGTTCGTCAGAAGCTCCTCGGCATTGTTCGCCCAGATCTTGAAATTCGGATTCTGGGCATGCGCGTAGTCCGCGAGGTACTTGACGAGGTCCGCCATGGCCTGTCCCGGGTTTGCGACTTGGCCCTTCGCCCAAGCGGTCTGATACTCGTCGACCACGTCGAAATAGGCGCCGTCGTAGCCCGCCTTGATCAGGTTATCGACGTAGCGGGTCGCGACCTGCTTCCAGGCGTCGGTCCAGAAGGCGACCTCGAAGTTCCCTTCCCATTGCGGGTTCTCCGGTCCGATCGCCGCGGCCGGAATCGTTTTAAAGTAATCGCGGTAGGTCTCCGCCTCGCCGATGCTGAAATAGCCCAGCAGCAGATGCGGGTCCGCCGAACCGCCTCCCATCTGGGTCACCTGATCCCGCGTCCAGAGCGTGCCGTTCTCGTCGTAGGCGTCGATCACGCGAACGTCGAAGGGCGAGGCGGCAACCTGCGCGGGAGCGATGCCCTGCAGAAGATAGAGGCCAGTTTTCGGCATTTAATCCTCAGTTAATAACAAATGAAGGTTTGGCTTTACAAAAATCAATTGCGGCAAAAAGGCGGCACAGCAAAGATTTGTGATGTTTGGTACCCAAGCATACAATCTCAATATCTTCCAAGTTTCTGTCGAAGCAGGCGCATAAATACACGCCATTGGAGTGCGTTATCCGCTAACTCTATCATCCGACATGAGGTCGCGGCCAAGCTTGCCCGGCATTGCGAGGCCGGGACGTCAGCCCTCGTAGCGGCGCGCGGAAACACTCAGAAAGTCGATGGCCGGACCCTGTGCGTCGTTGAAGACGCCCGCCGTCAGCGCGCCGCCGTAGATGGCGGCCGTGTCGAGGTTCGTCCGGTGGCGCAGCACGTCGGGCTCGCCCGAGGTCAGCGGCGTGTGGCCGTGCACCACGTGCCGGCCGAAATCGAAATCCTCGGACAGAAACGGCTCTCGGATCCAGATCCGGTTCTGAATGTCGGGGTCGGGCGGCGTGCAGCCCGGACGGAATCCCGCGTGGACATACCAGCGCTGCGCGTCCGCGTGCACGCTGGGAAGCGTCTCGATCCAGTCGAGCACGTCGCCCGGGAAATCCTCGATCGCATCGAGGCCGAATGAGGCGAGCGTCTCGCCGCCGCCATTGCGCAGCCAATGCTCTGTGGCGCCCGGCGTGTGCAGGCAGGCGAGCAGCATCGCCTCGTGGTTTCCGATGAGGCAGGTGACGCGTTCGGGGTCGCTCCAGTGCAGACGCCGTACCATCCGGATGACGCCCGCGCTGTCGGGGCCGCGGTCGATGTAATCGCCGAGGAAGACAAGACGGTGCGGCCTGCCTGCCCGGTGCGCCTCGATCTTCGCGAGAAGGGCGTCCAGAAGATCGCAGCAGCCGTGAATGTCGCCGATGGCGTAGGTGAGAACGTCGGTCATCGTCCCGCACTGTTCCCGCGCGGGAGCGCAAAGAAAAGCCCCGGCGATCCACTTCGGATTGCCGGGGCAGGTCGCATTCAGTTCAGGGTCGCGTTCGCTGGCCGCCGCTCCGCACCGACCGTGGTGTCGCCGAGCATCAGGCCCATCGGCCCGACATGCACCGGCACTGTCTCGCCGTCATGGACCTTGCCGGACAGGATCAACTCGGCGAGCGGATCCTGCACGTTCTTCTGGATCACCCGCTTCAGGGGACGAGCCCCGTAGGCCGGGTCGTACCCTTTGTCGGCGAGCCAGGTTCGTGCCTCCTCGTCGACGTCGAGGGTGATCTTGCGGTCCTCCAGCAAGCGGCCGAGGCGCCCGAGCTGGATGTCGACGATCGCGCCCATCTCCGACCGCTTGAGGCGGTGGAACAGGATGATCTCGTCGATCCGGTTCAGGAACTCGGGGCGGAAGTGGCTGCGCACCACGCCCATCACCTCGTCCCGGACCGCGTCCGAATCCTCACCCTCGCGCTGATTGACCAGATATTCGGCCCCGAGATTCGAGGTCATGATCAGCAGCGTGTTGCGGAAATCGACCGTCCGGCCCTGCCCGTCCGTCAGCCGCCCGTCATCGAGCACTTGGAGCAGGACGTTGAAGACGTCCGGATGCGCCTTTTCGACCTCGTCGAACAGCACGACCTGATAGGGCCGGCGCCGCACGGCCTCGGTCAGGGCCCCACCCTCCTCGTAGCCGACGTAGCCCGGAGGCGCGCCGATGAGGCGAGCCACCGCGTGCTTCTCCATGTACTCGGACATGTCGATGCGCACGAGGGCGGTGTCGTCGTCGAAGAGGAACCCGGCGAGTGCCTTGGTCAGCTCCGTCTTGCCGACGCCCGTCGGGCCGAGGAACATGAACGAGCCGATCGGCCGGTTCGGGTCTTGGAGACCGGCGCGCGCCCGGCGGACGGCCGTGGCGACGGCCTCGACCGCCTCGCGCTGGCCGACAACGCGCTTGGAGAGCGCCTCCTCCATCGCCAGCAGCTTCTCGCGCTCTCCCTCCAGCATCTTGTCGACCGGCACGCCGGTCCAACGGGAGACCACGGCGGCGATGTGGGTCGGCGTCACCGCCTCCTCCATCATGCCGTCGCGCGCTACCGCACTCTCGGCCTGCGCCTCGATCTCGGCGAGCTGCTTCTCCAGACCCGGAATCACGCCGTAGGCGAGCTCGCCCGCGCGCTGGTACTGGCCCTGGCGCTGAGCATTCGCGAGGTCGGTCCGGGCCTCGTCGAGCTTGCGCTTGAGGTCGGCAGCGGCGCCGAGCTTGTCCTTCTCCGCCTTCCAGCGAGCCGTGATCGAGGCGGACTGCTCCTCCAGATCGCCGAGTTCCTTCTCGAGCCGCAGGAGACGGTCGCGGGACGCGGAATCCGCTTCCTTCTTGAGTGCCTCCCCCTCGATCTTGAGCCGCACGATCTCCCGGTCGATGTTGTCGAGTTCCTCGGGCTTCGAATCCACCTGCATGCGCAGGCGCGAGCCGGCCTCGTCGACGAGATCGATCGCCTTGTCGGGTAGGAAGCGGTCGGTGATGTAGCGGTTCGAGAGCGTCGCTGCGGCCACCAGCGCCGAATCCTGGATGCGCACGCCGTGGTGCTGCTCGTACTTCTCCTTGATGCCGCGCAGGATCGAGATCGTGTCCTCGACCGTCGGCTCGGACACGAAGACGGGCTGGAAGCGCCGCGCCAGCGCCGCGTCCTTCTCGACATGCTTGCGGTACTCGTCGAGCGTCGTCGCGCCGACGCAATGCAGCTCGCCGCGGGCGAGTGCAGGCTTCAGAAGGTTCGAGGCGTCCATCGCGCCGTCCGCCTTGCCGGCGCCGACCAGGGTGTGCATCTCGTCGATGAACAGGATGATGCCGCCCTCCGCGGCCGTCACCTCGGAGAGCACGCCCTTCAGGCGCTCCTCGAACTCGCCGCGATACTTCGCTCCCGCGATCAGCGCGCCCATGTCGAGGGCGAGCAGAGACTTCTCGCGAAGCGATTCCGGCACGTCTCCGTTCACGATGCGAAGCGCCAGACCCTCGACGATAGCCGTCTTGCCGACACCGGGCTCGCCGATCAAAACCGGGTTGTTCTTGGTGCGCCGAGACAGAACCTGGATCGTGCGGCGGATCTCCTCGTCGCGGCCGATCACCGGGTCGAGCTTGCCCTCGCGGGCTGCCTCGGTGAGGTCGCGGGCATACTTCTTCAGCGCGTCGTAGGCGTTCTCGGCGCTCGCGTTGTCGGCGGTGCGGCCCTTGCGGAGCGCATTGATCGCCGCGTTCAGCGAGGCCGCGGTGACGCCGGCGGCGGCGAGCGCGCGGCCGGCCTCGGTGTCCTTCTCCACGGCGAGTGCGAGGAGAAGGCGCTCCACGGTCACGTAGGAATCGCCCGCCTTCTCGGCGGCCTTCTCGGCGGTGTCGAACAGGCGGACGAGTTCGCGCGTCGCCTGCGGGGGCGCCGCGTTCCCCGAGACCTTGGGCTGCTTGTTCATCCAGGCCTCGACCTGGGCGAGTGCCACGCGGGACTGGCCGCCGGCGCGGTCGATCAAGCCCGCGCAAAGGCCCTCGGGATCGTCGAGCAGCACCTTGAGCAGATGGCCGGGCTGAAGCTGGGGATGTCCCTCGCGCATGGCGAGGTTCTGCGCCGCCTGGACGAAGCCGCGGGCGCGCTCGGTGTACTTCTCGAAATTCACGTGTCTGCACCTCCCCGTATCGGCGATCCGCCGCCCGCCACGCGGCACGGCCTCGCCGAAACGCCGTCCTCCGGCTCATGCCGCAGAGGATCCCGGCGCCACCAGGCCGCCAGTCTCCGGGATGTGGTGTTGCAAATCGGCACCACAAGGGCCCGGGCGAGGCTTGCGTGCCGATGAATTTCAGGGTCACGCTTCGCACATGGCTCAGCGACCGACCCTCCACCTGTCCGCCCTCTACCGCTACCCGGTGAAGGGCCTCAGTCCGGAACCGCTCGATGCGGCGAGCCTGGAAACGAGCGGCTACTTTCCCGGCGACCGGCTCTACGCCATCGAGAACGGCCCGTCCGGCTTCAATACAGTGGCGCCGCGCCACCTGCCCAAGATCAAGTACCTGATGCTGATGCGGGACGAGGCACTGGCACAGCTCCGGACGCGCTACGACGACGCGACGGCGACGCTCCATGTCGAGGGCGGCGGCGAGCGCTTCGCGGCGGAACTCGCGACCGCGGAGGGCCGCGCCGCTCTGGAGGATTTCCTACGCCGGTTCATGCCCGGGTCGCTCCGCGGTGAGCCGCGCGTGCTGACGGCTCCGGAGCAGTACCGCTTCACCGATTCCCGGACCGGTTTCGTATCGATCATCAATCTCGCCAGCGTGCGAGCGGTCGAGGCGATGCTCGATCGACCCGTCGATCCGCTGCGCTTCCGCGGCAACCTGCTCGTGGAGGGGCTGGAACCCTGGGCCGAGCTCGGCATAGTCGGCGCTCTGCTCGAAGCCCCGGACGGCGTGCGCCTCCGGGTGACGAAGCGAACCGAGCGCTGTGCCGCCACGAATGTCGATCCGGTGACCGGGCAACGCGATCTTGAGATCCCCTGGACCCTCGACCGGCATCTCGGCCATCGCGATTGCGGCGTCTACGCGGAGATCGTCGCGGGCGGCACATTGCGGGTGGGCGACGCCCTCACCGTGATCGGCTGAGGCGCCCCTCTCCTCGCTCGCTGCCGATCAGGAGCCGTGTCGCGCCGTGCGCACCGGTTCCGCTTCGACGTGGCGGCGCTCGCAGGCGATCTTGAGGTAGCGCTGATCGCCACCGGGCAACCCAGCGGCCGCGGCCACGGTCTGGGCCTGCAGCATGCATTCCATCGGCGTGCGCGCGGGCATGATGATGACGTCTAGGGCAGTTTCGCGGGAGGAATCCTGGGCCAGCAGCGTTCCGGCGCAGACGAGGGCAACAGAGAGCAGTTCAGGCATGACGGACCCCTTGATCGTGGTTCGAAAGGTCCGCGGTTGTGCTCTGGCGTTCGAGCCGCCGCGTGATTGTTGCCTTCGGCGTGTCCTCACTGTCCTTCTTGATCGAAGAAGCACGCGATGTGCCGGTTCGATCGATACCGTTTTTGGCGTGATCGGAAACCGCCAGTCACACGCTGGCGCCGATGCTCAGTCGCGGACGCTCAGCCAAGCCGGCTCCGGCTCTTCCGCAGGGACCAGCGCAGCCACGGCGTCGAGGTCGACGGTGAAGTTCTGGGTTAGCAGGTGCCAGAGTTCGGCGGAGGTGGCGGCTTTCAGGCGGATGCCGTCGAGGGCGGTGGAGAGCAGCGTCGGGCTGGTCAAGGTCGGGCGGGTCAGCAGCGGATCGGCGTTGAGCATCGGATGTGTTGTCCTGTTTGGCCCTGACAGCATTCGCTGATATGGTTAACAACACGTTTACAAATGAAAGTTCGCCAGATCAATCGCATGATTACAACTCTTAGTGGTCAATACCGACTAACTCGGAAGATACAATTGAATTTGCCTCCCGGAATTCCAGTGTAGAAATTTCGCCGCGGCGACTGGGCAGAGCTGAAGAGGACGCTCGCTCAACGTGCTTCGGCTCCCGGTGTCGCCCGCAGGCTCAGACGCGCGCTATCGACGGGTCCGGCATTTCTCGCCGGGCAGGCTTCGCAGGGGGCTCCGCGTCATGTAGAAGCCCGCGCGCATCCGAAGTCCCTCGCTCCGGTTCTCAGAGGCTGCGATGACCGATCTTCCGAACGTGCACGTGCGTGCCGAAGTCCTGGCCCAGGCCCTGCCGCACATGCAGCGCTACGATCAGGAGATCGTGGTCATCAAGTACGGCGGCCACGCCATGGGCGATCGTGCGGCGGCCGAGGACTTCGCGGAGGACGTCGTTCTCCTGGAGCAATCCGGCCTGAAGCCGATCGTCGTGCATGGCGGCGGTCCGCAGATCGGCCGGATGCTGGAGCGGCTCGGCATCCAGTCGGAGTTCCGCGGCGGCCTGCGCGTCACGGACGAACCCACCGTCGAGGTCGTCGAGATGGTTCTCGCCGGCTCGATCAACAAGCAGATCGTCGGCTGGATCTCCGCCGAGGGCGGCCGGGCCATCGGCCTGTGCGGCAAGGACGGCAACATGGTTCGCGCCAAGCGCGCGATGCGGACCGTGAAGGATCCGGAGAGTCAGGTCGAGAAAGCCCTCGATCTCGGTCTCGTGGGCGAGCCTGACCACGTCGAGCGCGGCGTCCTCGACGCGGTGCTGAAGGCGGAGCTGATCCCCGTCCTCGCCCCGGTCGCCTACGGAGCGGACGGCCAGACCTACAACGTCAACGCCGATACCTTCGCGGGCGCCATCGCGGGGGCGCTGCGGGCGAAGCGGCTGCTGCTCCTCACCGACGTGCCGGGCGTCCTCGACAAGGACAAGAACCTGATTCCCGAACTGACCGTCGAGGATTGCAGGCGCCTCATCGCCGACGGCACCATCACGGGCGGGATGATCCCCAAGGTCGAGACCTGCATCTACGCGATTGACCAGGGCGTCGAGGCGGTCGTCATCCTCGATGGCAAGGTGAACCACGCCGTGCTGCTCGAGCTGTTCACGGATTACGGCGCCGGCACCCTTATCCGCAGGCGGTGATGCGGAGCGCTCCGCGGCGGAACGGCCGGGTTTCGCCCGGCCGCTTTCCTTTTGCGGTCAAGGCGTCCATCTTAAGGAGCCCGGCCCACGCCTCACGGCGTCTCAAGCTGAAGCGCTCCGACCCTTGTTCTCTCCGGACCACAGCCACTTCACCACCACCGACGCGCGACGTTTCGATGGCGTCGACACCTGGGTGTTCGACCTCGACAACACGCTCTATCCGAGCGACGCGCGGGTCTGGCCGCAGGTGGACGAGCGCATCACCCTCTACGTCATGCGCCTCTACGGGCTCGATGGGCTCTCCGCCCGCGCCCTGCAGAAGCACTTCTACCATCGCTACGGGACGACCCTGAAGGCGCTGATGATCGAGGACGGGGTGGAACCGCACGACTTCCTCGATTTCGCCCACGACATCGACCACTCCACGATCAAGCTCGATCCGGCGCTGGGCAGCGCGATCGAGCGGCTTCCGGGGCGCAAGCTCATCCTGACGAACGGATCGCGCCGCCACGCGGAGAACGTCGCGGCCAAGCTCGGCATCCTCGACCATTTCGAGGATGTGTTCGACATCGCGGCCGCGGACTTCGTGCCGAAGCCGGAGCGCTCCACCTACGAGCGCTTCCTGGACCGTCACGGCGTCGATCCGCGCCGCTCTGCCCTGTTCGAGGACATCGCCCGCAACCTGCTGGTGCCGCACGATCTCGGCATGGCGACGGTGCTGGTGGTCCCGCCCGTCCTCGACCCGTTCCGCGAGCGGTTCGAGCAGGAGGCGGTCAAGGAGCCGCATATCGACTACATCACGAACGATCTCGCGGGGTTTCTCGCCGAGCAAGTGCTGCCCGAGAAGGGCG
Organism: Methylobacterium durans; assembly: GCF_003173715.1. NCBI lineage: Bacteria > Pseudomonadati > Pseudomonadota > Alphaproteobacteria > Hyphomicrobiales > Methylobacteriaceae > Methylobacterium > Methylobacterium durans. The sequence continues at coordinate 4,017,124 of NZ_CP029550.1, read as the reverse complement.
CGGGACAGGCCGCGTGAGCGCACTCGACGCCGCCAAGGCCCCGAGCCTCGCCGAGATCGAGGAACTCGCCGTCTCCGCCTTCGAGCGCCTGCCGGACGCATTCCGCAGGCTGAGTGCGGGCGTGCAGATTCTCGTCGACGATTTTCCCGACGAGGAGACGCTGACCGAGATGCAGTGCGAGAGCGAGTTCGACCTGCTCGGGTTGTTCCGCGGCGTGGGGCTCGCACAATCCGGCGAGGTCGCGACGGGGCAGATGCCAAACATGGTCTGGCTCTATCGGAGGCCGCTCCTCGATTACTGGGCGGAGCACGACGAGACCCTCGGCCATCTCGTCACCCATGTCCTCGTTCACGAGATCGGCCACCATTTCGGCCTCTCCGACGCCGACATGGAGGCGATCGAGGCGGCCGCCGACGCGTCCTGAGCCTCAAGCCGCGCCCGCCTCGCGATCCTCGCGGATGCGCCGCAGGAGGCTTATCTTGGGCCGGCGCGAGCGGAACTGGCCCCGCTGGATCGAGACGAAGACGAGGATCGCCACGGTCAGCGTCGTGAACCACCACATCACGGCGAGCCCGATGCCGATGCAGGCGATCGTGTAGGCGGTGGCGATGGCCGCCATCGCACCCGGCGCCAGGGCCGGGGCGTCCCGCCCGATCCGGTGGATCGAGATGTAGAGGGCGTAGGCCGCCGCCAGGGCCCCGACGATGCCGAGTTCGTACCACAGCTCGAACAGCATCGTACTCGGCGCATTCCCAGGCAGCAGGTTGTAAGCGCGCCCGCGCAGAGCCGTCTCGAAGCCGTGACCGGTGACGAGCCGGACCGGCTCGGAGGTGACCACCTTCTGCCACGCCTTGAGCGAGAGCACGCCCGGATGCCCCGATCCGAGCAGCGTCGCTCCGATCGGCCGTCCGACGAAGGGGATCAGCGGAGCGAGCGCGAGGAGCGCGGCCGTGATCCCGGCCGTGACGGCGACACCGATGCGCGGGCTGACGGTCGTCAGCAGGAACGCGGCGGCGCCGATCGTGAGGGCGATGATCTGCGTCGCCTTAGGCGAGGCGGCTATGGCCGCGGCCACGATCAGCGCGGTGACCAGCGCCTCCCGGTCTCGGTGCCGCGAGCGCAGCCAGGCGATGGCGGGCCAGACGAGCAGCGCCAGCATGATCAGGCCGCGATCGAGGATCTGGTCGTCCTCCGCGCCGCTCCGGACCAGGGCATCCCCGAACAATCCGATCATGACCGCCACGATGCCGCCCGCGGTGACGCCGAGGGGCAGCAGGTAGAGGTTTGCCGAGCGCATCCTGTCCGGCAGGGCGAGGTACCCCGCGAGCGTCAGCAGGATCGTCGCCAGAAGGTTGAGCACGCGCTCGGCGGCGGAGCCGAGGAACGGCGTCCAGGCGAGCGACAGCGCTGCCCACAGGATCACGAGGGAGCCCGCCAGGAAGGCGGGCGAGCGCACGAGCGCGGAGATCGCCGGTCTCAGCGGGCGCTGGCGCCCGTCGAGGGCGCTCGCGAGGATCAGCAGCACGATGGCGATCGGCGTCAGCACGACGGTCGCGCGGCGGCCGACCTGTGCGACGACCGGGATGATCACGAACAGGCCGAAGAACCCGACGCGGCGCAGGAGCGCCGCCGCATCGAGCGCGGGATCGACAGTGGTGTTGGACGCGCGCGACATGATGCGACTGGCAGACCGTGGGCCGGCGCGGGGGCCTCCATCCGCGCGTGCCATTCTCTCCTAGAGCAGGCGAAACCGAGCGGCTGTAGACCCTGGGCAACACATTCTGTCACAGCCGCCGCCAACTGTGCAGGCCACCCCTGCGTCGGGGACCGGACGCCGCCCGGAGGTTCAGGCGGTCGTGGCCTCGGTGCGTGGGCGCCGCCGGATTGCGCGCCCCCCGACGTCGGACAGGACGCGCCAGCCGCCCCACGCCGCCAGGAAGCCGATGAGGCCGGCCACGATGCCATCGGCCGTCGTCGGGACGGCCGGTTGATAGGCCTGATAGGTCGCCGAAGCGATCGCCATGTCGGGATCGCGGATCACGGCCGCGAGCCGGCCGAGCGGGCTCGTCGCCTCGCGAAGGGCCTGCTGCTGCGCGCTGAGTTGGGCGAGGCGGTGGATGTCGGCGCGCGCCGCCTCGCCGCGCCGGGCGACGAGGGCGTCCGAATTGGTGCGCAGGCGGTCGACCGCCCCGTCGCGGCTGTTGCCCGTGGCGCGAGCATCGGATTCGAAGCTCTCGACGCTCCGGCGCAACTCGTCCACCGCGCCGCCGAGCCTCTGGGCGTATTGCTGGGCGAATTCCGGTCCCTGCGCCGCGACGATGCCGCCGAGGAGGCCCAGGGCCAAGCCGAGCGTGCGAAGGACACGAAACACGAAGCCACCTCTCGAAGCGTGTCCGGAGAAGAGCACGGGCGGGGCGCTTGTTCCACCTGGAACCGGCTGTTTCAGCCCGGCAGCGTGAGGAGCCCCGCCTGCCCGTCCGCACAGCCGAAAGCGAGGCGGCCGCCGCGCGCGTTCCAGGCGAGCGCCGAGACGCCGCTGCCTTTCACGGCCTGCCTGACCAGAAGTTCGGACGCGTCCGTGAAGCGCACGAGCAGAATGCAGCCGTCCTCGTAACCGATGGCGAGCACCAGCGCCTTCGGATGGAACGCGACCCGCGAGACCCGGGCCGGGCGCACGCCGCACTCGCGCGGCGCCTTGCCGGTCGGCCCTTCCTTGGAGTCGAAGGGCCAGACGATCGCGGCCTCGGCCCCGCTCGTGGCGAGCCAGTTCCCGTCGGCCGACCAAGAGGTCGAACGGACCTTGGCCGGGTAGCCGGACATGCGCATGTGTCCCCGGTCCGGCTGCAGGCGCCAGCCGTGCAGGGCATTCTCCTGCATGGTGGTGACCACGAAACGCCCGTCCGGCGACCATGTCACGTCGATGTGCGAGCCTTTCCACTCGATCATCTCGGGCGGCGTCTCGTGGTTCGGATACCAGAGGCTCGCGCCGTTGTAGTGCGACACCGCGAGACGATAGCCCTTCGGCGCGAAAGCGAGGCCGCGGGCGCTGGACGGCGCAGTGAGGGTCCGCTCCCGGCCCTTGGCGTCCCGCGCCACGACCTGCCGCCCGGCGGACCAAGCGGTTCCGCCGTCGGGATGGACGGCGAGCGCGTCGATCCAGGCTCCGCCCTTCGCCGTCGCGATTTCCGTGAGACGACCGTCCGCCCGGATCTCGACGATGCGGCCGTTGTCGCCGCCCGTCACGAGGCGCCCGGAATCGCCCGCTGCGACGAGGATCGCGCCGTCCGGGTGGGCGGCGACGCGCTCGATGCCGGACTCGCGCCGAAGGACTACGCTGCCGTCGCCCAGCGCCAAGCCCAGCGTGTCCTTGAGCCAGTGGGCCGCGGTGACGTGTGCCCCCGCCTCGATCGGTGCGACGTTGCTCGTGAGGGAAGGGGCGGCTGTCGCGGACATGGTCTCGATGGGCCTTCCGGGTACGGGTAAGCGTTCAGGCGGTCTTTTCCACCGGTCTGAGCGCGCTGTGAAGGGCAGCGGAAACGGCAAATGCGCTCGTGACCGCTGCGGGCAAGATGAGGGCGAGGAGCCCGAAGGAGCCGTAGGCGACCGCACCGCCCAGCGCGCCGCAGAGAAGCGCGAGCCACACGGCGCCGTCTCCGACCCAGCCGTAGCGTGGCCCCCGTCCCGTCAGGGCCAGCGCGATCTTCTGACCGAGGCTGAACAACGCACCCGTCACGAAAGTGGTGCCGGCCCTGAAGCCCTGGACCTGCACGAGAACGGCGTTCTGTGCCCCCATGGCGAGTGCCATGAAGAGCGCGGCGAGGCCGAGGTCCGGGGTAGCGATGCCCAGCGACAGGGCGCCGAGAACGGCCAGCGCCTCGAAGGTGAGGACCACGGGCGTCGCCCAGCGGGCCGGCACCACCAGCGAGAGGCCGCTCCCGAGCACGCTCCCGATCAGGAACATGCCGACCAGCAGGCAGGGCAGGATCGCGTGGCGCCACTCGCCGTGCCCGAGCGCGACCGAGAACTGCGTGGTGTTGCCGCTCATGAACGAGGTGTAGAGGCCGCCGAGCCGGACGAAGCCGAGGGCATCGACGTAGCCCGCGGTCGCCGTCAGCACGAGCCCGTACGCCAGCTGCGAGGAACGCTTCATGGAATCACCCGCGTCGCGCCGTCCGGTAACGCCTCGTTAACCACTCGGAGCGCTCCATCGGTGACGGGACGCGCAGGGTTAAAGCTTCGCTCACCAAACCTGAGCAATTCGATGGGAACACGGCGAACGCCGGGGCGGGGCCTCCGTTGGTCTCCCGATCCGGCAGCGGGATGTTCGGCCCGTGCCGGGTGAGTTGGAGTTGCGTCATGATCCCCCACGCCTGCGCTGCCTTCTCCATGTCCGCCTTCCTCGAGGGCACCATCGAAACCATCCTCGTCGTCGAGGACGAGGCGATCGTCTGCGAACTCGCCGCCGAGGCGCTCTCGGATGAGGGCTACCGGGTATTGACCGCGGCGGACGCGCTCGAGGCCGAGGCGATCCTGGCGCGCGAGAGCGTCGACCTGCTCTTCACCGATATCGATCTGGCTCGCAACACGAACGGTCTTGCCCTCGCCCACCACGCCCGCCGGGAGCGCCCGGGCCTGCCGGTGGTGTACACGTCGGGCGGTCGCGGGAGCCTTTCGCACGGCGAAGCCGTTGCGCAATCGATCTTCGTTCCGAAGCCCTATCGTCCGAGCGACCTTGTCGCCCTGACGAAGGACATCCTTCGCCGCAGCCATCCCCACCACGCCTGAGTGGCCCCGCACCGGCCGCCAGCCGGAGCCCGATCGATGAAACGCCTCACGCTCCTTCCCCTCCTCCTGCTCGCCGTCCCGGCCGAGGCTGCCTGCGACATCAAAGGGATCGGGCTGGAGGACCAGATCGCGAAGAAGAGCGAATTGCGCGAGAGCGCGAACAAGCAGACGGTGCGCGACCTGCGCACCCTTCGCGATGCGGCGATCGTCCTCGATGCCTACAAGTACGGCGCCGAGTGCGAGCGCCTCGTCGAGATCGTGAAGGCCCTTGCGGCCAACCCCGAGAAGGCGATCGAGCAGGGCGGCGACACGGACGAGGAGAAGGCCGAGAGCGTCGAGGAGACGCGCGAGCCGAAGGGGCCGCCCGTGGCCGCGGAATCCGCCAAGGATCCTGCCAAGGCGCGCTGACGCTTCGCCGCGGCAGGGTGTGCTTCAGCTTGCCGCCAGCCTCGCTACTGCGCCACCGGTTCCTTCGTCCTGTCGCCCGCCCGCATGCGGGCGAGCGTCCGGGCGAGCTTCTGCGCCATCTGAGCGCGCAGATCCTCCGTCACCTCGATGTCGACGAGTCGCCAGACGAACCCGCGCAGGCGCAGGCGGATCTTGAATTGCCGCGCGCGCGGTGCCTCGGGCGGAACCGCGATGACGACGGTTCGGAATCCCCGCATCTCGGTGGCGAGATAGTAGGCGGCGAGTCGCCCGAGCCCCTCGATGCGCAGGCCCGAGGCAGCGCCGGCATCCGTCTCCTTCGGCACGTCGAGGCTCTCGGGCCAGCCGTCGTCGAGGAGATCGACCACCGTCTTGGCGGTCACCATGGTCTCGGCCAGCGCGAGCGCGAGCCCGACGGCCGCCTCGTTGAGCTTCTGCTGTTCCCGCGGATCGAGGTCGCCGCTCTCGTTCAGCGCCGTCCGCGCGGCGTTCGTGGTCTGCCGCACGAGCGAGAGCCGGAGCGAACGGAAATTCACATGACGGTCCACGTAGTCGACGTCGCCCGCCTCCACGGCCCGGGCGAGGCCATAGAGCGAGACGAGGGGCGTCAGCGTGAATCCGAACCAGGCCAGGGCGAGGAGGATGGGGACGTACCACCAACGCATCCCCGGCCCTCAAGCGGGTCGGCGCGGACTCAACTCCGCGCGTGCCATCTGGCGAGTCCCGAGAAGGAGGCGATCACGCTCTCGTAGACCGGGCGCTTGAACGGAATGATGAGCCCTGCGAGGTCGTCGAGCGGCGCCCAGCGCCAATCCTCGAACTCTGAGCGGTAGCGCCCGGCCCCGGGCCGCTCGACGTCGATCTCGGAATCCTGTCCGAGGAAGCCGAAGGCGAACCATTTCTGCGTCTGCCCGCGATAACGCCCCTTCCAGGCCTGCTTCATCACGTCGGGCGGCAGGTCGTAGGGCAGCCAGTCGGGCGCCTCGGCGAGGAAGCGCAGCGATCCTTCACCAACATTGGTCTCCTCGTAGAGCTCGCGGATCGCGGCAGCGCGCGGATCCTCGCCCGCATCGATCCCGCCCTGCGGCATCTGCCAGGAAAAGTCTCCGGACACGTGCTCCGGCCCGCCCTCCTTGCGACGCCGACCGATGAAGACGAGCCCGTCCCGGTTCACGAGGGTGATGCCGACGCACGGCCGGTAGGGCAGATCGATCCCGGCTTCCGCGTCGCCGGCAGGGGGCACATTCGTCATCGGTCGCGACCATAGCAGCCGTCCCCGCTCCGGCAACGCCCCTGGCGGCAGGCAACGCGTCTATTCGGCCGTCGAGACACGGGTTCCGGCGCCAGGGCCGCGCAGAGCGGCGCTCACCGGCACCAGTCGGAGGCCGCGAGCGTCGAGATCCTTCGCCCAACGGGCGATCCGCTCGATGCTGAGGGGCATTGCGGTCGCCGAGGCCAGCACGAACCCTCTGGTCCTGGCCTGTGCTTCGAGACGCGCAAGTTCCCGATCGATGGCATCCGCCCGCGGGACGGCGTCGAGGACGATATCTGCCCGTGCCACGGGTGCCTTCGCCTTTCCGGCGAGGCCATTGGCCAGCGAGCGCTGGGCGGTGCCGTCGTCGACGAAGCCGAGACCGCGGGCGGCCACCTCGCGCAGGACCGGCTCCAGCCCGGCTCCGTCGGCCATCAGCTTCGAGCCCATGAAATTCGTCAGGCCGACCGCACCGGGGACGCGGCTCATCACCCAGGCGAGGCGGTCGGCATTCTCGGCCGGCCGCGCGGCCACCAAGAGGGTCTGCGGGCCAGGATCGCTGTCGGGATAGTCGAACGGCTCCATCGGCACCTGAACCAGCACTTCGTGGCCGAAATCCCGGGCGCGGGCCGCGCTCCGCTCGACCTCGCCATAGGGGGCGAAGGCGAGGCTTACCTGCGGCGGCAGCTTGACGATCGCGGCAGCCGTCGCGGCCTGCCCTGTGCCGAGCCCCGTCAGCAAGATGGCAATGCGCGGGCCAGTGCCCGGCTCCTCGGGGCGGGCGTAGACGTCGAGGGCGCGCAGGCGCCCGTCTCCCAGTTTAGGCAGGGCGCCGTGGCGACCGCGCTCGACGAGGCGCGGATCGGGTGCGGCCGCAAGCTTGACTGCGACGGTCGGCACCCGGATCACCACGGCATCGTTCGGTGCGGCGGTCCCGGAGGGGCGGAACACGGTCACGCCCGAGGCGGTCTCCACCTCCTCGGCGCTGCTCTGCGCTGGGGCGGGGGGCAACTCGGCTTCGACCGTCCGCACGCTCTCTTCAGGTGCGGGGCGCGGCCGCTCGGACGGCATCTTGCGCAGCGCGATCACGGCCGTGGCGCGGGGTTCGCCGCCGCGCGGATCGCCGACGACGAAGAGGAGAGCGATCGATGCGAGGAGCGCGGCGCCGAGCCCGGCATGGACATGCCGCGGGCGAAGCTGCGCGCGAAGCCGCGCGAGCCGCCCCTTCAGGCAATCGTCGGCCGGCTCGGGCACGCCGAGGGGCCGGGTCAGGATATCGTCGGAGGGCAGGCTCACCGCTTCCTCGGCTGGCGGGCGGCCGCGATGGCGCCGACGAGCGCGCGGCGGTCCCCCGCCGCCATTGCGGCGCGCTATGGTTAATGTTCGCCTAACGGCGGGTGCAGGGATCGCAACCGGGCCGGCCGAGATCGCTGCACGACGCGCGGCGCCGACGTTGATCGGGCTCGTGAAACGAAAACTCCCGCCCGGTGCGCGGGCGGGAGTCTCGATGCGATTGGTACTGCGCGAGGCCGATCAGTTCGGCAGGCTCGGCTTCTGGGTGTTCGCCGCGCCCTTCTGGATGCCGCGGAGGAAGTCGAAGGCCGCGGTCAGCTGCTTGTCCTTGGCCGGATCCGGCGGGACGTAGGCCGAAGAGCCGCCACGCTCTTCCGTGTCCTTCTGCTTGAGGTGGCCCTTCAGGCCGGCCTCACCCTTCGTCTCGTCCTTGCCCTTCAGCTCGTCGGGCACCTCCTGCAGGACCTCGACGTCGGGCTCGATGCCCTTCGCCTGGATCGAGCGGCCGGACGGCGTGTAGTAGCGGGCGGTGGTGAGCCGGAGCGCCCCGCTGCCGCCGAGCGGGATGATCGACTGCACCGAGCCCTTGCCGAACGAGCGTGTCCCGAGGATCGTCGCGCGCTTGTGATCCTGCAGGGCGCCGGCCACGATCTCAGAGGCCGAGGCGGAGCCGCCGTTGACGAGCACCACGACCGGCTTGCCCTTGGTGATGTCGCCGGACTTCGCCGAGAAGCGCTGCGTCTCGTCCGGATTGCGGCCGCGGGTCGAGACGATCTCGCCGCGATCGAGGAAGGCGTCGGAGACCATCACAGCCTGGTCGAGCAGGCCGCCGGGATTGTTGCGCAGGTCGAGGACGTAGCCCTTGATCTTGTCCTGGCCGATCTCGGTCGTGAGCTTGTCGACCGCGTTGCGCAGGCCGTCGAAGGTCTGCTCGTTGAACTGGGTGAGCCGGACGTAGCCGATATCGCCACCCTCGGTACGCGAGCGCACCGGCTTGATCTTGATGACGTCGCGGGTCAGCGAGACCTCGATCGGGTCCTTCGCCTCCTTGCGGCTGATCTTCAGCTTCACCGAGGAATTCACCGGCCCGCGCATCTTGTCGACCGCCTGGTTCAGGGTGAGGCCCTGAACCTGCTCCTCGTCGATCTGCGTGATGATGTCGTTGGCCAGGAGCCCCGCCTTGGAGGCCGGCGTGTCGTCGATCGGCGTGACGACCTTGATCAGGCCGTCCTCCATGGTGACCTCAATGCCGAGACCGCCGAACTCGCCGCGGGTCGTGGTCTGCATGTCGCGGAAGGCCTTCGCGTCCATGTAGCTCGAATGCGGGTCGAGGGAGGTGAGCATGCCGTTGACGGCCGCCTCGATCAGCTTCGACTCCTCGGGCTTCTCGACGTAGTCGGTCCGCACCTTCTCGAAGACGTCACCGAACAGGCTGAGTTGGCGATAGGTCTCCGCGGAGGCCGCGACCGCGCTCGGACCCGAGAGGAACTGGGTCTGCGTCGCCAGCATCGACGTGCCGGCGCCGAGGAGCGCGCCGAGCATGACCAGGGACATCTTGCGCATTATCCGCGAACCTTCTCGCTGGGGCCTCTCGCCCACCAAGGCTCCGGGTCAATGGAGCCGCCGTCTTTCTTGAACTCGACGTACAGGACGGGATCGCCGCGGTCACCATCACCGGCCGCCGGGCCTGATGCCCCCTCGCCCATGCTCGCCACCGGCTCCCCGGCGAGCACGAACTGGCCGACCTCGACGTTGATCTGATCCATTCCTGCCAACAACAGATAGTAGCCATCGCCCGCATTGATGATCAAGAGACGGCCGTACGAACGGAACGGTCCGGCGAAGGACACCCACCCGTCCGCCGGTGATGACACGACGGCCTTCGGACGGGTCGAGAGCGAAATGCCGCGCGTCATCCCGCCGTTGCCGTCCGGCTGGTTGAAGCCGCGCGAGAGGCGCCCGCTGACGGGCTTAGGCAGATCGCCGCGGGCCTCCACGAAACGCACCTTCGGTGCCAGGCGGGCCGGATCCTTGAAGCCCGCCGCTGCGAAACGCTCCTGAGTCTGGCGCACCTCGCGCAATTCAGCGTTCCGCGCCTCCTCCGCCGCCCGGCGGGCGGCCGTGACCTCGCCCTGCATCCGGTCAACGAGATCCTTCAGAGACCTTGCCTGCACGCCGAGCTCGGCCGCGCGCAGGCGCTCGGCGGCGAGCCCGCTCTCGACTTCGGCGAGGCGAGCCCGGCGCGTCGTGATCAGTGCGTTGAGGCGCTGCTGTTCCTTCGCCCATCCGGCGAGGTCGGTCCTCAGCCCTTCCTTGTCGGCAGCGATGAGCCCGCGCAGGCGCACGAGTTCGGCGAGGTCGCTTGCGAGCGTCTCGGCCTCGCCGCGGAGCTCCGGCACGACAGCCCCCAGAAGCATCGAGGTGCGGATGACCGCGAGCACGTCCTCGGGCTGAACGAGCACGGCCGGCGGCGGACGCCGTCCCATGCGCTGCAGGGCCGCGAGGATCTCGGCGATGACACCGCGTCGCGCGTCGAGCGACCGGCGGATCGCCGACTCGCTGGCGCCGAGGGTACGCAAGCGCTCCTCCAGCCGGCTCATCCGATCCTCGGTGGCCTGGGCTTGGCGCGTGGCGTCGAGAAGCGCGGCGTTCAGCTTCGCCCGGTCCCCGCCGATCGCCGCGATCTCGGACTCGAATTGCGCGCGCGCGTTGCCAGAGGCCGCCAACGCCGCCTCGATGCGCTTGAGGTTCTCGGCGCGCCGGTCCCGTTCCTCCGTGGCCTGTCGGATCTTGTCCTGGTCGGGCGCCTCGGGCTGTTGCGAGCGCGCGTGGAGCGGAGCCGCGAGGAGCGCGAGCCCGATGCATCCTGAAAGCCTGAGCCGCCTCTCGCGCGCCATGACGTCTCTATGCCGCCTCATGCCCGTCCGGACCACCGCGATGATAGGGATGTCCGGCTAGGATCGTGAGCGAGCGATAAAGCTGTTCTAAGGCAAGAACGCGCACGAGACCGTGCGGCAGCGTCGCCGCGCCGAAAGAGAGTATGAGGTCGGCGCGGTTGCGTACGCTCCCGTCGAGTCCGTCGGCACCGCCGATCACGACGGTGAATGTCGGCTTGCCCGAATCGCGCCAACCACCGATGCGCGACGCGAGAGCCTCGCTCGCGAGATCCGAGCGCCCGCGCTCGTCGTACGCGAGCACGATGCCCCCGGCCTGGCATTGGGCGAGGATCTGGGCGCCCTCCTCCGCGCAACGGTCAGGTGCGCGACGCGCCCGGCTCTCGGGGATTTCGACGATGTCGCAGGCGGAGAAGCCGAGTGCTCGGCCAATCTGGCCGCCGCGCTCCCGGTAGCGCGCGGCAAGCTCGCGCTCGGGGCCGGCCTTCAGCCGCCCGACGGCGGCGACGAGGAGCCTCAAGACGGCATCGTCAGCCGGCCATGCGGCCGACCGGACGGTCGGCGCCCCACATCTTCTCAAGGTTGTAGAAGCCGCGGACCTCGGGCCGGAAGATGTGCACGAGCACGTCGCCCGCATCGATCAGCACCCAGTCGCAGGCCGGCATACCCTCGACACGGGCCGTGCCGAAGCCCTGATCCTTCATATCCTGGATGATCTTGTCAGCGATGGCACCGACGTGGCGCTGGGAGCGGCCCGAGGTGATGATCATCGTGTCGGCCAGCGAGGTCTTGCCGACGAGATCGATCTCGATGGTCTCTTCGGCCTTCATCTCGTCGAGGCAACCGAGGGCGAGCGCTCTCAGATTCTCTGCCCTGGCGAGGGCGGTGGTCTCGGAACCGTTGGTTCCCATGTCGGTCGTCTCGGACAGCGTCCTGGTTCCTCAGGTGAATACGGAGACGCGACAGATGTCGCGCGCCATCAGGAGATTGGAGGGTTCGCGGCCGGTTTTCAATACGCGTCGCCCGCCCGTCCCGGCGATTCAGGGCGGTGTTGCACTGCGCTCACGGGGCGTTCACGCCCGCAGTCCGCCGGATCGCGGTCGAGGACAGGTCGGAACGCGGCCCGTGCAGGTAGATCCAGGCTGGGGGGATCATGCTCGCGAGTCTCGGTGCGTCCCTCTCGGGCACCCGGTATCGCCCGAGGACCGACGCGGCTCTGGCGCACGGAGCGGCGAGGGTGAAGCCCGGCCGATCGATGACGGCGATCGGAACCAGTGCCGCGATGTCGCCGAAACCCTTCCAGCGATGAAATGTCGCGAGGCTGTCGGCGCCCATGATCCAGACGAAGCGGATTCCGGGGCGGCGTCCGACGAGGAACCGCAGCGTGTCGCGCGTGAAGCGGGATCCGATCTCTGCCTCGACCGTGGTCACGGTGATCCGCGGATCGCGCGCCACAGCCCGCGCCCGCGCAGCCCTCTCATCGAGCGGCGCGAGGTCGCCCCGATCCTTCAATGGGTTTCCCGGGGTGACCAGCCACCAGATCCGGTCGAGCCGGAGCCGTCGTAGAGCTGTGAGACAGACGTGGCGGTGACCCTCGTGCGCCGGGTTGAAGGAACCGCCGTAGAGCCCGATCCGCAGGCCCGGCGCGGTCGGCGGCACTCGCGGCAGCACCGCCGCGTCAGGCCGTTCTCGCCCCGCTCACGGACGCGTCTGACCGTTGCCGTGCACCCGGTATTTGAAGGTCGTCAGCTGCTCGATGCCGACCGGTCCACGAGCGTGCATGCGACCCGTTGCGATGCCGATCTCGGCGCCGAAGCCGAACTCGCCGCCATCGGCGAATTGCGTCGAGGCGTTGTGCGTGACGATCGCCGAATCGACCTCCGCGAGGAAGCGCATGGCCTCCACCTGATCCTCTGTGATGATCGCATCGGTGTGGTGCGATCCGTTCGCCTCGATGTGCTCGATCGCGGCGTCGAGCCCGTCCACGACACGAGCGGAGATGATCGCGTCGAGGTACTCGGTCCGCCAATCCTCGTCGCTCGCCGGGCTCACGCGCGGATCGACCGCTCGCACCGCCTCGTCGCCCCGTACGCCACAGCCGGCGTCGAGCAGCGCCGTCACGAGCGGCGTGAGATGGGTGCCAGCACAGGCGCGGTCGACGAGGAGCGTCTCGGCGGCCCCACAGATGCCGGTGCGGCGCATCTTGCTGTTGAGGAGAATCGTGCGGGCCATTCCGAGATCGGCGCCGGCGGCGACGTAGACGTGGCAGATTCCGTCGAGATGGGCGAAGACCGGGACCCGCGCCTCCGCTTGCACGCGCTCGACAAGGCTGCGCCCGCCGCGGGGCACGATCACGTCGATGCAGCCGGCGAGGCCGGTCAGCATCGCCCCCACCGCTGCCCGGTCGCGCGTCGGCACGATCTGGATGGCGTCCGCCGGAAGGCCGGCCGCAGTGAGTCCTTCGCTCATCGCCCGGGCAATCGCCATCGCGCTGCGGTGGCTGTCCGAGCCCGCCCGCAGGATCGCGGCATTGCCGGCCTTGAGACAGAGTGCGCCGGCATCGGCGGTGACGTTCGGGCGGCTCTCGAAGATGACGCCGATCACGCCGAGCGGCACCGCGATGCGCTCGATCAGGAGACCGTTCGGCCGCTCGAAGGCGGCGAGCTGGCGACCGACCGGATCGGGCAGAGCACCGATCTTCTCGACCGCGTCGGCGATCCCGGCAAGGCGCGCCTCATCGAGCGTGAGCCGATCGATCAGCGCCGCCGACTGCCCCGATGCCTTCGCCGCGGCGACGTCGCGCGCATTCTCGCGCAGGATCTCGCGGCTGGTCTGGCGGATGCGTTCCGCGATGGTGCGCAGGGCGACATCCTTCGTCTGCGCGGTGGCGAGCGCCATCTGGCGGGCGGCAGCGCGCGCGCGACGGCCGATCGCGGCCATCTGGGTCTCGAGATCGTCGGCGTCCGCGAATTCAGATTTCAGGTTCAGAGCGGGCACGGTCGCCGATCCTTGCACAAGTCTCGCGGCCCAGCAGGTCTGTGGCCACCTAAACAACGGTTCGTCTATGCACGGGGGGAGCCCGCGAAACAACCCGCGGGGTCGGCGCCCCTGCCCTACTCGGAGAACATCGCCATATCGTCGCGATGCACCATCTCGGCGCGGCCGGGATGGGTCAGAAGCTCCGCGATGTGGCTGCTCGGGCGGCCGATGATGAGGGCCGCCTCCGAGCTGTCGTAGGCGACGAGGCCGCGGCCGAGGGCGCGCCCCTTGAGATCGCGGATCAGCACCGCGTCGCCGCGGCCGAAGGTGCCCTCGATGGCGCGCACGCCGACCGGCAGAAGGCTGGCGCCGCCCTGCAGAGCGCGGGCGGCACCGTCGTCGATGACGAGGCTGCCACGGGGCTCCAGCGAACCCGCGATCCACGTCTTCCGGGCCGCGGTCGGCGTCGAGCCCGACAGGAACCACGTGCAGCGACCGCCCCCGACGATCGAGCGCAGAGGGTTCTTCTCACGCCCATCGGCGATGATCATGTGGGTGCCGCCGCCGACCGCGATCTTGGCGGCCTCGACCTTGGTGCGCATGCCGCCGCGGGACAGGTCGGAGGCAGGCCCCCCCGCCATCGCCTCGATTTCAGGCGTGATGCGCTCGACGACGGGCAGGTGCCGCGCATCGGGATCGAACGTCGGCGGACCGGTGTAGAGCCCGTCGATGTCGGAGAACAGCACCAGCACGTCGGCACCGATCATCGTGGCGACGCGGGCGGCGAGGCGATCATTGTCGCCGTAGCGGATCTCGCTCGTGGCCACCGTGTCGTTCTCGTTCACGACCGGCACGGCGCGGACTTCGAGGAGCTTCATCGTGGTGGCGCGGGCGTTGAGATAGCGGCGCCGCTCCTCAGTGTCGCGAGGGGTGACCAAGATCTGGCCCGCCACGATGCCGTGATGGCCGAGCGCCTCGGCCCAGTGACGGGCGAGCGCAATCTGGCCGACCGAGGCCGCGGCCTGACTCTCCTCCAGACGCAGGGCCCCGGCGGGAAGCCCAGCACCGTGCGCCCGAGCGCAATGCTACCGGAGGAGACCACGAGCACGTCGACGCCGCGGGCGTGAAGATCGGCGATGTCCTCGGCGAGCGCCGCGAGCCAGGCATGGCGCAGGCGACCGCGGGCGCGGTCCACGAGGAGGGCCGACCCGACCTTGATCACGACACGGCGGAAATCTTCGAGACTCGGAATCATGCGCGGGTTTCGTGTTCGGGCTCTAAGTCCGTGTGCACGAAGTCGTCGCCCTTGAACAGCAGTGGCACCGACAGGATTCGCCTCTCCGCGAGGTGTGATGGACGTCGGTGGCGTGGCCTACCACATCACGGCTGCCAAGCCGTAGCCGGAGCGGCCGCTTCGGCTTCCGCGGCACCCGCCGCCTCGATCTCCGCCATCACTGCCCGCAACGCCTCCTGCACGCCCTGGCCCGTGGCCGAAGACAGGATCAGCGGCTTGCGCTTGGCCGCCCGTTTCAGGCGCGCCACCTGCTCCTTGAGCGTGTCGGGATCGAGGGCGTCGGCCTTCGAGAGGGCGACGATCTCGGGCTTCTCCGCTAGCTCATGCCCGTAGGCCTCGATCTCGCCGCGGACGAGCTTGTAGGCCTTGCCGGCGTGCTCGCTCGTGCCCTCGACGAGATGCAGCAGCACCCGGCAGCGCTCCACATGCGCGAGGAATTTGTCGCCGAGGCCGACGCCCTCGTGTGCGCCCTCGATGAGGCCCGGGATGTCGGCGAGCACGAACTCGCGCCCGTCAGCCCGCACGACGCCGAGGCCGGGATGCAGGGTGGTGAAGGGGTAATCCGCGATCTTCGGTTTGGCTGCCGTCACGGTGGCGAGGAAGGTCGACTTGCCGGCATTGGGCAGCCCGACGAGGCCGGCATCGGCGATCAGCTTGAGCCGCAGCCAGATCCACTGCTCGTGGCCCTCCAGGCCCGGATTGGCGTGCTTCGGTGCCCGGTTCGTGGATGTCGTGAAGTAGGCGTTGCCGAAGCCGCCGTTGCCGCCCTTGGCGAGGCGCACCCGCTGGCCGATCTCGGTCATGTCCGCGATCAGCGTCTCGCCGTCCTCCGCGAGGATCTCGGTGCCCGCCGGGACCTTCAGCACCACGTCCGCACCCTTGGCGCCGTGGCGGTTCGAGCCCATGCCGTGCTCGCCCTTCCGGGCCTTGAAATGCTGCTGGTAGCGGTAGTCGATCAGCGTGTTGAGCCCCTCGACGCACTCCACCCAGACGTCGCCGCCGCGTCCGCCGTCGCCGCCGTTCGGGCCGCCGAACTCGATGAACTTCTCCCGCCGGAACGAGACACAGCCCGCACCCCCGTCGCCGGAGCGGACATAGACCTTGGCTTCATCGAGGAATTTCACGGCGTCTGGCTCGTCATCGGGGCTTCGACCGCGATGCATGCCCGCGGCCGGAACTCTGCAAGGTGTGGGTCGGACGGTCCCGATGCCAGGAACGTCCGACCGGGATCAGGCGTGCACCGCGAGGAGCACCGATCTCTGCGTGAATGCTGCGCCGACGCCGACGTTCCGGCGTTGCCAAGTCCGCCGGTCGAGGCGGAACCTGTCGACGGGGAGGTCGCCGCCCCGCGCCGGGAAGGGCGCGAGCGCGGAGCCCTCGTGCGCGAACCCGCATTTCTGCAGGACGCGCCGGGAGGCCACGTTCTCGACGCGGACCGCGGAGGTCAGCACCTGCCCGGGCGTGTAGGCGAAGAACGCCTCCACCATCGCGCCCACGGCCTCCGTGACGAGGCCGTTGTTCCAGTGCGCGGCGCCGAGCCAGTAGCCGAGATGGGGACCGGCCGCCCCGGGATCGGGCTCGATCGCGACGATTCCGATCAGGCTCTGTGGACGGCCGCGCGGCGCGATCGCCATGACGAGCGAGCGGCCCTCCGTATTGCCCCAGCGCGACTTCACGACGAACCCATCCACCGTCGTTCGGTCGAGCGGATGCGGGATCCGGGCCGTCATCTCGGACACGGCCCGGTCGCCGGCCAGATCCACGATCGCCTCGGCATCGGCGGCGCAGGGCCAGCGCAGCCAGAGCCGCCGGGTCTCCAGGCGGAAGACGTCGTCGCGGGTGAGATCGGGGAACATCGTCGCGGGCTCCGGGCGCGGGCGGAAGAACCGCCTCAGACCTTCGGACGAAGAAAGGGGAAGATGGCATCCCATCCTCCCCTGCGTTCCGTTCGCAACCCGGGCCTTCTGTCAGGCCCTCGAGGAAGCTTCGGATCCGCCGGTTCGGTGTGGGACACCGGCGGGAAGCTCCCTCGTCCGTCGAGCTTGTCCGCTGCTTACTCGGCCGCCTCTTGCACCGGTACGACCGCCACGAAGGCGCGGCCGCGCCTCGTCTCGAAGCGCACCCGGCCCTCGGTGAGGGCGAACAGGGTGTGATCCTTGCCCATGCCGACGTTGTTCCCGGGGTGCCACTTCGTGCCGCGCTGCCGGACGATGATGTTGCCCGGAATTACGGCCTCAGAGCCGAACTTCTTGACGCCGAGGCGCCGGCCTTCCGAGTCGCGGCCGTTGCGAGACGAACCGCCTGCTTTCTTGTGTGCCATGGGAATCTACTCCGGATACGAGTGGGGTCGGGGCGAGCCGGGCTCAGCCCTTGGCGCTCTTCGAGCCGGCATCGATGCCGGTGATGCGCACGACCGTGTGATGCTGCCGGTGGCCGCGCTTGCGGCGCGAGTTCTGCCGACGGCGCTTCTTGAAAGCGATCACCTTCTTGTCGCGGCCGTGGGACACGATCTCGCCGGTGACGCTGATGCCCGACAGGAGCGGTGCGCCGACCTGGGTGGCGTCCCCGTCCGTGAACAGCAGCACCTCGCCGAAGGTGACGCTGGAACCCGCCTCGCCCTCGAGGCTGGCGATGGTGATGGTGTCGTTGGCGGCGACGCGGTACTGCTTGCCGCCGGTCTTGATGACTGCGAACATCGTTCTCTCTCGTGTTCCGATCGGCCTCCGGGGTCACCCCCTGGACCGGCTTTTTATCAGTTCGTCCCGACCGGCAGGATGGCCCGCGGCGAAACGCGAAACGCGCGGACTTCTGCGAGGAAGCCGCGCGTGGTGGCCGGTGGATAGGCCGGAGCGGCCGCGATTGTCAATCTTTTGCGCCCTGCCGACGCTCTACTTCTTCATCAGGCCGCCGAGCACATTCCGGAGGATGGCGTTGCCGACCTGCGTGCCGACCGAACGCGCCATGGAGCGCGCGGCGTTCGTCATCACCTGCTCGGCGAGGCTCGGGGGTGGGCGGCGGCCGCCCTTGCCTTGCGGCGCCGGCTTCGAGCCGAGGACGCCGCCCAGCATCCCGCCGAGGCTGCCGAGCAGCCCGCCGAGGCCGCCTTCCGAGCCCTGCGCGGCCTCGGCCGGCGCCGAATCGAGGCCCTTCCGCTTGGCGAGCATCTCGTACGCGCTCTCGTTGTCGACGGTCTCGTCGTACTTGCCTCGCAGCGGGCTCTTGGCGATGAGGTCGGTGCGCTCGGCCGCCGTCAGCGGGCCGACACGACCCTGCGGCGGCGCGATCAGCGCGCGCTCGACCACCGAGGGCGTGCCCTTCGCCTCCAGGAAGCTCACCAGCGCCTCGCCGACGCCGAGTTCGGTGATCGCCTTGGCGACGTCGAAGCCGGGGTTCTGCCGGAAGGTCTCGGCGGCGGCCCTGACGGCGCGCTGGTCGCGGGGGGTGAAGGCGCGCAAGGCGTGCTGAACCCGGTTGCCGAGCTGGCCCAGCACCGTCTCCGGCACGTCGAGGGGATTCTGGGTCACGAAGTAGACGCCGACGCCCTTCGAACGGATGAGGCGGACCACCTGCTCGACCGCGTCGAGCAGGGATTTGGGCGCGTCGTTGAAGAGGAGATGCGCCTCGTCGAAGAAGAAGACCAGCTTCGGCTTGTCGAGATCGCCGACCTCGGGCAGCTCCTCGAACAGTTCGGACAGCATCCAGAGCAGGAATGAGGCGTAGAGTCGCGGCTTCTGCATCAGCTTGTCGGCAGCGAGGATGTTGACCACCCCGCGGCCCTCGCGGTCCGTGCGCATGAAGTCGGCGAGGTTCAGCGCAGGCTCGCCGAAAAATTTGTCGGCTCCCTGATTTTCCAGCATCAGGAGCTGGCGCTGGATCGCGCCGACGCTCGCGGCCGAGACGTTGCCGTAGGTGCCCGAGATCTCCTTCAGGTTCTCGGTGAGGAAAGTCAGGAGCGCGCGCAGGTCCTTGAGGTCGAGGACCGGCCATTGGTTCTGGTCGGCGACCCGGAAGGCGATGTTGAGGACGCCTTCCTGCGTGTCGTTGAGCTCGAGAAGCCGCGCCAGCAGGAGCGGACCCATCTCCATCACGGTGCAGCGGATCGGGTGCCCCTGCTCTCCGAACAGGTCCCAGAACACGGTCGGGAAGCGGTCCGGCTCGTAGGCGATGCCGAGTTCCTCGGCCCGCTTCACGAAGACGGGCTTCGCCTCGCCGGCGGCCGCGAGACCCGAGAGATCGCCCTTGATGTCGGCGGCGAAGACGGGGACGCCGGCATTCGAGAAGCCCTCCGCCATGACTTGGAGGGTGACGGTCTTGCCGGTGCCCGTGGCGCCCGCGACCAGCCCGTGACGGTTGGCGAGCCGGAGCGTCAGGCGCTCGGGCTTGCCGGTGTCGCCGCTGCTCTTGCCGATGAGAATCGTGCCATCGTCCGCCATCGCGCCCTCGCCCGATCGATCGTGCTCAAGGTTATGCCGCTGCGACGCCGCGTTTTCCAGATCTTGACGCCGGGGCGGCTTGATTTCGCGGGGCACAGGCCCGAAGGACGGAGGATACCGTACCCTCAGGAGCCCGCCCCGATGGAAGAACTGATTGCCCGCGTCACCGCTCGCACGGGACTCGATGCCGCGACGGCGCAGACCGCGATCGGCCACATCCTGGCCTTCCTGCAAAAGGAGGGGCCGGCGGCCGAGGTGAACCAGCTGATCGCCGCGATGCCGGGCTCGGAGAGCCTGATCGCCGAGTCGAACGGCGCGGAGGGAGGCGGCGGCCTGATGGGCATGCTCGGCGGCATGATGGGCGGCGGCGTGATGGCGCTGGGCCAGAAGCTGATGTCGGCGGGCGTGCCGATGGGTCAGATGCAGCCTCTCGGCCACGAACTCTTCGCCTACGGCCGCGAGAAGGCGGGCGAAGACGTGATGGGACCGATTGTCGGATCGATCCCGGGCCTCAATCAATTCGTCTGAGACGACCGGCGCGCCCGCCACCCTTCGGCGGCTACGCATCCGCGGCCGGTTCCGGACCGAATCTCGTCGGCCGCCAAGTCCTTGATGCGCAAGGCGCGCGGCTGTCATAAAAGCGTGCGCGCTTCGTGGTGTTGTCGCATCCGCGAGGCCGGGACCGGCCATCCCGAGGGGATGGGTCCCGCCAACGCCCGAGGGCAGGCTGAACCATGGTCGCGAACTTCGCGCGAGGCGCTTCCGCGGTGTGGCTTAACAGCGGGGAGAAGGGCGTCAGCGGACCGATCACCCGTCTCAAGCAGCGGAGCGCCGAGGCGGGCCTGCCCGGCTTCGGCGGCCGCAGCCTCATCCCGCCCGGCGCGACGCCGATCCGCTTCGGCGAGCGTTTCAAGGCGCCGCTCGCGACCCCCGGCCTCGACCCGAGCCTCGGCCGGATCGGAAGCCTGGAAGTTCGGCTCGCCACCAAGAAATCCGAGATCCGCCGCGCCCAGCGCCTGCGCTTCAGCGTCTTCTACGAGGAGATGGCGGCGATGCCGAGCGGGATGGCGATGCTCTCGCGCCGGGACGTCGACGATTACGACGCCGTCTGCGATCACCTCCTCGTCATCGACCATGCGGCAACCGAGGCGAAACCGTTCCGCAAGCCGCGGCCGAAGGTGGTGGGCACCTATCGCCTGCTCCGGCAGGACATCGCAGATCGGCATTTCGGCTTCTACACGGCCGGCGAATACGACATCGCACCGCTTCTGGCGTCTAATCCCGGCAAGCGGCTGCTTGAACTCGGCCGCTCATGCGTGCTCAAGCCCTACCGCACCAAGCGCACCGTCGAACTTCTCTGGCACGGGATCTACGCCTACGTGCTGCACCACCGGATCGACGCGCTGATCGGCTGCGCGAGCCTGGAGGGCACCGATCCGGAGCGCCTCGCGCTGCCCTTGAGCTTCCTGCATCACCACGCCCGAGCGCCGGAGAGTTGGTGCGCGCAGGCGCTGCCCGGTCGCTACGTGCGGATGGACCGGCTCGCCCGTGAAGCCGTCGACCCGAAGGCGGCGCTGCAGGCCCTGCCGCCTCTGATCAAGGGCTATCTCCGGGTCGGCGCCACCTTCGGCGACGGTGCCGTGGTCGACTACCAATTCGGCACCACCGACGTGTTCGTCGTGCTTCCCGTCACCGCGATCGCGGCACGCTATCTCGGTCATTTCGGGCCGGCCGCGAACCGGCGCGCGGCCTGACCGTCACGCGGCCGCGTCGTCCCTCAGCGCAGCGAGACCTTCGCGGTAGGTCGGGTATCGCAGGGCGACGCCGAGTTCGTCCCGCAACAGGCGGTTTCGGACGCGCTTGTTCTCCCCATAGAAGCTGCGGGCCATTGGGCTCAAATCCGCCGTCTCGAAATCGATCGCCGGCGGCAGCGGCAGGCCGGCGAGCTCCGCCGCGTGCTCGGTCACGACCTGCGGGGGCGCCGGTTCATCGTCCGTCACATTGTAGATTGCACCGTGGCGCGGCCTGTCGAGCGAGGCAGCGAGCGCCGAGGCGATGTCATCGACGTGGATGCGGTTGAAGACCTGGCCAGCCTTGATGATTCGCTGCGCCTTGCCTTCGCGCAGCTTCACGAACGGGTTCCGGCCCGGCCCGTAGATCCCCGAGAGCCGGAAGACCTGCACGGGCTTGCCCGTCTCGGCTCCGAGGGCGAGCCAAGCCCGTTCCACGGCGAGGCGTTCTTTCGAGCGTGCACTCCTCGGGTCGGCCTGCGTCGATTCATCTATCCAGGCCCCAGCCTGATCGCCGTAGACGCCGATCGTCGAGAGATAGCCGATCCAGCCGATCCGGCTCGCCCGGATGGCACCGGCGTAGCGCGCGAGCACCGTGTCGCCCCCAGGCCCAGGCGGGGCCGAGATCAGCAGGACGTCGGTGTCGGCGAGATCGCCCGCGATGCGCGGATCGTCCGCGTCCGGCCCGAATGCCCTCACCGAGAAGCCCGTCTCGGCTTCGATCGCGTGTGCCTTGTCAGGATCCGTCACCGTGGCGCGGATCGCAGCGAAGCGGGCCCGCTCGCGCTGCGCGAAATGGCGGGCGCTGAAGCCGAGGCCGAACACGAACAGGTTCATGGAAGTGGGATCTCCCCGTCAGGCATCGCGAGCGCGGCGCGCCACTCCGCGCGGACATGCGCATCCGGCTCGCCCGTCCCTGACCGGGCGAAGAGTTCCGCGCAAGCCTCCGATCCGAGCAGCCTCCCGCAGGCCCAGACCGCCATGCCGCGGACGATCGGCGCCGGGTCGTCGAGGCAGCGCACGGCCTCGTCGGAGAGAGCCGGATCGCCTGAATTTCCGATCGCAATGAGCACGTTGCGCAGGAAGCGGTCGCGGCCCGTGCGCTTGACGGGCGTGTTCGCGAAGAGCCTCCGGAAGGCCGCCTCGTCGAGGCGGGCGAGGTCGTGCAGGGCGGGTGCCTCGAGATCGTTCCGGGCAGCGAGCCGCCCCTCGCGCGAAGTCTCGGCAAACTTGTTCCAGGGACAGATCGCGAGACAATCGTCGCAGCCGAAGACACGGTTGCCCATGGGGACGCGGAATTCGACCGGGATCGGGCCCGCGTGCTCGATCGTCAGGTAGGAGAGGCAGCGGCGGGCATCGAGCCGGAAGGGCGCCGGGAAAGCCGCGGTCGGGCAGATGTCGAGGCAGCGGCGGCAGGTGCCGCAATGCTCCGCCTCCGGTGCGTCGGGTTCCAGATCGGCCGCGCTGTAGAGGGCACCGAGAAGCAGCCAATTGCCGAACTCTCGCGAGATCAGCACCGTGTGCTTGCCCTGCCAGCCGAGGCCCGCGGCCTGAGCCAGCGGCTTCTCCATCACCGGCGCGGTATCGACGAAGACCTTGACCGGACGGCCGGATTTCGCGGAGAGCAGGCCGCCGAGTTCCTTCAGCTTGCCCTTCATCACCTCGTGATAGTCGCGCCGCTGGGCGTAGGCCGCGATGGCGCCCCGGTCGCGCCGCGCGAGAAGGTCGAGCGGGTTCCTCTCGGGCGCATAACTCATCCCGAGCATCACGACGCTGCGTACCTCCGGCCACAGGCCCGCGGGCTCGGCGCGGGCGCCTGCCCGCTCCTCCATCCAGACCATCTCGCCATGCGCGCCCGAGTCGAGCCACGCCGCCAGCCGGTCCGGCAGTTCGGGCGCGGAATCGGGACGAGCGACCCGCAGGATGTCGAAGCCGAGCGCGCGGGCGCGCACCTCGATGAGGCGGCGCAGGTCGCTCCCGTCGAGGACGCGTCGCGGGTTCAGAAATCCAGGTCCGCGTAATGGTCGGCCGGCGCCATGCCCGGCACCCGGTCGGCCAGAAGCGCGCGGAAGGACGGGCGCGACTTCAGCCGCGCGTACCAGTCCCTCGCGATCTCGCTCTCGTCCCATGGCACGTCGCCGAGATAATCCACGCAGCTCAAGTGGGCGGCTGCCGCGAGATCCGCATAGGTCAGATGGTCGCCCGCGATCCAGCGGCGGCGCTCCATCAGGTAGCCGATATACTGGAGGTGATAGCGCACGTTGATGCGCGCGGCGCGGATCGCGTTCATGTCCGGCGGCCCACCGCCGTCCGCGCTCGTCATGAAGCGCTTCGAGATCTTCTCCAGGACGAGGTAGCCGGTAACCTCGGCATGGAACTTCACGAGGAACCAGTCGAGCAGACGGCGCACCTCCACGCGGTCCGGCGTCGCTTCGGGGAGAAGGCGCCGCCCGCTGAGGCCTAGGCCGCGCGTCTCGTCGAGATACTCGGCGATGATGCCGGCGCCCGGCACCGCGAGCCCGGTCTGCTCCACGAGGACCGGCGTTGTGCCGGCCGGGTTGATGAGGAGGAAGGCGTCGCGCCGCTCCCAGGCCCGCTCCTCTACGAGGCTCGGCTCCATGCCCATCTCGGCGAGCACGAGGCGGATGAAGCGGGAGTTGGGACAGAAGGGAGAGTGGTGAAGCGTCGCCATCGAGGCCGAGATCGGACGGGGAATGAGCCGGCGGGACGCGCCCAGCGCATGGCCCGGACGGACCGCGCGCGGGATGAGAGTTATTGCTCGATCGTTGCCGCCTCATTAACACGCTCAAGTCGCGGCGGTAACCGCCGATCAACCCTGATCGGCGAACGCTGCCGGCTGGTGCGGTCCCGCGCCGTGAATCCGTCCGCCGAGGCCCGCGGGCCGGCCCCATCCGAGAAGTCGAGGCGCGAGATGATGGATGCGATGAGCATCACGAAGGCGGTCGTGCTCGCCGTCGTGGAAGGCGCCACGGAGTTCATCCCGGTTTCCTCGACGGGCCACCAACTCCTCGTCGGGCACTTCATCGGCTTCCAATCACCGAACAACACCTTCGAGGTGCTGATCCAGCTCGGCGCGATCCTGGCGATCCTCGCGGTGTATTTCCGCCGCCTCCTCGGCGTGGCGACGGCGCTGCCGAGCGATCCCAAGGCGCGCCGCTTCGTCGTCGGGATCCTGATCGCGTTCCTCCCCGCGGCCATCGTCGGCGGCATCTTCTCGAAGGCGATCAAGTACTACCTGTTCAATCCCTGGATCGTCTGCGCCACGCTGGTCGCCGGCGGCCTCGTGCTCCTCGTCCTCGACGACATGGAGCTGGAGGTGAAGAAAACCGACGTCTACGACTTCACCCTGCCGATGGACCTGCGGATCGGCCTCTTCCAGTGCCTCGCCATGATCCCGGGGGTCTCACGCTCGGGCGCCACCATCGTCGGCGCGATGCTGATGGGCGCCGACAAGCGGTCGGCGACCGAGTTCTCGTTCTACCTCGCGATGCCGACCATGGCGGGTGCCTTCGCCAAGGACCTCCTCGACAATTACAAGAACCTCTCGAAGGACGATGCCGGCCTGATCGTGATCGGCTTCGTGGTGGCGTTCTTCTCGGCGCTCTTCGTGGTGCGCACGGTGCTCGATTACGTCTCCCGCCACGGCTTCTGGTTGTTCGCGTGGTGGCGCATCATCGTGGGCTCGCTCGGCTTCGCGGGGCTGATCATCCTCGGTTGAGCGCGCGATCCGCCTTCATGGCGATTGCCTCGGCTGAAAGCTCGTGCCAGGGCTCTGCCCGAGACTTGGCAGGATGACATGGCGGGCGCGCTGTCACGCCCATGCGCCTGCCCCAGACCGCGCAGGGACTTTCGATGGAAGACAGACCGCTCGCCGACCTCTTCGAGCCCGCGACCCGCGAACGCTGGCTCGGCCTCGTCGAGGGCGTGCTCAAGGGCGCCGATTTTGAGAAGCGCCTCGTCGCCAAGACCGCGGACGGCATCCGGATCGATCCCCTCTACGAGCCGGCCAAGCCCACCGCGCAACCGACCCGCGCGCCCGGACCCTGGCGGATCGCGCAGCGCGTCGACCATCCCGACCCGGCGACTGCCAGCGGCCAGGCTCTCGCCGATCTCGAAGGGGGTGCCGACGCCCTCACCCTCGTCTTCGCGGGTGCGCCCGCTGCCCGCGGTTACGGCATCGCCGCGACGCGCGTCGAGGATCTCGACGCTGCGCTGACGGGCGTGATGCTGCCGCTGATCGGGCTGCGCATCGATGCCGGCGCCCGTGGCCTCGAAGCCGCCGCTCTCGTGAAGAGCCTTGCCGAACGCCGGGGAGACGCGCTCGCGGATCTCGACCTCGACCTCGGCATCGACCCGATCGGCACGCTCGCTGCCACCGGCACCCTCGGGGCGGTCTGGGGCGAGGTCGCGCCTAAGCTCGCGGCGACGCTAACGGATTTCGACGCCGCCGGCTTCAAAGGCCGCGCCCTCCTCGCCGACGGGCGCCCCTACCACGAGGCGGGCGCCAGCGAGGCCGCGGAGCTCGCCGCAACCCTCGCGACGGCGGTGGCCTACCTGCGCGCGCTGGAGGCAGGCGGCCACGAACTCGCACGGGCGCGCGACGCGATCGGCGTCCTGCTCGTGGCGGACGCAGACGAATTCCTGACGATCGCGAAGTTCCGCGCGATGCGGCGCCTCTGGGCTCGCGTCGAGGCGGCGTGCGGCCTGGAACCGAAGGCACTGCGCATCCATGCCGAGACGGCGTGGCGGAACATGACCCGCCGTGACCCCTTCGTGAACATTCTGCGGGTGTCGATGGCCACGTTCGCTGCCGGCATCGGCGGGGCCGATTCTGTGACCGCCCTTCCCTACACGCAGGCGCTCGGCCTGCCGGACGGGTTCGCCCGCCGGGTCGCCCGCAACAGCCAGATCGTGCTTATCGAGGAATCGAGCCTCGCCAAGGTTTCCGACCCGGCCGCCGGGGCCGGCGGCTTCGAAGCGCTGACCGCCGAACTGACCGAGGCAGCCTGGGCCGCCTTCCAGGCCATCGAGCGCGAGGGCGGCATCGTCGCCAGCCTCAGCCTTGGCAAGCTGCAGGGTCGGATCGAGGAGACGCGCGGGGCCCGGGTTCGCAACGTCGCGAACCGCCGCGAGGCGCTCACGGGAGCCACCGAGTTCCCCTTCCTGGCCGAGAAGCCGGTGACGGTCCTCGACGTGGCGCCGGTCGCTGCGCCGCCCGCCTCCGGATTTGGCGCGGGCGCTGCGGTCGCCTGCGAGGCCCTGCCCTCCGGCCGGCTCGCCGAGCCCTACGAGGCGTTGCGCGACGCCTCCGACGCCCATCTGGCGAAGACCGGGCGCCGCCCGGCCGTGTTCCTCGCCAATCTCGGCCCGCTCTCCGCGTTCAACACGCGCGCGACCTTCGCGGCGAATGCCTTCGCGGCGGGCGGCATCGAAGCGCTGGGCAATGACGGCTTTTCCGATGTGGACGCGTTGGCCGAGGCTTTCCGGGCATCCGGTACGTCTCTCGCCTGCCTCTGCTCGTCGGACAAAATCTACGCGGATCATGCCGTCGCTGCCGCCGAGGCGCTCTTACGGGTCGACGGTGCGACCATCTACGTGGCGGGCAAGCCGGGCGAACTCGTCGATCCCCTGAATGCCGCCGGCGTCCAGGCATTCGTGCACGCGGGCTGCGATCTCCAAACTCTGCTGAGCGAGGCGCTGAAGCGTGCGACGCGGGGGTGAAGCTCGGCGGGCAACTTCTCGGACGCTGACGAGTTTCTCAAACGTTCAGGCGTCACGCCGGGACGCACCGCGGCAGGGCAGTTCGCGGCAACGTATTTAAGCACGAACCGGGTGAGCGCCCGCGCCGCCCTCGGACATGGGGAATCATGAGAACAGCGATCTTCGCCGCGGCCGCCTTAGCCGTCGTGGCCGCCGGTATCGGTACGGCCGAGGCAGCCCGCAAGAAGGTGCAGGTGCCCAACCGCTACGACGGCAGCTGGAGCATCGAGGTCATCACGCTCGACGGCCCATGCGACCGGGCCTACCGCTACGGCGTCCAGATCGAGCGCGGCGAGGCCCGCTACGCCGGAGGCGACTTCCAGATCTCGGGCCGTGTCACCCCGAACGGCGCCGTGCGCGCGGTGATCGCGCGCGGCACCGATAGCGCCAGCGTGGTCGGTCGGCTCGGCCGCGACGGCTACGGCAACGGCACCTGGACGACGAATGGCGGCATCGCCTGCCGTGGCCAGTGGAATGCCGAACGCCGCGGCTGAGGCAGGCGACGACACGGAGCACTTAACGGAGGGTTTCGCCTGCCAAGGACACGGCGTCGCATGTGATCGTCCGGCGACAGAAGCGCACCAAACGTGATTGTGGTCTCGCTGCGCCGCGCAAAGCCCTGTTCGTGACGCAATCGGGTGGGAATACTGCCGACAGTCTGGTTCGCATCTCAGGCTCGTCCCCATGAAGGCACTCTTTCTCGGTCTCGTCGCAGCCATCGCCGCCTCGGCAACCTATGCCGAAGCGCGCCCGCACGCGCGCAGTCGTGCGGACGCGGCCCAGGTTCTCGCTCCTCTGGAGAAAGCAGCGACGGACTGCTTCGCCGAGACCGTGATGGCCAATCCCGGCGCGATGAACTTCGCGCGGGCGGGCCAGTGGTATCGGGCCGCGGGCGTCATCGGATTTCTCTGCCGACCCGAGGTCGACGCGATGACGGCGGCCCACGACCGCTTGTTCGGGCCGGGCTCCGGAACGCGCTATTTCAAGAGCGGATACGCCAAGCATCTCGACCGGACCCTCGCCGAACGCCTGCAACCGCTCCTGGAACGCAAGGCCGTGGCGAGCGCCGAGCCGGCCGCGGATCGGGCCGCTCCCGGAGAGGTGGAGCAGCACTGAACTCGGGCGTCAGGCCCCTTTGAACCCATCGCGGCGGCGCCTCTTGTCTTCAGGACGGGAGGAACCGCGATGGCCTACGAACTCCATTACTGGCCGATGCTCCAGGGACGCGGCGAGTTCGTGCGCCTCGCCCTTGAGGAGGCGGGCGCCCCCTACATCGACGTCGCGCGGGGCAAGGGCGACGACGGGAGCGGGCTGGAGGCGATGATGCGGATCCTGGAGGATTCGAGTCTCTGCCGCCCGCCCTTCGCCCCTCCCTTTCTGAAGGACGGCGCCGTCGTCGTGGCGCAGACCGCTGCGATCCTCCTCTATCTCGGTCCACGCCTCGGCCTCATCGGGACGACCGAGGCCGATCGGATCTGGGCTCATCAGATCCAGCTCACCATCGCGGACATGGTGACGGAGGTGCACGACACCCATCATCCGGTCGCCGTGAGCCTGACCTACGAGGAGCAGAAGCCGGAATCCGCGCGCCGGGCCGCGGACTTTCGCGCTCATCGGATCCCGAAATTCTTCGGTTGGTTCGAGCGCATCATCGGCCGCAACGGCGGACATCACCTCGTCGGCCGCACCGTCACCTACGCGGATCTGTCCCTCTTCCAGCTCCTCGACGGGCTCCTTTACGCCTTTCCGAACGCCACCCACGCCGCCCTGAAGGATCATCCGCGCCTGGAGGCCCTGCATCTAGCGATCCGCGAGCGCCCGCGGATCTTCGCCTATCTCGTCAGCGAACGGCGCATTCCCTTCAACGAGCAAGGCATCTTTCGACGATATCCCGAACTCGATGCCTGACGGAGGGGTGGCCGCGAGCCGTCACGCTGCCGCCGCTCTCCCCTCCGCCCGCGCCCGGTAGGAGAGCGCTTCGGCGAGATGCGCGCGCCGAACCTGTACCTCTCCGTCGAGGTCGGCCAGCGTGCGAGCGACCCGCAGGGTCCGGTGGAAACCGCGGGCCGACAGCCGCATGGTCTCGGCCGCGCCCCGAATCAGCGCCGCCCCCTCCGCATCCGGCGTAGCGACCTCTTCGATGACGGGGGCCGGACAGGTGGCATTCGTGGTCGCGGGCGCTAGACCGCGCGCGGCATAGCGCGCCGTCTGAACGCTTCGTGCCGCCGCGACCCGCGCCGCCACTTGCGCCGAGCCTTCGAGGGGCGGCGGCAGGATGAGATCGGCGGCCGTCACCGCCGCGACCTCGATGCGCAAGTCGATCCGGTCGAGGAGCGGACCCGAGATGCGGGCGCCGTACTGCGCCAGGCAACGCTCGTTCGGCCCCCTCCGGCAGGCATAGCCGGGCTCCAGCGCCTGTCCGCAGCGGCAGGGATTCATGGCGGCGACGAGCTGAAACCGGGCCGGGTAGGAGACCCGGTGGTTTGCCCGCGCGATCATCACTTCACCCGTCTCCATCGGTTGGCGGAGGGAATCGAGGGTCTGCGGGTTGAACTCGGGCAATTCGTCGAGGAACAGGACGCCGCCGTGGGCGAGGGAGATCTCGCCCGGCCGCGCGGCGATACCGCCTCCGACCAGGGCCGCCGTTGAGGCCGAATGGTGCGGCTGGCGGAACGGGCGCCGATTCGAGAGGGCGCCCTCCTTCAGTTCGCCCGCCACCGACTGGATCATCGATACGTCGAGGAGTTCGCGTGGCGACAGCGGCGGGAGGATCGAGGGGAGCCGCGCCGCGAGCATCGACTTGCCCGCACCGGGTGGCCCGTTCATCAGCAGGTTGTGGCCACCCGCCGCCGCGATCTCCAGGGCACGCTTGGCGCTCTCCTGGCCCTTGATGTCGCGCAGATCCGGCATTGCGCCGGACGGCGCGGCGAGTGCCGGCACAGGACGGGCCATCACCTGGGCGCCCTTGAAATGGTTTGCGAGCTGGATGAGCGAGCGCGGCGCCAGCACGTCGAGATCGCCGCCGGCCCAGGCCGCTTCGGGACCCGTCGCCGCGGGGCAGATCAGGCCGAGGCCGCGCGTATTCGCGGCCATGGCGGCCGGCAATACGCCGTTCACCGCGGTGATCGAGCCGTCGAGGGCGAGCTCGCCCAGCACGCAGTAACCGCCGAGCGCGTCGACCGGCAGCGCACCGATCGCCGCCATCACGCCGAGCGCGATCGGCAGGTCGTAATGCGAGCCCTCCTTCGGCAGGTCGGCGGGCGCGAGGTTCACGGTGATGCGCTTGGCCGGCAGCGCGAGGCCGGAGGCGATCAGCGCCCCGCGTACCCGGTCTCGCGATTCGGCGACCGCCTTGTCGGGCAGTCCGACGATGGTGAACGTGACGGAGCCCGGAACGATCTGCACCTGCACGTCCACGGCGCGCGCCTCGATCCCCTCGAAGGCGACGGTGGCGACGCGGGTGACCATGGGCGAACGTCCTCGGAAAGCGTCGCCGAAGGTAGGCAGCGTTCGTTGCGGACGCAACGACGGAACTGCGGTACGGCTGGGCGGTTCCTCGCCCGTCGATCAAGAAAGGATTCCGCCATGCGCCTCACTGCTGCTGCCCTCGCCCTCGGCTTCGCGACCGCCGTCTCGGGTGCGGTCCTCGCCGACGAGAAGCTGCCGCCCGACCAGCAGACCAAGGTCGAGGCTCTGCTGAAGCAGGAGGGCTTCACCAAGTGGAAGGAGATCGAGCTCGACGACGGGATGATCGAGGTCGACGATGCGATCGATGCCAACGGCAAGAAGTTCGACCTGAAGCTCGATCCGAAGACGCTGGCCATCGTGAAGCGCGAGGCCGAGTGAGGCTGCGGGCGCCGCTTGCGTTCGCCGCGGTGCCCGGCCATATAGGCGGCGGGAGGTTGGTGAGGGACGTTTCACTCGCCAACCGGGTCAGGTCCGGAAGGAAGCAGCCCTAACGAGACCGAGCGGGTCTTTGTCAGCCTCCCACCCGTTTTCACCGTCGATGCGTCGCGGCCGTGCCGTGACCGGACGGTCAACAGCCCCCAGCCAGACCGCATGGACGTGAGCACCGGCACGCAGGACGACGAGCCGGGTCTTCCGGGCTTTCCCGCCGTCGCAGCGCCCTCGCCCTATCGGGTGCTCGCCCGCAAGTACCGTCCCCAGACCTTCGACGACCTGATCGGCCAGGGCGCCATGGTGCGCACGTTGGCGAACGCCTTCGCGGCCAATCGCATCCCGCAAGCCTGGATGCTGACGGGCGTGCGCGGGGTCGGCAAGACGACGACGGCCCGCATCCTCGCCCGCGGCCTCAACTACGCGCGTAGCGGCGAGCCGGAGGGCGGCCCGACCATCTCGATGCCGGAGCTCGGCCTCCACTGCCAGGCGATCATGGAGTCCCGGCACATGGACGTGCTGGAGATGGACGCCGCCTCGCACACGGGCATCGACGACGTGCGCGGCATCATCGACGGCATTCGCTACGCTCCGGTCTCCGCCCGCTACAAGGTCTACATCGTGGACGAGGTCCACATGCTGTCGGAGAAGGCGTTCAACGCCTTCCTGAAGACGCTGGAGGAGCCGCCGCCCCACGCCAAGTTCGTGTTCGCGACGACCGAGATCCGCAAGGTCCCGGTCACGATTCTCTCCCGCTGCCAGCGCTTCGACCTGCGCCGCGTCGAAGCGGAGACTCTCTCGGCCCATCTCGCCCGGATCTGCGAAGCGGAAAGCGTGAGCACGGAGCCCGAGGCGCTTGCCGCCATCACCCGCGCCGCCGAGGGCTCGGTGCGCGACGCACTCTCCCTCCTCGATCAGGCGATCGCCCACGGGGCCGGTGCCGTGACCGCGGAGAGCGTGCGGGACATGCTCGGACTCGCCGACCGCGGGCGCATCGTCGACCTGTTCGAGGCGGTGATGCGCGGCGACATCCCGGCGACTTTCGCGGAACTGCGCGGCCAGTACGAGGCCGGCGCCGACCCGTCGATCGTGCTCGCCGATCTCGCCGGCTTCACCCATCTCGTCACGCGGCTGAAGCTCGTGCCCGAGGCGGCGGCCGCCGACCCCACGCTCAGCGAGGTCGAGCGGAGCCGTGGAGCCGCCTTTGCCGGCAAGCTGTCCGTACGGGCGCTCTCGCGGGCGTGGCAGATCCTGCTCAAAGCGGTTCCCGAGGTGCAGGCCGCCAGCCGACCGCTGGCCGCGGCCGAGATGGCGCTGGTGCGCCTCGCCTACGCGGCCGATTTGCCGACGCCGGACGAGGCCCTGCGGCAGCTGAGATCCGATGCGCTCGGCCGTTCCGAGGCACCGTCCCAGCCGTCCGTGCAGGCGGCCCCACCGCGTCCCGCCTCGTCGTTCGCTCAGGCCGTCGCCATGGAGCCCGTGTCCCGCGCCGCGCCGATTCCGGCACAAGCGCCCGCGATCGCGCCCGGACCGCGCCTCGCCCGCTTCGAGGATGTGGTGGCGCTCGCGGGCGAACGGCGCGACATCGCCCTCCAGATCGCCTTGCGGCGCGACGTGCATCTCGTGCGCTTCGAGGAAGGCCGGATCGAGTTCCGGCTCGCGGAGGGCGGGCGGCAGACGATCGCCAACGATCTCGCCCGCGCCCTCGACGCGTGGACCGGTCGGCGCTGGATCGTCGCCCTCTCGAAGGAGGGCGGCGCGCCGACGCTCGATGCCAGCGCGAAGGCGGCCACCGAGACGCGCCACCAGAACGCGGCAGCCCATCCGCTCGTGCGCGAGGTGCTGACCCGGTTTCCCGGCGCCCAGATCGTCGACGTCCGGGAGAAGGCGCACGAGGAGGCGGCCGCCGAGGTCGAGATCCTCGGGGTCGAGGACGCGGCACAGGCCGAGTCCGGTGAGGACGAGCCGTAGCGCTCGGCCCTCGCCCTGCCTACATCACGCGAGACCGACACTCGAACCGGGACCGATCCGATGCGCGACCTCATGGGCATCATGAAGCAGGCTCAGGCCATGCAGGAGAAGATGGCCAACCTGCAGAGCGAGCTCGACGCGGTCGAGGTCATGGGCGCCTCCGGCGGCGGTGCCGTGCGGGTGACGATGACGGCGAAGGGGCTCGTGAAGGGCGTCTCGATCGACCCGACGCTGATGGTCGCCGACGAGCGCGAGATCCTGGAGGATCTCGTCGTCGCCGCAATGAACGACGCCCGCGGCAAGGCCGAGCAGACGGCGCAGGAACGGATGGCCGAGCTGACCAAGGGATTGCCGCTGCCGCCGGGAATGAAGCTTCCCTTCTGACGGGATCTCGCCGACCCTCTTCAGGCCCGGATTGGTACGAAGTCCGGATCCAACGGATAATTCCGTCCGGTTCGTGCTGATTCGGTCATGTTGGACGCCCGCCATCCTCCCCCTCCTCAGGGCGCGGGCCCGAACGGCGCCGAGATGCGCCCGTTCAGTCTCGCTCCTCTCGTCGCGGGCTTCCTGCTCCTCGTCGCGGTGGTCGCCGCGACCGGCGGCCTCATCGCGATGCAGCGGGGCAACGTCGCCGATACTCGGCGCACGGTCGAGCTGCGCAGCTCGGTGCTCCGCCTGTTCTCGAACCTGCAGGACGCGGAGACGAGCCAGCGCGGTTACCTCCTGACCGGCGAGGACGCGTATCTCGGCCCGTTCCGCGAAACGGAAGGGCAGATCAGCGCCGCGCTCAATCAGATCGCCGCGAGTGCCGAGGCCGAACTTGGCTCGGCGCTACCCGATCTGCGCACCGTCGTGGCCGAGAAGCTCGTCGAGCTCCGGCGTACGATCGACCTGCGCCACTCCGGCGAGACCGAGGCGAGCCTCGCGGTCGTGCGGTCGGGTGAAGGCAAACGGCTGATGGACCGCGTGCGACGGATCATCGAGGGACTCGAGACCGAGATCGACGCGCGCCTCCGTACCCGCCAGGACAGTGCGGCCCGCACGGCCCGCTTCCTCCAGATCGCCATCGCGGCGGCCGTCCTGCTCGCCGTCTCGCTCGCGGCCTATGCCCTGTTCGATGCCGCGGCCCGCAATCGCCGGATCGCCGGCGCCCACAGGGAGCTCACGGGCGCCCACGAGGCGCTCCTGCGGGCTTCGGTCGCCCGCGAGCGGCTGGAGGACCAGTTGCGTCAATCCCAGAAGATGGAGGCGATGGGCCAGCTCACCGGGGGGCTGGCTCACGACTTCAACAACATGCTCGCCATCATCATGGGTAATCTCAACCTGCTGAAACGCCGGATCGAGCGCGGCGAGGGTCGGTTGGAGACCTACGTCCAGCAGGCGCTCGACGGCGGCGCACGAGCGGCGACCCTGACGCACCGCCTGCTCGCCTTCGCCCGCAAGCAACCGCTCAGCCCCGAAGCGATCGACTGCAACCGCCTCGTTCCCGGCATGTCCGAGATCCTGCGCCGCACCCTCGGTGAGCGCGTGCGCGTCGAGACGGTACTGGCCGGCGGCCTCTGGACGACGCGGGCCGACGCCAACCAGCTGGAGAACGCTCTCCTCAACCTCGCGGTGAACGCGCGCGATGCCATGCCGGAGGGCGGGCACCTGACGATCGAGACGGCCAACGCCCACCTCGATGACGCCTACGCGCAGGCGCATCCCGGGATTCCCGCCGGGCAGTACGTTCTGATCGCCGTCAGCGACACCGGCTCCGGCATGAGTCAGGAAATCGCAACCCGCGCCTTCGACCCGTTCTTCACCACGAAAGCGGTCGGACAGGGAACGGGCCTCGGCCTGAGCCAGGTCTACGGCTTCGTCCGGCAGACGGGCGGGCACGTGAAGATCTACACGGAGGCAGGACGCGGCACCTCGGTGAAGATCTATCTGCCGCGCCTCGTCGGCTCGGAGGCCGCACCGGCCCAGTCAGGGACCGTCGGCGCAAAGATCCCGGAGGGCGATCCGCGGGAGATCATCCTCGTCGTCGAGGACGAGGACGGGGTGCGGCGCATGGCGGTCGAGGCCTTGCGCGATCTGAGCTACACGGTCATCCACGCCACCGGCGGCACGCAGGCGCTACGCATCCTGGACGAGAACCCCGAGATCTCGCTCCTCTTCACTGACGTCGTGATGCCCGAGATGAGCGGCAAGGAACTGGCCGACGCGGCGCGCCTGCGCCGCCCGGACCTGCGCGTGCTCTACACGACGGGGTACACGCGCAACGCCATCGTCCACAACGGCGTCGTCGATGCCGACGTGCAACTCCTCGGCAAACCCTACACGCTGGAGCAACTCGCCCGAAAGGTCCGCCAGGTCATCGCCGCACAGGCGGCGTAAGCCCGGCCTCTCCCCTACCCGCAAGGGGAGAAGAGAGGCGAGACGGCCCTCAGGCCGCGATGGCTTGGTTCGTCGGCTCGGCGGCCTTCACGTCTGGCTCCACATGCGCCTCGAAGCGCTTGAAGTTCTCCTGGAACATGGTCACGAGCCGGGCCGCGGTCTCGGCGAAGGCGGTCTTGTTGTTCCAGGTCTTGACCGGCTCCAGCACATGCGGCTCGACGCCCGGCACCTCGACCGGGACCGCGAAGCCGAAATACGGGTCGCGGCGGAACTGGCCCTGGCTGAGCGTGCCGTCGAGGGCGGCCGCGAGCAGCCGGCGGGTAACGCGGATCGGCATCCGGCGCCCGGTGCCGACGCCGCCACCCGTCCAGCCCGTATTGACGAGCCAGCAATCAACCTCGTGCCCCGCGATGAGGTCGCGGAGCAGGTTGCCGTAGGTGCTCGGGTGGCGGGGCATGAAGGGGGCGCCGAAGCAGGTCGAGAAGGTCGCTTCCGGCGCCGTCAGGCCGCGCTCGGTCCCAGCGACCTTCGCGGTGTAGCCCGACAGGAAGTGGTACATCGCCTCCGCGCCCGAGAGCTTGGCGATCGGCGGCATCACGCCGAACGCGTCGCAGGTGAGCATCACGATGTTCTTCGGGTGCCCTGCCCGTCCCGTGGCGCTCGCATTTGCGATGAAATCGAGCGGGTAGGCGCAGCGGGTGTTCTCTGTGAGGGAGGCATCGTCGAAATCGGGCACCCGGGTCTCGGGGTTGATCACGACGTTCTCCATCACCGTGCCGAAGCGCTCGGTGGTGGCGTAGATCTCGGGTTCGGCGTTGCGCGAAAGCCGGATGGTCTTCGCGTAGCAGCCGCCCTCGAAGTTGAAGATTCCCTCCGGGCTCCAGCCATGCTCGTCGTCGCCGAGAAGCATCCGCGAGGAATCGTTCGACAGCGTCGTCTTGCCGGTGCCGGAGAGGCCGAAGAACAGGGCCGAGCCCCCCTCGGCATCGAGCGCGGCATTGGCCGAGCAGTGCATCGGCATGACGCCCTTCCTGGGCAGGATGTAGTTCAGATAGGTGAAGACCGACTTCTTCATCTCGCCCGCATAGGCCGAGCCGCCGATCAGAACGATCTTCCGGCTGAAGTCGATCGCGATAACCGTCTTCGAGCGGCATCCGTGCCGCGCCGGGTCCGCCTGGAAGCTCGGCAGGTCGATGATGGTGAGATCGGGCACGTAATCGGCGAGGTCGCCGCGCTCCGGCCGGATCAGCAGGTTGCGGATGAAGAGCGAGTGCCACGCGAGTTCCCCGAACACGCGGGCCTTGACCCGGTGGGCGGGGTCGGCGCCGCCGTACAGATCCTGCGCGAACAGCTCCCGGCCCTCGGCATGTTTCAGGAAGTCGCCGAGCAGCGTCTCGAATTGGTCGGGCGTGATGGCGCCGTTGTTCTCCCACCAGACCTCGTTCTCGGTGGAGGCGTCCCGCACCACGAACTTGTCCTTGGGCGAGCGGCCCGTATGGCTGCCCGTCGTCGCGACGAAGGCGCCGCCGCGGGCGAGCGTGCCCTCCCTCCGGGAGAGTGCCTCCTCGTAGAGACGCGGAGCCTCGAGGTTCCAGTGGACGGCCTTCAGGTTTCTCAGGCCGATCGCTTCGGCGCCGTGGCCCGCATTGAAATCACCGATGTTCGTCAAGAGCGTATCTCCCGGGCACCTGATCGCGCCGTTTTCCTCCACTCCGGCATCGGGCCGACGCCGGGCCTCGCGAGGCGACGTCCGTGCGGTCGTTCAGGCCCGCCGCACGCAGGTTCACCGCCTCTCGCGTAAGATCAATGTCGATAGGTGGCGAAGCTATCCCGTCAATCAGACTTGCGTACGATGTCGAGAAGGCACGCGAGGTTTGTCAGTCGCGACCAATGTTGGCGCGCCGCAAATGTCCGGTGGATGAACGGCCCTCGCAGCGGCCCAAGGCCGCGCGCGGGAGAAAAACCGGGTGCCGAGGCCCATCTTTACACGCGCGGACCCGATTTCCCGTTCGGCGTTTGCCCGCTATGCCCTGCGGGACCCGCCCGGACGCGCCCGCGTCCGGTCAGCCAATGGACGCACGATGCCCCAAGCCGTCGCCGGTCCCGAGATCGAGCGCCTGATCCAGCTCCTCGCCCGCATGCCGGGCCTCGGTCCGCGTTCGGCGCGCCGCGCCGCGTTGCAGCTCATCAAGAAGCGCGACACCCTGCTCGGCCCCCTCTCCGAGGCGATGCGGATCGCGGCCGAGCGCATCGTGGTCTGCCACGCCTGCGGCAACGTCGACACCAGCGATCCTTGCACGATCTGCCGGGACGCGAAGCGCGATCCGACCACCCTCGTCGTCGTCGAGGACGTCTCCGACCTCTGGGCGCTGGAGCGCTCGGGTGCCGTTCAGGCGCGCTACCACGTGCTCGGCGGCGTGCTCTCGGCCCTCGACGGGGTGCGGCCGGAGCACCTCAACATCGCGCGCCTCGTCGAGCGCGCCAGCGACCCGGCGGTCAAGGAGATCATCCTCGCGCTGAACGCCACCGTCGATGGCCAGACCACGGCCCATTACGTCACCGAGTCGCTCGCCCATCTCGGATTGACGATCACCCGCCTCGCCCACGGCGTGCCGGTGGGCGGGGAGCTCGACTATCTCGACGAGGGGACCCTGTCGGCGGCCATCCGGAGCCGGACGGCGTTCTGAGCCGTCAGTGCACGCAGAGCGTGCGCAGGTTGCCCTCGATCAGGTCGCGCATCAGGGCCATCACGTCGCGCTCATGGTCCGTGTAGACCTTTTCCACGAGATCGAGGACGCAGAGCGTGCCGAACAGGCTGCCGTCCGGCCAGCGGATCGGGTAGCCGAGATAGGTGAGCAGGCCGTGCTGCTCGAAGCACGGGTTGCCCGCCCAGGAACGGATGTCGGCATGGGCATTGCGCACGTAGAGATGCGTGCCCTGGCCGAGCACCGTCTCGCAGTAGATGCCCGAATCCTTGAGCACCCGGCGCTCCCCTAGCGCGTGCGGGTTCCGGGAATCGTCATTGGCAGCGATGACCTCGATCTCCGGACCGATCCACCCGCATGATCAGGCCGACCGGCACGTCGAGGCGCCGCGCGACCTCATTGACGATGTATTGCCAGCTCTCGACGACCTCTTCCGGAACCTCGGGCTTGACCGCCCGCGGGGTCGACGCACCGGCGCCGAGACCCTGCTCCACCATGTCGATCCCCCTTCCGCGTCCGGCGGCGTACTTAGGGCGGTGATCGAGCGAGTGCAATCTGAGGTAGAGTAAGCTTGGTCCGCCCGATGCCTGTGCGGAAGGTGCGCGACCCTGACGGGACGATTTGACCGGCCCCGTCCCACACCTTATCTGCGAAAATCTTTCGAGCGCCGCGGTTTGGCGCCGTCCTTCCCGGTTCCGCCATGGCCGTCAGACCCCTCGTCATCCTGCCCGATTCCCGCCTGCGCCTGAGGTCGGAGCCCGCCGGCCCCGTCACGGACGAGATCCGCAAGCTCGCCGCGGACATGCTGGAGACGATGTACGACGCGCCGGGCGTCGGCCTCGCCGCGATACAGATCGGCGTGCCGAAGCGTGTCGTGACGATCGACACCTCGAAGGACGAGAACGCCCGCGAGCCGCGGGTCTTCCTCGATCCCGAGATCGTGTGGTCGTCCGAGGAGAAGCGGGTCTACGACGAGGGCTGCCTCTCGATTCCTGAGTTCTACGGTGAGGTCGAGCGGCCGGATCGGGTGCGGGTGCGCTTTCGCGACCTCGACGGCAAGGAGCAGGAGATCGAGGCGGACGGGCTTCTCGCGACCTGCATCCAGCACGAGATCGACCACCTGAACGGCGTGCTGTTCATCGACCACCTGTCGAAGCTGAAGCGCGACCGGGTCGTGAAAAAATTCGCCAAGGCGGCCAAGCGCGGCGAGGCCGCCTGACGCCCCACGCCCGAGCGAGGGCCCAAGCTTGAGAATCGTCTTCATGGGCACCCCGGACTTCGCGGTGCCGACGCTGGCGCGCATCGCGCAGGACGGCCACACGGTGGCCGCCGTCTACACCCGCGCGCCCGCCAAAGCCGGCCGCGGCCTCGGCTTACGCCCCTCCCCCGTCCACGCGTTCGCCGAGGCGCTCGGCGTTCCGGTGCTGACGCCCGCTACGCTTCGCGACGCGGACGCCGCCGCGACGTTTCACCGGCACGCGGCCGACGTCGCGGTCGTGGTGGCCTATGGGCTCCTCCTGCCGCAGGCGATCCTCGACGCGCCGCGCCACGGCTGCCTAAACCTGCACGGCTCGCTGCTGCCGCGCTGGCGCGGCGCCGCGCCGATCCAGCGGGCGGTGATGGCGGGCGATGCGGAGAGCGGCGTCGGCGTGATGCGGATGGAGGCCGGCCTCGACACCGGCCCCGTCGCGATGGAGGCGAGGCTGCCGATCCGCCCCGGCATGACGGCGGGCGAGTTGCACGACGCGCTGATGCCACTCGGCGCCGACCTCATGGGTCGGGCGCTCGCCGAACTCGCCGTCGGCGGACTTGCCTTCACGCCGCAGCCGGAATCCGGCGTGGTCTACGCCCACAAGATCTCGAACGAAGAGGCGCGCATCGACTGGGCGCGCCCGGCCAGCGCGGTGGCGAACCATGTCAACGGGCTCTCGCCGTTTCCCGGTGCCTTCTTCGAGGCCGATCTCGGGAAGGGGCCGGAGCGCGTGAAGGTGCTGCGGGCCGAGCCCGCTGAAGGGTCGGGCGAGCCCGGCACGCTCCTCTCAGCGGACGGCCTCGTCGCCTGCGGCGCGGGCGCCGTGCGCCTGACCGAGCTTCGCCGGGCCGGGCGCGGCGGCACGGTCTCCGGCTCCGAGTTCCTGCGCGGCGCCCGGCTCGAGCCCGGCGCGCGCCTCCTCTGATGCCGCGCTACAAGCTCGTCATCGAGTACGACGGGGCTCCCTTCTGCGGCTGGCAGCGGCAGGCGGAGGATCTCACCGTCCAGGGCGCGATCGAGGCGGCGGTGACGCGTTTCACCGGTGAGGACGCCCGTCTCACCTGCGCAGGCCGCACGGATGCGGGCGTCCACGCCATTCATCAGGTTGCCCATCTCGACCTCACGAAGGATTGGCGAACGGACACGGTGCGCGACGCCCTGAACGCACATCTGCGCCCGCTGCCCGTGGCGATCCTCTCCGCCGAGATCGCGCGTGCCGGGTTCGACGCGCGTCATTCCGCGATCCGGCGCCATTACCGGTATCGGATCCTCAACCGGCGCAGTCCCGCGGCGTTGACGCGGGCGCATGTCTGGCACGTGCCCTGGGCGCTCGATCCCGATCTGATGCAGGCGGCCGCCCTACCCCTTCTCGGGCGGCACGACTTCACCGCCTTCCGCGCCGCCGAGTGCCAGGCGGCGAGCCCGGTGCGCACCCTGGAGCAGCTTGACGTCGCGCGGGTCTCGATGGGTCTGCACGAGGAGATCGTGATCGCGACTTCGGCCCGATCCTTCCTCCATCATCAGGTCCGCAGCATGGTCGGCACCCTGATGCTCGCGGGAAGCCGTCGCGTCACCGCCGACGACGTCGCCGACATCCTCGCCGCGCGCGACCGCAGCCGGTGCGGCCCGATGGCTCCGGCCTGCGGGCTGACCTTCGTCGGCGTGGATTACGCGGAGGGCGACGCCCCCGACGCTCCGGCCGGAAAATAGGCCTCCAGCACCCGCCTGTAGATCGCGGTCAGGCGCTCCAAGTCCGCCACCGGAACGCGTTCGTCCACCTGATGCATGGTCTCGCCGACGAGGCCGAACTCGACGACCGGGCAGGCGTCCTTGATGAAGCGCGCGTCGGAGGTGCCTCCGGTGGTGGAAAGCTCAGGGCGCAGGCCGGTCTCGGCCTCGATCGCGCCCGCGACGAGATCCACGAAGGCGTCGGGTCGCGTCAGGAAGGCGGGCGCGTTCGAGGGTTGCAGGTCCAGCGTGTAGCGCACCGTGTTGCCGGCCGCGACCTCCAGGCGCCGCCGGATCTCGGCGCCCAACGTCTCGGCGGACCAGCCCTCGTTGAAGCGGATGTTGAACACGGCCCGCGCGTCGGCGGGAATCACGTTGGTGGCCGCATTGCCGACGTCGATCGTCGTGAATTCGAGGTTCGAGGCGTCGAAATGCGCCGTGCCGCCGTCGATCGGCTCGGCGACGAGGGCCGAGGCGAGGCGCAGCATGCCCGGGATCGGATTCTCGGCCCGGTGCGGGTAGGCGACGTGACCCTGACGGCCGTGCACCGTGATCTTGCCCGTGAGCGAGCCGCGCCGGCCGATCTTGATCATCTCGCCGAGGCGGCTCGGGTTGGTCGGCTCGCCGAGCAGGCAATGGTCGAAGTGCTCGCCGCGCGCGCGCGCCCAGGTGAGGAGCTTCACCGTGCCGTTGACCGCAGGTCCCTCCTCGTCCCCGGTGATCAGGAACGCAATCGAGCCGCCGAAGGCCGGCCCCCGCGCGGCGAGGAGGTCGAGCGTCGCGGCCAGCAGGCAGGCGAGGCCGCCCTTCATGTCGACGGCGCCGCGCCCGTAGAGGATTCCGTCCGCCACGTCGCCCGCAAAGGGTTCGTGGCGCCACGCGCCCGTCTCTCCCGGGGGCACTACGTCCGTGTGCCCGGCGAGCAGCAGGCAGGGCCCCGCCGTCCCGATCCGCGCGTAGAGGTTGTGGATGTCGGGCGTACCCGCCTCGGAGAAGACCGGGCGCTCCACCGCGAACCCGGCCTCCGCGAGGATGCGACCCAAGAGGTCAAGTGCACCGCCCTCCTCCGGCGTCACGGAGGGGCAGCGGATCAGGGCCTGGGCGAGGTCGAGGGGCGAGTGCGGCACGGGGCAAGGCGGATCGGATGGCGGGGCGGCCACCCTAGTGAAGCTGCGCCGCGAACGGAACAGGGCCCCGGGGCTTCCGCCGACGCTGCCGCGGGTCTATGGGCCTCGCCATGGCCCTTTCCGCCGACGAAATCGAACGCTACGCCCGCCACCTCGTCCTGCGCGAGGTCGGCGGCCCCGGGCAGGCGCGCCTGAAGGCGGCACGCGTCCTGGTGATCGGCGCGGGCGGGCTCGGGGCGCCGCTGATCCAGTATCTCGCCGCCGCAGGCATCGGCACGATCGGCATCGTCGATGACGACACGGTCTCCCTCTCGAACCTGCAGCGACAGGTGATTCACGGCACGCCTGATATCGGCCGGCCGAAGGTCGAGAGCGCGGCGCAGGCGGTCGGGCGCCTCAACCCGCATGTCGAGGTTGTCGCGCACGCGACGCGGATCACCGCCGAGAACGCCCCCGGCCTCCTCGCAGCCTACGATCTCGTGGCGGACGGCTCGGACAATTTCTCCACCCGCTACGCCGTCTCCGACGCTTGCTTCCACGCGAAGCGCCCCCTCGTCACGGCCGCGCTCGGCCAGTTCGACGGCTCGCTCACGACGATCCGCGCGCACGAGACGGGGCCTGACGGGCGCCCGAACCCGACCTATCGCTGCCTGTTCCCGAGCCCGCCGCCGCCCGGCAGCGTGCCGCCCTGCGCCGAGGCCGGCGTGCTCGGCGCGCTCGCGGGCGTGATGGGATCGCTGATGGCGATGGAGGTGATCCGCGCGTTCGCCGGCTTCGGCGAGCCTCTCATCGGCCGTCTCCTCATGGTCGACGCCCGATCGATGCGCTTCGAGACCCTGTCCTACGGCTGGGACGAGACGAACCCGCTGAACGGACATGCGGCGACGGCCGATCTCGCGCAGCGCCCAGGCAGCACGTCCTGAAAGGTCCTCCTAGCCCCAAGGGCACGGAATGTTGCGGCCGACATCCCGTCGGGGTCGATCCCGGGCTCGCCAGCCTCTCGGCGTTTCGAACATTGCCCCCAAGCCGGGACCGTTCCGCAATGAGGATCGCTGATCAGAGAGCGCTCCGCTCAGACCATCGACGAAGGACGCCGCTCACCGTGAAGCCATCGTTGTGCATAAATTTTCAGCCTGTTTTCGTTCACACCATTGAAGCATCTCTGCCCACTCCGTTTGTTTCGACATCGTTCCTTCCGCGCATCTTGGTAACAATTTTGTCAGACCCGCGCGATTTTGTTGCCAATGGATCGTAATTGCTCATACAATTATCACAACTGAGCTATAATTGTTCTTAAATTTTGGGTTTAAAAGCGCAAACTGATGCAATATAGACCGAGACATCGCAAT
This sequence comes from Methylobacterium durans, assembly GCF_003173715.1. Classification (NCBI taxonomy): domain Bacteria; kingdom Pseudomonadati; phylum Pseudomonadota; class Alphaproteobacteria; order Hyphomicrobiales; family Methylobacteriaceae; genus Methylobacterium; species Methylobacterium durans. The sequence continues at coordinate 3,973,789 of NZ_CP029550.1, read as the reverse complement.
TTCGGTTCGTGATCAGACTCGAACGTCGTCACACCCCGCCAGGCGCCTCGATCGTAACGGGCGTCGCGGTACCTCGGACGATGGACGGCGCGGATCACGATATCGGCGCGCGCCGCCGCGTTGTCCGGAAATTGGGATGAACGCCCGCAATGGGTGATCGGCGCGATGGCAGCGCGACACATCGAGATCAGCTCATGCCGCACTTCTATCTTCACTTTCGGACACCGACGAACTTCCATCGCGACGAGGAAGGCTCGACCTTCGCCGACCTCGATCATGCTTATCTGGATGTGTGCGAGGCCATTCCGGACATCGCCGCCGACATGTGGCGTTCTTCCCTGGGGAGCCCTGGCGAGGATCACCTCGAATGCGCCTTCGAGATCGCGGATTCGGCGGGCCTGATCCTGATGAATGTGCCCTTCCTGGAGATCCTCGATCCCGCACGAAACCGATTTTGCTGGAAGCTGCGTCCGGATCTCTGCTGAGGACCGACGCGAAAGCCGGAGAGGGGCGCTTGTCGAGATGCCTGCATTCGGTCGCACCGGATGCGAGCCCGCTTTGTGGCATCACACTGGATGCCGCCATCCTCAAGCGTCCCGACCGACATCTGCAGCAGATCTACGAGCCGATCCTGCAGGGGTCCCGACGCGCCCATCGCGGCGGCGCTTCACAACCTGAAGGACCGCAATGAGATCGATCGAGTGCGGAACGTGCGGCGATGCGGCTCCGCGCTCGCGCGACCGGTCCGTGTCGCCTTCCGGACGTGAGGCGCCCGTCCCCGCATGCGGCGGCTGTCAGCCGCATCGGGACAGCCGGATCCTGCCGTGCCCGAAAATCGGCGCGTCAGGCGCCGAGGCAGCACTTCTTGAACTTCCGGCCGGAGCCGCAGGGGCAAGGATCGTTGCGGCCGACGTCCCGGTACGGGTTGTGCGCCGGCTCGCCCGCACCCTCTGCGGTCCAGGCGAGCGCTCCGATCGGATCGTCAAGGTAGGCGAGACCGCGCTCGTCGAGGTCGCTCGCGTCGTCCGGCCGTGCCTCGGCTCGGCGGAGCGCGCCGCGGAACCAGGCCGGATCGGAGAACTCGGCCGGCAGGCGCCCGTCCTTGCGGGCCGCCTCGACGCGGGGAGCGAGGTCGCGCAGTCCGGTCAGGGCGATCGCTTCTTCCCAGCCGACCCAACCGACGTCGCCCTCGACCGCCACGCGCTTGTCGTCGAAGCGCGTCAGCATTCCGGCGGCGGCCTCCGTCGAGATGCGCCGATCCCGGACGAGGAAGGCCGTCGCGGCCAGCGCCTCGTTGCGGATGAGGTCGTCGGTCGTGCTGTCGAGGATGAGCGCGAAGAGCGGCTCCGGCTCGCCGTCGTAGAGGCTGGCCAGCACCTGCGGCAGGGTCGTCGCGGCGGCATCTCCGAGAAGATCGTCGATCGTCTCACCGTCCTGCCGGAGGAGCTGCAGCAGCGGCAGGTAGGCGCGCGAATCGCGCGTGGCGGCGAGCACGTGGAGGCCCCAGAACAGGAGGTTCGCCTCCTCGTCCGTGAGCTCGACGCCAGCGCCCGCGGCTTCGAGGAGGCGCAGCACCGCGCCGGCGATCAGGTCCGGCGCCGCGATGGCCTCGCGCAGGGCCTCCTCGGGCAGAAACTCGGCCTGACCGAGGCGCGTCGCGAGGTCGGTGCCCGTCATGAGCGCAGCGTCGCGCCGGTCTTGCGCGCGACCTCGGCAACGATCCGGGCGCTCACCGCCTCGATCTCCGCGTCGGTCAGCGTCTTCTCGACGGGCTGCAACCGGACCGCGATCGCGACCGACTTCGAGCCCTCCGGGATCCCGGTCCCCTCGTAGATGTCGAACACGTCGATGCCGGCGATGAGCTTGCGCTCCGCAGCCTGCGCGGCCTTGACCACCTCGCCCGCGGCAACGTCGCGTCCCACCACGAAGGCGAAATCGCGGGAGACCGGCTGGAAATCCGAGAGGGCGAGGGCTGGCTTCACCTTGGTCGGTTTGAATTTCGGCAGCGGCAGCGCGTCCAGGACGATCTCGAAGGCGACGAGCGTGCCCTTGAGATCGAGCGCCTTCAGGATGCGCGGATGGATCTCACCGAAATGACCGACCGGGTTCTTCGGCCCGAACTGAAGGGTGCCGGAGCGGCCGGGATGCAGCCAGTCGGGGCCGCCCGCCGCCACCTGCAGGCCGCCGGTCGGTACGCCGAGGCCGGAAAGCAGCGCCAGCGCGTCGGCCTTCGCCTGGAAGACGTCGACCGGGCCTGCCGCGCCGTCCCAGTGGCGTCCGCCGCCGTCACGGCCCGCGCTGCCGCGACGCACGGCCGCTGCGCGGATGCTCTGCTCGTCCGGCTCGTCGCCCGCGAAGCATTGGCCGACCTCGAACAGGGCGACGTCGGGGTAGCCGCGGTCGGCGTTGCGCTGCGCCGCCCGGAGCAGGCCCGGCACGAGGCTCGGGCGCATGTCCGAGAGGTCGGCGGCGATGGGATTGGCGAGTGCCAGCGCGCTTCCGCCGCCACCGAACAGCACTGCGTCCTCGTGCGGGATGAAGGACCACGTCACGGCCTCCATCAGCCCTCGGCTCGCGAGCGCGCGCTTCGCCACCCGGGTCCGCTTCTGGATCACCGTCAGGACGGGCTTGGCTGCGCCCGCCACGAGACGCGGCAGGGGCTTGGGCTCGATCCGGTCGAGGCCGGCGATGCGCACGATCTCCTCGACGAGATCGGCCTTGCCCTCGATGTCGGGCCGCCAGGACGGCGCCAGCACCTTCACCCGGTCGCCGGTGCCGGCGACGTGGAAGCCCAGCGTCTCCAGCGTCACCTTCATCTCGGCGCGGGAGAGCTCGATTCCGGCGAGGCGCCGCACCTCGGTCCACGGGAAATCGATGACGTGGCCGGTCTCCGGCACCTCGCCCGCGATCGTCGCCTCGCTCGGGCTGCCGCCGCAGATGTCGAGGACGAGGCGGGTGGCGAGGTCGAGCCCGGGCAGGGCGAAGGCCGGGTCGACGCCGCGCTCGAAGCGGTAGCGGGCATCCGTGATGACGCCGAGGCGGCGCCCGGTCTGCGCAATGTTGGCCGGATCCCACAGGGCGGATTCGATGAGCACGTCGACCGTGCCCTCGTCGCAGCCCGACGCCTCGCCGCCGATGATGCCGCCGACCGATTCGACGCCGCGCTCGTCGGCGATCACGACCATGTCTTCCGTGAGTTGATGCGTGCGCCCGTCGAGGGCGAGCAGCGTCTCGCCGCTCCGCGCGCGGCGCACGGTGAGGCCGCCCGAGACCTTGGCCGCGTCGAAGACGTGGAGCGGGCGGCCGCGGTCGAAGGTCATGTAGTTCGTGATGTCGACGAGCGCGTTGATCGGCCGGAGGCCGATCGCCCGCAGCCGGGCCTGCATCCAGGCAGGCGACGGGCCGTTCTTCACGCCGCGCACGAGGCGCAGGGCGAAGAGCGGGCAGAGCTTGGCATCCTCGCCCGCGACGTCGAGGACGACGGGGACGGGGCACGCGCCCTCCCCACGCACGGGGGGCAGCGGCTCGCGCTTGAGGATGCCGATCCCGGTCGCCGCCAGATCGCGGGCGATGCCGTGGATCGAGGTGCAATCCGGCCGGTTCGGCGTGAGGTTGATCTCGACGACCGGGTCGTCCAGCCCGGCATAGAGGGCGTAGGGCTCGCCCACGGGCGCATCCTCGGGCAGGTCGAGGATGCCGTCATGGTCGTCGCCGAGGCCGAGCTCGGCGCCCGAGCAGAGCATGCCGCGGCTCTCGACGCCGCGGATGCTGCCGACCGACAGGGTGATGTTCTTGCCCGGGACGTAGGTGCCGGGCGGCGCGAAGACGGATTTCATGCCGGCGCGCGCGTTCGGCGCCCCGCAGACGACCTGCAGCGGCTGCCCGTCGCCCGTATCGACCATGCAGACACGCAGGCGATCCGCGTTCGGGTGCTGCTCTGCGGTCAGCACCCTGGCGACCACGTAGGGCTTCAGCGCGGTCGCCTTGTCCTCGATGCCCTCCACCTCCAGGCCGATGCGCGTCAGCGTCTCGGCGATCGTGTCGAGCGAGGCGTCGGTCTCGAGATGATCCTTGAGCCAGGAGAGGGTGAATTTCATCGGAGCCGTCCTTCGGCGCCGCTTCCCGCTCGAGCGGGGGGCGCCGGCCAGGATGAGGAAGCGACCCGGCCGTTGCCGGATCGCGGGAAAGCTCGGGTCAGCCGGTGAGCCCGCTCACGAGGCTCGGCACGTCGAGGGGGCGGAAGCCGTAATGGTCGAGCCAGCGGACATCCGCCTCGAAGAAGGGGCGCAGGTCCGGCATGCCGTATTTCAGCATGGCGATGCGGTCGATGCCGACGCCGAAGGCGAAGCCCTGCACGCTGTCCGGGTCGAGCCCGCAATTCCGAAGCACGTTCGGGTGGACCATGCCGCAGCCGAGGATCTCCAGCCAGTCGTCGCCCTCGCCGAAGCGGATCTCGCCGCCCTTGCGCGAGCACTGGATGTCGACCTCCGCCGACGGCTCGGTGAAGGGGAAGAACGAGGGCCGGAAGCGCATCTTCACGCCCTCCACCTCGAAGAATGCCTTGCAGAACTCCTCCAGCACCCATTTCAGGTTCGCGATGTTGGCCGAGCGGTCGATCACGAGCCCCTCGACCTGATGGAACATCGGCGTGTGGGTCTGGTCCGAATCGTGCCGGTAGGTCCGCCCCGGGATGATCACCCGGATCGGCGGCTCCTGGGCCCGCATCGTGCGGATCTGGACCGGCGAGGTGTGGGTGCGCAGCACCTTGCGCTGCCCGTTCCGGTCGGGCCGCAGGAAGAAGGTGTCGTGCATCTCACGGGCCGGATGGCCGGGCGGGAAGTTGAGGGCGGTGAAGTTGAGCTCGTCCGTCTCGATGTCCGGCCCTCGGCCACCGAGAATCCCATGTCGGCGAAGATCGCGGTGATCTCGTCGATCACTTGGCTGATCGGGTGGATGCGCCCGCGTGCCTCGGGCGCCTCGCGGACCGGCAACGTCACGTCGACGCGCTCCGCGGCGAGCCGAGCCTCCAGCGCTGCCTCGGCCAGCGCCTCGCGCCGGCTCGCCAGCGCGCCCTGCACCCGGTCGCGCAGGCCGTTGATGAGGGGGCCGCGCTCCTTGCGCTCCTCCGGGCTCATCGCGCCCAGCGTCTTCAGGAGGTCCGACACGCTGCCCTTCTTGCCGAGCGCCGCGACGCGCAGGCTTTCGAGCGCCGCCTCGTCGGAGGCTGCCTCCACTTTCGCGAGGAGATCGCGTTCGAGGGTGTCGAGATCGGTCATCGCTGTCCTCGGGCCGCCCGGACGGACGGGTCGGTGATGCGGGTGCTTGTTCCGGCTCGCACGCGCCGATGCAAGGGGCGTCGGTCGGGAGGGCCCGGAAATGACGAGGGCGCGGCGCCATCCGCGCCGCGCCCCTCGCCGGAACGTCCTGGTCTCGCGTGCGCCGAGGCGTCAGGCAGCCTTGGCGGTCGGGAGGGCGGCCTTGGCCTTCTCCACCACGGCCGCGAAGCTCGCGGGCTCGTGGATGGCGAGCTCGGAGAGCGCCTTGCGGTCCACCACGATGCCCGACTTGGCGAGCCCGTCGATGAAGCGGGAATAGGTCAGGCCGTGCTCGCGCACCGCCGCGTTGAGCCGCTGGATCCAAAGGGCGCGGAAGGTGCGCTTCTTGTTCTTGCGGTCGCGGTAGGCGTATTGCAGACCCTTCTCCACCGCCTGCTTGGCGATGCGGATCGTGTTCTTGCGCCGGCCGTAATAGCCGCGGGCGGCCTTGAGGACTTTCTTGTGCTTCGCGTGACTGGTCACGCCGCGCTTGACGCGGGCCATGGTCGATCTCCTGGACTAGTGAAAAGCAGTGTCGGCGACGTCGTGAAGGCTTACCGCGCGTTCGGCAGGAAGTACTTCTTCACGTTGGCGGCATCGCCCTCGAAGAGGGTCGTCGTGCCGCGCAAGTTGCGGATCTGCTTCGTGGTCCGCTTGATCATGCCGTGGCGTTTGCCGGCCTGGGCATACATGACCTTGCCGGTGCCGGTGATCTTGAAGCGCTTCTTGGCGCCCGACTTCGTCTTCAGCTTGGGCATTTGGCTCTCCTGTGCGCAAGGTCCGTCCGACCCGGATCGGGCCGGACCCCTCGCGTGCGATCGATGCTTCTGATGGAGCAACACGAACCGCCACGGCAGCCCTATCCGGCCGGGCGGTTCGACGCGCGGGGCTTATGACAGATCGGCGACGCCGTTTCAATGCTTCGCGGCGCACATCGCGACTTCCGCGCGAGCCATCTGCCGCTTCATGGCCTCGAACGTGCATCGGCGTGTCTAGCTGCCTTCGCACGACTCGCGCGCGGGGCCGAACAACAGGCGGGATAGTGGGGACATCTGGGAGCGCCCTGAAGATTTCGGTAACGCGGCCGCCCCACCGGAACCATAACCTTGGCTGTCAGTTTCGTTCATGTCCCACTCAGGCCGGATCGGGTTAGCTCTCCGAAACGCTCGTCCTCACAGGAGACTTTTTCGTGCGCATTGCCCAGATCGCCCCGCTCTCGGAGGCCGTGCCTCCGAAGTTCTACGGCGGCACAGAGCGCGTCGTGTCCTGGATCACCGAGGAACTCGTCCGGCAGGGACATGACGTGACGCTCTTCGCGAGCGGCGACTCGGAGACCTCGGCCAAGCTCGCGGCCTGCACGCCCGAGGGCCTGCGGCTGCTCGGTTACCGCGACCATACCGCAAGCCACCTCGCGATGCTGCATCACGTCCGCCGCCGGGCGCACGATTTCGACATCCTGCACTTCCACATTGATCTCCTGCAATATCCGATGTTCGAGGACATGAACCACAAGTGCATCACCACGATGCACGGCCGCCTCGACGTGCCGGACTTCATGCCGGTCTATCGGACCTTCACGGGCATGCCGCTGGTCTCGATCTCGGACAACCAGCGCGAGCCGATGCCGCCGAGCGTCAACTGGGCCTCGACGATTCATCACGGCCTGCCGGCGCAGAACTGCCCGTACTACCCGGAGGCGAAAGGCGGCTATCTCGCCTTCCTCGGCCGGATCTCCCCCGAGAAGCGCCCTGACCGCGCGATCGAGATGGCCAAGCGCTCCGGCGTGCCGCTGAAGATCGCCGCCAAGGTCGACAAGGCGGACCAGGAATATTGGGACGAGGTCATCGAGCCGATGATCCACCATCCGCTGATCGAGTATATCGGCGAGATCAACGAGGAGCAGAAGAAGGACTTCCTCGGCAACGCGCTCGCGCTCGCTTTCCCGATCGACTGGCCGGAGCCCTTCGGCCTCGTGATGATCGAGGCGATGTCGGCAGGCACGCCGGTGATCGCCTTCCGCAACGGCTCCGTGCCCGAGGTGATCGCCGACGGCGTCAGCGGCGTCCTGTGCGACAGCATGGACGAGGCGGTTGCGGCGGTCGACAGGGTCAAGAGCATGAGCCGCGCCGGCGTGCGCCGTCACTTCGAGGGACAGTTCACGGCCGAGTGCATGGTCCGCAAGTACGTGGCGGCCTACGAGCGGCTTCTCGCCGGCCAGCCGGACGTGATCAAGCTGCCGACCGCGGCGGCCTTCGCGCCGCATTACGGCGAGATGAACGGCTCCGCCCGCCCGTCGCTGTCGGCGGCCGCGATGCCGGCCTGAGCCTGCCCATCGGGCACCGCGCTTGCGAGGGTTAACAGGCCCTCGCGAGCGTCGTAAGATCGCCCAACTCAGACGGTCCCAAGGGCCGCCGCTTCGCAAGGACAGCGATTCGGCGGCCCTTTCGATTCGCGTCCCTCGACAATCCGGAGATGCCCAGCATGGCGGCGGAAGACATGACGGCGAAGGTGCATTCGCGCGAGGCCGAGGCGCAGCAGCGCGTCTACGGGTTCCAGGACGCCGACGAAGTTCTTCCGCAATACCACATTGAGGCCCAGACCTCCCTCGTCGAGCGTCCGCTGCGCTCGCTCAAGTACGGCGAGGCCTTCGCCGTCCTCGACAGCTACGGCGACGTCGGCGTCCTGCCCGGTCCCGAGGGGCTCTACTTTCAGGACACGCGCTACCTCTCGCGCCTGCATTTCACGATCGAGGATCAGCGCCCGCTCCTGCTGTCCTCGGTGATGCAGGACGACAACGGCGCGCTCAGCGTCGACATGACGACGCCCGACATCCGGATCGACGCGCATGACGACACCTCGATCCCGCGCGAGGTGATCGCGATCGAGCGCACCAAGTTCCTGTTCAAAGGCAGCTGCTACGACCGGATCGGCCTGCGCTCCTACGATTCGCGCAAGCGCACCTTCCGCATCACCATTACCTTCGACGCCGATTACCGCGACCTGTTCGAGGTGCGCGGCACCAACCGCACCCAGCGCGGCAAGCGCTCGGTGCAGGTGGCGAGCGAGCGCGAGGTGCAGTTTCGCTACGTCGGTCTCGACGAGGTGGTGCGCACCACCGCCGTGCATTTCGGCCCGAAGCCGCATCGGCTCGAAGCGGGCCGCGCCGAGTTCGAGGTGACGCTGGCGCCGGGTGAGCGCGCCTCCCTGTTCATCCGCATCGTCTGCGAATCGCACCGCGCCTTCACGAGCGCACCCGCCGCCGAGCGCGTCGGCGAGGAGGCCGCGGCCGGCCTCGCGGCCGCTGCCGGCAGCACGGGCGTTCGTCCGCCGAAGGGCCTCGGCGAAGGCGTCGTGTTCGCCCGCGCCTACCGGGACGCGCGGCGGGACCAGCGCCAGCTCACCGCCGGCATCACCACGATCATCTCCTCGAACGATCAGTTCAACGAGGCGGCCTGCCGCGCCACCGCCGATCTCTACATGCTGGCGAGCCGTACTCCCGAGGGCATCTACCCCTTCGCCGGCATTCCCTGGTACTCCACGGTTTTCGGCCGCGACGGCATCATCACGGCGATGATGGCCCTCTGGATCGACCCGAACTTCGCCAAGGGGGTTCTGCGCTACCTCGCCTCGACGCAGGCCAAGACCGTCGATCCGGCGGCCGACGCTCAGCCCGGCAAGGTGCTGCACGAGACGCGGCGCGGCGAGATGGCGATGCTCGGCGAGGTGCCGTTCCGGCACTATTACGGCACCATCGACGGCACGCCGCTCTTCGTGATGCTGGCCTCCGAATACTACGCCGTCACCGGCGACCGGGACACGATCGCGCGGATCTGGCCGGCGCTCGAACTCGCTCTCACCTGGATGAACGCGTACGGCGACCGGGACGGCGACGGCTTCGTCGAGTACGCCCGCGACACCGACAAGGGGCTGGAGAACCAGGGCTGGAAGGACAGCCACGATTCGATCTTCCACACGGACGGGCAGCTCGCGAAGGGGCCGATCGCGCTGTGCGAGGTGCAGGGCTACGTCTACGCCGCCAAGAATGGCATGGCGAAGCTCGCCGCCATGCTGGGTCACGATGAGCTCGCCGAATCCCTGAGCCACCAGGCCCGCCAACTGCGCGAAGCCTTCGACAAGGCGTTCTGGAACGACGGGATCGGCACCTACGTGCTGGCGCTGGACGGCGAGAAGCGGCAATGCGCGGTGCGCTCCTCGAATGCGGGCCACGCCCTGTTCACAGGGATTGCGCTGCCGGAGCGGGCTGCGAGCGTCGCCGCGCAGCTCCTCTCGAAGGACGGCTTCAACGGCTGGGGCGTGCGCACGATCGCCCGCGGCGAGGCGCGCTACAACCCGATGTCCTACCACAACGGCTCGATCTGGCCGCACGACAACGCCCTGATCGCGCTGGGGCTCGCCCGCTACGACCTGAAGCCCGAGGCGGCGCGCATCTTCCAGGGCATGTTCGACACCGCCCTCTACCAGGACCAGAAGCGGCTGCCGGAACTGTTCTGCGGCTTCATGCGGCGCCGCCAGCGCGGGCCGGTGGCCTACCCGGTGGCCTGCAGCCCGCAGGCCTGGGCGGCGGCCGCGCCCTTCGCCTTCCTGGCGGCCTGCCTCGGCCTCGAGATCGACCACGCCCGCAACCGGGTCCGCTTCCGCAACCCGACGCTGCCGGCCTTCCTCGACGGCGTCTCGATCTTCAACGTGAAGATCGGCACCTCGCGCATCGACCTGCGGATCCAGCGCCACGCCGACGACGTGACAGTCAACGTGCTCCGCCGGACCGGCGACGCGCAGATCGCGATGCTGAAGTAGCGGAAACGGGGGCCTCGCCCCAGCCTGCGCGACCGAGCCCCTCTCCCGGACGGGAGAGGGTTGGGGTGACGGGTTCGACGTCTCCGGAGAGGTCGTACCCCTCACCCGGTCGGCTCACACCGACTCGACCTCTCCCGGACGGGAGAGGTGGATGCCCACGCTCCTAGAACCCGAGCCGACGCCGGAGCCCCGCCAGGCCCCCTTGCGCCGAGAGCGCCTCCAGCCGCGCCAGCCGGTCCGGCGCGTAGGCGGCGATCAGATCCGTGTTGCAGCGATGGCGTGTCAGGTTGAGGTGCAGAAACTCGTAGACGCCGAGGCGGCGCACGTCGGTCAGGCGGCCGTCACGCCAGATGTGGAGTTGCGGGAAGGTGGCGAGCAGCCACTCCAGGAAACGCCGGGGACTCTTGTCGTAGGACGCGATCTGGCACCAGGAATTGAATTCCAGCATCACCACCGGCTGGAACCGGGCGAGGATACCGGCCGCCCCCGTCAGAGCCTCCTGCTCGAACCCCTCGATGTCGATCTTGATGACGTCGAGCCGGGAGAGTCCGACCTCGTCCGCGATGTCGTCGAGGCGGCGCATCGGCACGGACGTGCTCGGCACCGAGGTCATGTTCTCCCGCGCCACCACGTAGCCGAAGGCGGAATGGTCGAAGAAGGGCACGGAGCCGGTCTCGGGGCCGACCGCACAGTGGATCGGGCGGATGACCGAGGCGCCGTGCTCGAATACGTTGCGGGTCAGGGCGGCGAAATTCCGGGGTGCGGCCTCGATCGCGTAGATGCGGCCCCGCCGGGCGGTCTCGGCGGCGACGAGTGCCGTCAGGCCGATATTCGCGCCGATGTCGAGGGCGACGGAATCCGGCTCCAGCACGCCTTCGCAGAATTGCCGGAAGTGGCGGAAGCGCCCGCCCGTGTAGCGCGAGAAGGCGTCGTCGCCGAGCGGCGCGTAGATCAGGCGCATCCGTCCGGCGAGCGGCACCCGCCGCGAGAGGAAGGCATCGGTCGGGGCGTCGCTGGCCAACGGGTCCATCACAAAAAAAGGGGCGCCGCCCCCGGAGGAGGCGGCGCGCATTGGACACTCTGCGGGTGAGGCAGGCGGGTGGCCTTCACGCGCGTCAGCGCGGGGCGAGCACCATGATCATCTGGCGGCCTTCGAGCATCGGCTCGCTCTCCACTTTGGCGACCTCGGCAGTCTCGACCTTCACGCGCTCAAGGAGACGCAATCCGAGATCCTGGTGCGCCATCTCGCGGCCGCGGAAGCGCAACGTGATCTTGACCTTGTCGCCCTCCTCGAAGAAGCGCTGAACGGCCTTCATCTTCACGTCGTAATCGTGCTTGTCGATGCCGGGGCGGAGCTTGATCTCCTTCACCTCGACCGTCTTCTGCCGCTTGCGGGCCTCGTTCTGCTTCTTCTGTTCGTTGAAGCGGAAGCGCCCGTAATCGAGGAACTTGCAGACGGGAGGCGTGGAATTCGGAGCGATCTCGACGAGGTCGAGGCCAGCCTCTTCGGCAAGCTGAAGGGCATCGAAGAAGGGCACGATGCCACGGTTCTGGCCGGTGTCATCGATGAGCTGCACTTCGCGTACACCGCGGATATCCCGGTTCGCGCGCGGCCCGTCCTTCTGCGGGGCCGGCATGGCTCTCATAGGTCTACGAATGGCTGTAATCTCCTCAAGCAACGACGAAACGGCGGCCTGCGGCACCGAACCCGGGTGCCCCGACCACCGAACGCTCCGGCCTTTTCCGGACGCGACACCTTGGCCGATCCGCCTCACAAGTCAACATCTGAGACTTGTCAGGGTTCACAGGCGGTGACGGCCTGTCACGGGCGATCGGCAAGATCTCGCGCGACCTTCGTACGGTCGCGTATCGACCTTGAGATGCTGACGATCGTTCACGATCGCAAGAGGCGCGCATACACGTCGAGGGTGTCGGCGACCATGCGCTCCAGCGAGAAATGCGCCTCGACATGGGCGCGCCCCCGTCGAGCCAGGACGTCCCGGGCGCTCGCCCCCAAGGAGATCGCCTCCACGAGCGCCTTGGCGAGGGCGGCGGCGTCGCCCGCGGGCACCCGCCAGCCCGTGCGCTGGCCGGGCGCCACGTCCGGCGGGCTCAGCACCGTCTCCGGGACCGCGCCGAGATCCGAGACCACGACGGGCGTGCCCAGTGCCTGCGCCTCGACCGCGGAACGCCCGAACGCCTCGGGCTCGATCGAGGGCACGGCGACGACCGAGGCGGCGCGGAAGGCCGCCGGCATGTCGGTGCAGTGGCCGACGCGCCGCACGATGCCCGCAAGGCCGCGCGCGGCGATCAGCGCGTCGAGCTCGCGCTCGTAGGCCGCCCGTCCCTGCGGGTCGCCGGCCAGGACCACCGCGAAATCGGACAGGCCGCGGTCGCGCATCAGCGCAGCGGCCTCGATCAGCACGCGCTGGCCCTTCCAGGCCGTGAGCCGGGCGGCCAGCAGGATCACCCGCTCGTGCGGCGCGACGCCCCAGGCCCGGCGCAGGGCCTCGACGCGCGACGGCCCGACGGCGACCGGGTTGAAGCTCCCGAGATCGGTGCCCCGGTGAATGACCTCCACGCGGTCGCCCGCCTGCTCGGCGTGGAGCGAGCGGATCCGGTCCGCCGTGTAATTCGAGTTGGCGATGACGACGTCGCCCCGCGCCATCACCGAGTTGTAGAGCACCTTCACGCCCGTCCGGCCGGAATAGCTGCCGTGATAGGTCGTCACGAAGGGGATCTTCAGACGCCGCGCCGCGCCGAGCGCCACCCAGGCGGGCGCGCGGGAGCGCGCGTGGATGAGTTGCACGCCCTCGCGACGGCACAGGCTCATCAGGCGCCGGACGTTGAGGGCCATCGCCATCGGGTTCTTCGAGGCTGCCGGGAACGGCACCCAGATGCCGCCCTTGGCCTGCAGCTCGCCGACGAGGCGGCCGCCCTCCGTCGCGACGAGGGGACGCGCGCCCGCCGCCGCCAGGCCCGCGGCGACGTCGACGGCCGTGCGCTCCGCGCCGCCGGCCTCGAGTTCCGGGATGATCTGAAGGATGCAGGCGCCCGCGAGCGGGCCGGCCTCGACCGGGAAGGCTGGCCCGGGACGCACCTCGCCGTTCATCGAGCCTGCCCGGGCGCGGGTCGTGTGGGTGGCGTGCCGGGGCTCGGCCGCCCTCGATATGTCCGGTCATGACCGCAAGGTTCGCTCGCCCCCGTAACGTCCGGGTAAACGAAACCCTTGCGCGCCGCATCGACATTGGTGGATGCCCGCAATCAACAGCTCACCCTCGCCACGAGGAATTTCATGCCGAACGAGACCGGCCGCCCCGCCGAGTTCGCGCCCGAATTCATCACCGTCGAGACGGACGGAGCGTCGCGCCGCATCGCCGTGCGCGTCCGCGAGGGCGCGGGGCCCCCCGTCGTCTGGCTCGGGGGTTTCCGCTCGGACATGGGCGCCACCAAGGCGATGGCGGTCGATGCCTGGGCAGAATCGGCCGGGCGCAAGCTCGTCCGCTTCGACTATTCGGGTCACGGGGCGTCGGACGGCGCCTTCGCGGACGGCACCATCTCGGCTTGGCTCGCGGACGCCGAAGCCGTGATCGCGATCTACGCGGCGCAGGGTCCAATCATGATCGGTTCGTCGATGGGCGGATGGATCGCGTGCCTCGCCGCGCGCAACCGCCGCCGCCGCGGCGAGCCGCCGCCAGCGGGCCTCGTCCTGATCGCGCCGGCCCTCGATTTCACCGAATCGCTGATGTGGGACCGCTTCCCGCCGCAGGTCCGCGAGACGCTGCTGCGCGACCGGGTCTGGTACAGGCCGACCGACTACGCCCCGGTCCCGGACCCCATCACCCTCGACCTGATCGAGGACGGGCGGCGCCACAGGATGCTCGACGGACCGATCGATCTCGGCTGCCCGGTGCACATCCTTCAGGGCATGGAGGATCCGGACGTCCCGCACGCGCATGCCATCCGCCTCCTCGACCGGTTGCCGAAGGCCGGCGCGGTGCTCACGCTGATCGCGGACGGCGACCACCGCCTGTCGCGCTCGCAGGATATCCGCAGGCTCGTCGCGGCGGTGGCCGAGATGGGGTGAGGCGCATATCGGCGACCCGGCGAGGCCGGGCCGCGCGATCCTGCGGTCAGTGCAGGCTGACCGTGTGGAGGTCGTGCGCCATCGCGTTCGCCACGATGACATCCCGCGAATCCGCGAGGAGGATCGGGGCGCCGCTCGCCGACAGGAGGGCGAAGAGGTCGAGGCCGGGCGTCAGCTCAGGGGCCTGCGGGAAGAACCGCTTCACGTCGTCCGAGCGGATCGGCCGGACATAGGCGATGTGGCCCTCGCCGAGGGCCGCCAGATCGGCAGCGTTGAACTCCGTCGGGTCGAGATCGGCCGGGGTCAGGGGATTCTGGTTCAGTTCGGTCATGTCATGCCCTCCTTCAGAGGCAGAGCGATCGGTCGGCTTCAGGTCCCGTGGCGACATCCGACCGGGGGGATGCGACACCTCGCGTCAGTCGCGGGACGCGATGGCGATCTTGCGGACGACCCTTTCCGGCTCAGGCCGGGCGAGGTCGATCGACAGGAGGCCGTTCGACAGGTCGGCGCCGAGCACTTCCATCCCGTCGGCGAGCAGGAAGGCCCGCTGGAACTGGCGGGCGGCGATGCCGCGATGCAGGAACTGGCGCTCTCGCTCGTCGACCTGTCGACCCCGGACGACGAGCTGGTTCTCCTCCAGCATCACGTCGAGCTGGTCCCGGGTGAAACCCGCCACCGCGAGGGTGATGCGGAGCCGCTCCGGTTCCTGATCGGTGCGCGGGAGACGTTCGATGTTGTAGGGCGGATATCCGTCGTTCGCCGCCTTCGAGACCCGGTCGAGGGCCTGCTCGATCTCGTCGAAGCCGAGAAGGAACGGATGTCCGAACGGAGAGGGACGCGTCATCGTCGGTCGTGGTCCTTTCCGAAGCCCCAGCCTCTCGGCCGTGCGGGCACTTCGTGATGGGAGCCCGCGATCGCAGCGCTCCGGCCGGCGGATCCCCGTCGGTGCTCCCGATATGGAGGCCGCCCGAACGGCCATCAAGAGGCGACGATCCCGACCGCTCCCCTTCTCCACGACGCCGGACGGTTTCCCCTTTCCGGACAGGGAAAATTGGGACGATTGCGCAGAAGTGGCCAGGATTTTTCGGCAACGCGTTTCGACAACGAATCACAGTCTCGGGGTAACAGTTTGGAACTGCTCTGAAATTCAGGGCAGACCTTGATCCGGGACCGGGTCCTCGGATACTTCCGCCGGGAAGCGTTGTCCGGTGTCTTCAGCCATGGCCCTGCCGGCGAGCCCGCGCTTGACCGGAGGCCGCATGAGCGCGTCATCGATCCCGTCCGTGCACGACCGGATGCCGAAGGTAGCTGAGATCTGCGCCGATGACGCGGACGTGCTCGCCCTCTCGGTGGCCCGATTCGTGGCCTCGGGCTACATGACGAGCGACGTCGCCTGCTGGGATGCGGCCTTCGACGGGGCCGAGCGGCTGCTCGGCGCGGCCGAGGGCGGGCGCCTCGTGTCTGGCATCGTGGGGATCCTGCGCGCCCTTCGGGCCGAGCGCGAGGGGGATTGGAGTTTCATGCCCGCCACCTGCTGCCGGGTGACGGAGAACGAATGTGCCCTGGTCGCGCTGATCCGGCGCGGCCGGTGCCGGCATTGGGAGGCGCTGCGCCGGGACGCGGCGGCGCTGACCGGGCGCGCGGACGCGCCGCGGCTTGCCGCGGCGATCCGGGATGCCGCGGAGACGATCAACGCCGCTGCCTCGCGCTTGCAACCTGCGAGCGCGTCGCGGCCGCTGGGCGCTCCGCTTCACTGACGGGCCGAGACACGATGCGGGGCGGTGGGACGCCCGGACACAAGGGGGAAGCGAGCGTGACAGGTATCGAGCAGGTGGCGATGACGGGGCCGGGCCGGAACGGAAGGCGGAGCGATCGAGCAGGCGCCGCGCGCGTTCTCCTCGCTGCGGCCGCAATCCTCGCCCTGCCGCTCGCGGCGCCGGCCTCCGCGCAAGGTGAGAGCGGCGCGAAGGGCGCGCCGATCAAGCTGCAGCTCAACCGCCTGGAGGCGACGGGCGAGGCCTGCCGTACCTACCTCCTCGTCGACAACGGTCGCGGGCCCGCCCTCAAGTCTCTGAAGGTCGACCTCTTCGCCTTCGATACGGAGGGCGTCGCTCAGAAGCGGGTCGCGGTCGAACTCGGCCCGCTCGCCGAGAAGAAGACGAGCGTGAAGATCTTCGATTTCGCCGGGATCGCCTGCCCGAAGATCGGGCGCGTCCTGCTCAACGACGTCCTCGCTTGCGAGGGCGGTGAGGCCAGTCGCGAAGGCTGCCTTGAGCGGACCGAGACCGAGAGCAAGGCCAGCGTCCCGTTCGATCGCTGAGCCACACCATCATGTTCGCCCGACCCATCGGCCGGGCGCTCCGTGGGTTGCGTGCCCGCACTGGAAATTGAGAGTTCGAGGAGCCCGTAATGGATCCCACACCCGTTGCCGCCGAGGCGGTGCACGATTTCTCCTTCGTCGGCCTCTTCCTGCAGGCCGACCCGATCGTGAAGGGCGTCATGATCCTCCTGGTGGTCGCCTCGATCGCCTGTTGGACCGTCGTCTTCGAGAAGCTGGTACGGCTCGCCGCCGCCAAGCGTCAGGCCAAGGCCTTCGAGACGCTGGTCCGGTCCGGCGGCGCGCTGGAAGGCGGACGCAAGGGAATCTCCTCCCACATCGTCAACGCCGCCCTCGAAGCGTGGCGCGACCAGGATCCGACCGAGACGCGGGCTGAGCGGCGCGACCGCATCGAGCGCGCCATGCGCGCCGCCCTGGGCCTTGAGGTGAAGCGTCTGCAAGGCGGGCTGCCGCTCCTCGCGACCGCCGGATCCACGGCACCCTTCGTCGGCCTGTTCGGCACGGTCTGGGGCATCATGAACTCGTTCTCGTCGATCGCGAAGAGCCAGGACACCTCGCTCGCGGTGGTGGCGCCGGGCATCGCCGAGGCTTTGTTCGCCACCGCGATCGGCCTCGTCGTCGCGATTCCCGCGGTCATGGCCTACAACAAGCTGACGAACGACGTGGGCCGCATCCAGGGCGCGTTCGTCTCTTGCATCGGCGTCCTCGGAAACCGCCTCGCCCGCGATCGCGGCGTGCACGGCCGGGCCGCGGCCGCCGAGTAACGTCGGCAGAGCGAAGCCGAAAAATCTGACGGACCGGCCTCCGCTCGGGCGGGGGCGGACCGGCCTGTGAAGTGTTGCGGCGGGTCGTGAGCCGACGCCCGCCGTCCGAGCCCCGGAGGGCGAGTCATGGCTATGGGTTCGATCCGCGCGAGCGGCGGCGACGACGACGAGGACGGCCTCGACACGACGCCGATGTCGGAGATCAACGTCACGCCGATGGTCGACGTGATGCTCGTGCTGCTCATCATCTTCATGGTGGCGGCTCCGCTCATGACCACGGGCGTCCCAGTGCAGCTGCCGAAGACGAGCGCGGCGAAGGTCGCACAGGCGAAGAAGCCGTTCGAGGTGACGATCGACAAGGAAGGGAATCCGTCGATCGCCAAGGAGCTCTTCACGCAGGACACGCTGACGCCGCGCCTGCGCGCGCTCGCCGCCGAGGATCCGAGCCAGGTCGTGCTCGTTCGAGGCGACCGGGACGTGCCCTATGGAAAGATCATGGAGGTGATGGGCCTCGTCGGACAGGCGGGCTTCACGAAGGTCTCACTGATCGCCCAATCGCCGGGTGGGCCTCTCCCCGCCGCGCCATCGGCCAATGCGCCGGCCGCGCCCGCGGCACCGGCCAACGGAGCGGCGCGCTAGTCCCATGAGCGTCCTCGTTTCCAGCGGCGAGCCCGAGACCGGGCGGTCCCCGCTCGTCGCGGCTTTCCTCGTCGCGCTGGCGCTGCACGTTGCCGCGTTGATCGGGATCGCGCTCTACAGGCTGACCCCCCCGGCCCCGCCCGGCGAGCAGCAGATCTCGATCGATCTGGCACCGCAGATGACGGAGGCCGACGTCAGGGCGCCGAGCGAGACGCAGGCGAGCGAACTGGCGCCGCCTCCTCCGACCCCCGTCGAGACCCCGAACGAGACCGAGTCCGTGAAGCCGCCGGATGTGACCGAGGTCGCGCCGGAGGAGACGGTGGCGGAGAAGCCGCCGGAGGTCGCCGAGCAGCCGCCGGTCACGGCCCAGACCGAGCCGCCGCCGGACGCGATGCCCATGGAGCCCGAGAGCCAGGTCATCACCTCGACGGCTCCTCAGGCCGAGCCGCTGGCGCCACCGCCGCCCTTGCTGGCGCAGTCGCCGGAGCCGCCGAAGCCCGTCGAGCAGGCCAAGCCCAAACCCGACTTGGCCAAGATCGCGGCCGAGCGCGAGGCCAAGCTGAAGGCGATCCGCGACGCCAAGCGCCGGGCGGAGCTCGAAGAGCAGCGCCGTGAGGCCGTGCGCGAGGCGCGCGAGAAGGCCGCACGGGACGCGAAGGCGCGGGCCGCCCAGGCCAGCGCCGGTCGCGCCGAGCGCAGCTCTGCCTCCTCCTCGGCCCAGAATGCGGCCGGCCGAGCCGCGCAGGGCAACGATCCGAACGCGCTGCGCCAGTGGCAGGGCATGCTGAGCTCGGCCATCCACGGCCGCATGAATCGCAATGCGGCGGCCGGCACCGGCGGCGGCCTCGCCGTCGTGCGGTTCACCGTCACGCGCTCGGGTCAGGTGACCAGCGCGGGGCTCGCCAGCAGCAGCGGGATTGGGCCGATCGACAGCGCGGCGCTCTCTGCCGTGCGGGGCTCGCTGCCGGCGGCTCCGGCGGGTGTGACGGTGTCATCGCTCTCCGTCACGGTGCCGTTGCGTTTCAGCCCAGGCCGGTAAGGCGCCGATGACGCGTGGAGGTCGCCTCATCTTCGGAGGCGGCCTCGTCGCGGATGGGCGAGCATCCATCTTCAGCGGCTCGGCGTGAGTTGGGTACAGTACCCCGAAGATCCGAGATCGGGCTCTTCTCGGTATCCCGCCGCCTCGTCCAATCGAGGCTCTCTTGCTCAATCCGAGGCCAAGTCCGACCTTCGCGCCCGAAATCTACGTCTTCACAAAGAGTTTAATCCACGTCGCGGAACGCCATCGCCGGCGTTGTGATTGCAGCGATCGGAGGTGCGCGTCCGCGATTGGGCCGCCTTTTTCCGCGCGATAGGGGAAACGGCCATGTCGGATATTGGTGGTGTCGCTGCGGCGACCGATTCCGTGCGCGAGCCCTCCGCACGGGTCCTTCGTGGCCTCGACGCGCTCAACTTCTTCCTCGCCGACGTCCGTGACGGCCTGGGTCCGTACCTTGCGATCTATCTCCTCGCGGTGCGCGGGCCCGAACAGGGTTGGAACGAGGCGACGATCGGCATCGTCATGACGATCGCCGGCATCGCCGGTCTGATCGCGCAGACCCCGGCGGGCGCGCTGATCGATCGCACCCATCACAAACGTGCGATCGTGATCGCCGCAGCCGTGGCGGTGACCCTCAGCTGCCTGATCCTGCCGTTCGTCTCGAATTTCTACCTCGTGGCGGCCACCCAGTCGCTTGCCGGCATCGCCGGCGCCGTCTTCCCGCCGGCGCTCGCCGCGATCACGCTCGGCGTCGTCGGGCCGAAGATGTTCTCTAAGCGGATCGGCCGGAACGAGGGCTTCAACCACGCCGGCAATGCCACCTCGGCCGCCATCGCTGGCTCGACCGCCTATTTCTTCGGCCCGATCGTCGTGTTCTGGCTGATGGCGATCCTCGCCGCGGCCTCGATCGTCGCCATGCTGATGATTCCGGCCAAGGCGATCGACGACGACCTCGCACGCGGACTCGACTGCGCGCAGCACGAGACTTGCGAGCAACCCTCGGGGCTCACAGCCCTTCTCCAGAACAAGTATCTCCTTGTCTTCGCGGTTCTGTGCACGGCCTTCCATCTCGCCAACGCGGCGATGCTGCCGTCCGTGGGCCAACTCCTCACCAAGATCTCTGGCAAGGACCACGCGACCTCCCTGATCGCGGTCTGTATCGTGGCCGCCCAGTGCGTGATGGTCCCTGTCGCGGTCTTCGTCGGCGCCAAGGCCGATACGATCGGCCGAAAGCCGATCTTCCTCGTGGCCTTCGGCGTTCTGGCGGTGCGCGGCGTGCTCTACACCATGTCGGACAACCCGTTCTGGCTCGTCGCCGTGCAATGCCTCGACGGGATCGGGGCCGGCATCTACGGCGCGCTCTTCCCGATCGTCGTCGCCGACCTCACCCGCGGGACCGGGCGGTTCAACGTCGCGCAGGGCGCCGTAGCCACCGCACAGGGACTCGGCGCCTCCTTCAGCGCCACGCTGGCCGGGGTGATCATCGTCGCGGCCGGGTTCTCGACGGCCTTCCTGTCCCTCGCTGGCATCGCCGCGCTCGGCTTCGTCGGCTATCTATTCCTGATGCCGGAGAGCCGCGGCTTCGATGAGAGGGCGCGCACGGACGGCGACGCCGGACCGATCATGCCGACGCCCGCCACGGCATAGGGAAAGGCGGCGTCATATTTCGTGGTGAACGGATTGCACCACAATTCGCCTTGCCCGCTGCGTCCGTGCTACACAGGCCCATCCCGCCTGCATGCATCCGCGTGACGGGTGTGAGGACAGCACCGCCGGCCGCCCCATCCCTCCCCTCCAGGCCGGCGCGATCGAAGCCTCGTCCCCTCGGCCGCGCCGCGTGCATGCGCATGGCCGTCTCCCTCGACGAGGCATCGGAAAGGACATCGATGAGCCAGGACAGCGAAGTCCGCACCAAGGCCGAGGAGCGCGCCGAGCGCGCCCAGCGCATGGCCAAGGAGGGCGCGCAGGCGATGGCCGAGCACGTTGCGGCGATCAAGGCCGTGGATGAGCGGACCGTGAAGCTCCGCGCCCTGCGCCTCGCCAAGGAGGCGGCCGATGCCGAGGCTCGGGCAGCGGCGCCGCCCGCGCCGAAGAAGCGCAAGGGCAAGTGAGGCGATGGCGATGGACCGCAGCCGCCGGACCAGCGATCCGCGCAAGGCCGCCGAGGCCGCCTTCCGATCCGTGACGACGAAGCCGGCCGCATCGGAGCCGGCCGCGCCGCCCTCGCGGCCCGCCGTGCCGGGAGCGCGGGAGAGCGTGACGCTGCGCGTCGACAGCGCAGTGCTGCAGCACTTCCAGAAGGACGGTCCCGGTTGGCAGGACCGGATCAATGACGCCCTGAAGAAGCTCGCGGGGGTCTGAGCCAGGATGGCCGCCGGCAGCGTCTCAGCGGGCAGCGGCCCGCCGTAGTCGGTTCACCGCCTGGTCGAGAGCACCGAGATAGGCCGAGCGATCGCGTGCGGAGAAGGGCTTCGGCCCGCCTGTGACGAGGCCGCTCTCGCGAAGGTCTTGCATCAGGTTGCGCGTCGCGAGCGCGAGACCGATCGAGGCGTCGGTGAAGGGCTTGCCCGTCGGGGCGAGCACCGTGGCGCCGTCCCGCACGCAGCGGCTGGCGAGAGGGACGTCGGCCGTAATCACGATCGCGCCGGGGCCGGCGCGGGAGGCGATCCAGTCGTCCGCGGCGTCGAAGCCATCCCCGACGACGACCCGCTCGATCCAGGGCTCGCGCGGCAAGTTCAAGAAACTGTTCGCCACCACGTAGACACGCAGCCCGTAGCGGCCCGCGACCCGGTAGGTCTCGTCCTTCACCGGGCAGGCATCGGCGTCGATATAGATCGCGATCTCGGCGGCCATTCCTATCGTCCCCGTACTATCCGAGAGGCGAAGCCGAGAGTGATCAGCAGAATACCGAGGGCGAAATGCCCGCGCTCGATGGCGCCGCCAATCGAAGCGACGATGGCGCGGCCCACGATCACGATCCCGACGATCGGCAATCCGAAGCGGATCGCAAGGCGCAGCGGCGTGCGCCAGGTCATCCCGGCCGGGTCGACCATCATCTCGCGCTCGATGCAACACGCTGCGGAGAATCCGGTTTTGCCAGCGGTGCGACCGCCTCACGCGCGACCGCTGGCGCCGAGCGCTCCAGCGTCGCGACCGAGAGCGGTTGACCGCGCCCGCGCACGGTGTGGGCGCCGAGCGAGCGCGCCACGATGCCGGCCGGCAGCGAGCCGAGGCGGGCCAGCAGATCCTCCGAGATCAGGATCTCGGCGCCGAGCGGTCGGCAGAGAGACTCGATGCGGGACGTCACGTTCACCGCGTCGCCGAAATACGCGATCTTGTGCCGGTCGACACCGACTTCGGCCGTCACTACGGAGCCGCCGTGCAGAGCTGCCCGCAGGCGCGGCACCGTGCCGAACCGAGCCTTCCAGGCCTCAGCCTCGGCCTCGATGCGGTCGCGCACGTCGAAAACACAGGTGACGCAGCGCGCGTCCTTGAGGCCGCGCGCCATGGGCCACGTGATCATGGCAAGATCGCCGATATAGTCGTCGGTCGAGCCCGCGTTGCGGCGTACCGGCTCGGCAAGCGCCGCGAAGACCGCGCTGAGATAGGCCTGGGCGCGCAGATCGCCGTGCGTCTCCGCGAAGGCCGTCGAGCCCACCACGTCCAGGAACAGGAAGATGCGCTCCTCCCGCACGGGCTTGTGATAGCGCCCGACCAGGAAGTTCACGAAGACCTCGCCGCCGATCAGGTCGCGCATCCGCACCACGAAGACGAGAAGCGCCGAGACCGCGAGCGAGTAGGCGAGCACGCGGGGCGTGATCTTCACCGCCGTCTGCAGCGAATCGTCGGTGAGCCCGAAGCTCCAGACCACGAATCCGCCGAACGCGATGCCGAGCGCGATCATCAGCACGTAGGCGAGTTCAGCTGCGGGCACGTAGAGCATCGCGGGCAGGCGCCGCATCCGGGCCTGGAGACCGGCGAGGATCAGGCCGCGGTCGAAAGCGAGGCCAGCCGCGCCGACGCAGAGCCCGTAGGTGAGGCCCGCGAGCGGAGTCGCGCCGCCCGCGAACAGGATGTTGTAGAGAAGGCCCGCCCCGCCGCAGGCGAGGAGCATCAGGACCCAGAACCAGCGGTGCTGCGGCAGCATCAGCAGGCCCTCCACCGCGCGCCGCGGGCCGGCCGGACCGCGCAGGGATCGATCTGGCGTGCGGGGGAGACGGCGGGGAACACGGTACGTCCTTGGCCTAAAGTTATCGCCGCCGCGCGCCGATGCCCATTGCTCATTCCCGCATGATGGCGCGAATAAGGCGCGGGATGAAGCGCGGGGCGGCAGGAAGGACGCGGCGCGCCAGCCTGTCGGCGGCCGTACCGGCCCTTCCGGCGGATCCCGAGATCGGCGCGCGAGGAGGCAGGCATGGACACACGCGGCTTCGGCTCGACGGGACGGCAGGTGTCGGTGATCGGCCAGGGCACGTGGCGCATCGACGGCACCGCCTGGTCGGAGGCGGTCGCCGCGCTCCGCGCAGGCGTCGATGCCGGGCTCACGCACATCGACACAGCCGAAATGTACGGCGACGGCGAGGCGATCGTCGGCGAGGCGATCGACGGATTGCGGGAGGAGGTGTTCCTCGTCTCCAAGGTCGTTCCCGGGAATGCCACGCGCCGCGGGGTCGTGAGAGCCTGCGAGCAATCGCTCCGGCGGATGCGCACCGACCGGCTCGACTGCTACCTGCTGCATTGGCCCGGCAGCCACCCTCTGGAGGAGACGATCGCGGGGTTCGAGGATCTGAGGCGGGACGGAAAGATCCTCGCCTGGGGCGTCAGCAACTTCGACGTCGACGATCTCGACGAGGCTCTGCGCATCGCCGGCCCGTATCGGATCGCCTGCAATCAGGTGCTGTATCACCTGCGGGAGCGCTCGATCGAGCACGCGGTGATCCCCTGGTGCGCGGCGAACGGCGTCGCGATGGTCGGCTACTCACCCTTCGGCAGCGGCGATTTTCCGGATCCGGCGAGCACCGACGGGCGGGTGCTCGGCGGCATCGCGCAGGCGCATGAGACCACGCCGCACGCGGTGGCGCTCGCCTTCCTCACCCGCCTCGACAACACCTTCTCGATCCCGAAGACGGGCCGCGCCGAGCGCGCGGTCGAGAATGCGGCGGCGCGCGATCTCAAGCTTACGGAGGCCGAGATCGCGACCCTCGAGGCGCAATTTCCGCGGGGGCGGCGACCTCGGACGTTGCCGATGCTGTGAGGAGCGTCAGGCGCTGCGCGTCAGGGGCCTCGGATCGGCCAGCGCCTCGGAAAAGCGCACTCGGTTGCGGCCGCTGCGCTTCGCCTCGTAGAGCGCCGCGTCAGCCTCGCGAAAAAGCGTCTCCGGATTGTCGCTCAGGGCCGGCACCCGGGTGGCTCCGCCGATGCTGAGCGTCACCGCGCCGCCGACCTCGTCCGCGTGCGGGATCTGGCGGACCACCATCTCCCGGCGGATTCGCTCGGCGATGGCGCGTGCTTCGGCAGCGCCCGCGCCCGGCATGATGACCGCGAACTCCTCGCCGCCGACCCGGCAGGCGAGCGCTTCGAGCGGATCCACGTGCTGCATCAGGCAGGCCGCCACCGCTTTCAGCACGGCGTCGCCACGCTGGTGGCCGAACTGGTCATTGTAGAGCTTGAAGCGATCGGCATCGATCAGGATCAGCGAGAGCGGCGTTCGGGTGCGTCCTGACCGACGCATCTCCTTGGCGAGAAAATCGTCGTAGCGGCGCCGATTGGCCAAGCCGGTCAGGCTATCCGTCAGTGCAAGCGTCGCCAGTTCCTCCGTCGCGGCGCGCGAGGAGGCCTCGGCCGCCGCGCGCCGGACGATCTCGCGCTGCAGGAGCAGCGTGAGGCTCAGGGTCGCGGCGCTGAGGCCGAGCGTCAGGGCGATGACCATCTGCGCCCGCGGCCACCACGTGGCCCGGATGCTCTCGGCGCTGACCGCCACGTCGACGAGGAGCGGCAGGTTGGCGAGGTGGGCGAAGGCGTAGAGGCGCATCTGGCGGTCGATCGCCGAACGCTCGACGATGACGCCCCGCTCCGCCTGCTTGAACTGCCTGTACGTGGCGCCCCCCGCGATGCTGCGCCCGACGTTCTGAGGCTGGTACGGGTGCCGGACGATGAGCGTTCCGTCCGCCTGGAACAGGTTGATGGCGCTGCCCCGGCCGATATGCAGCCGCTCGAACAGGGCCCGGAAATACGAGAGATGAATGGCGCCGCTGACGACGCCGCCGAAGGAACCGTCCGGCTTGGTGATGCGCCGGCTCAGCGCCATGATCGGCGTGCCGCTCACCCGCGAGATGCGCGGGCCGCTGACCGCGAGGGTGAGGGCCGGATCCGCCTTCAGGGCCTTGAAATCCGGGTTCTCGGAGAGATTGGCCTGCAGCGAGGCCGAGGGATCGGACGCGATGAGGATGCGACCGGTCTCGTCGGCCACGATCATCATGCCGAGCCCGGACGCCGTCGCGGAGCGGTCGAACAGCGTGAGGCGGCGCAACTCCGGATCGAGTTCCGTGATCCGCGGATGCGTTGCACCCTCGGCGACCGCCCGCAGGGAGAGGTCGTACATCTCGACGTTGCGCGAGATGCTCTGCTCGATCAGGCTCAGCAGGTTCTGGGCATTCTGCTGGGCTTGGTGCCAGGCGCCGTCGCGCAAATCGCAGATCAGGTAGAAGCCGAGGGCGCAGAGCCCGGCGGTGACGCTGACGCCCAGGATCGCGATGAGCCGCGAGGCCCGGTCTTCCAGATGCGCCCTGGCGGCGTAGACCCAACGCACTCGCATGGAGCCTGCCCCACCCCTCCCCGCTGCTGGCGCCATTCAAACAACAACCAGTGAGCGAAGACCTACCGGGTTCCGATGCGTGTCGGAAAAGCCGCGCCTATGCTCAACGAGATCTGAACGCCCGAGACGAGGCGGACACTATTCGCCGAGGCCGAACAGTTTTTCCAGGAAGTTGCGATCGTCCTGGCTCGGGCCGCGCTGGCGCTGGCTCGTCTGCTGGCGCGGCGGCGGCGCAGGTTGTGTCTCCCCCAGGATGGTGCCGAGAATACCGCCCACCGGGCCGCCGGCGGCAGCAACCGTCGCCGTGGGCTCGGGTCCCTTCCGCCAGCGGTTCATGCCGGGGAGCGGGACCGGCGGTTGACCCTTTAGAGCGACCATCATGTAGGTCTTCCAGATCTCCACGGGCAGGTTGCCGCCGGACGCCTTCTTGGTCGGCTCGCCGTCGTCGTTGCCGAGCCAGACGCCCGTGACGAGGTTGCCGGAGTAGCCGATGAACCATGCGTCGCGGAAATCCTGGCTGGTGCCGGTCTTGCCGGCGAGATCCCAGCCCGGGATATCGCCCTTCTTTGCAGTGCCGATGACGAAGGTCTCGTGCATCATGGCGTTCATCATGCCGGCCGCGTTCGGTTCGATGACGCGCCCGAGGCCGCCCTCGCCGCGCTTGTAGAGCGGCTTGCCGTCCGTGCTCTTCACGCTCGTGACGACGTAGGGAATGACGCCCGTGCCGCCGTTGGCGAAGGCGCCATAGGCGCCGACCATCTCCAGCGGCGTTACCTCCGAGGTGCCGAGAGCGATCGAGCCGTTGGCCTGAAGCGGCGAGGTGATGCCGAGGCGCTGGGCCGTCTGAACCACCGCCTTCGGCCCGACTTCCTGCCCGAGCCGCACCGCCACGGTGTTGAGCGAGAGAGCCAGCGCATTGCGCAGGGTGACCGCGCCCTCGTACTGGTGGGAGTAATTCTCCGGCTGCCAGTTGCCGATGCGGATCGGCGCGTCCTCGCGGACCGTGTCGGGCGTGGCGCCCCGCTCGACGGCGGCGAGGTAGACGAAGGGCTTGAACGAGGAGCCCGGCTGGCGCTTGGCCGTCGTCGCCCGGTTGAATTGGCTCTGCGCGTAGTCGCGACCGCCGATCAGCGCCCGGATGGCGCCGTCCGGGCGCATCGAGACGAGGGCGCCCTGGCCGACATTGTAGCGGCCGCCCTTGGCGTTCAGTTCATCGACGAGCGCCTTCTCGGCCGCGGCCTGAAGGCCGGTGTCGACCGTCGTTTGCACGACGATGTCCGTGTCGAACTTCGGCACGTAATCGTCGAGGACGTCCATCACGAGGTCGGCGACGTAGTTCGCCGAGCCGCCGCCGCGGCTGCTCGCCGGCCGCGCCGGCTGCGCGAGCGCGACCTTGACGTCCTGCGGCTTGGCGAAGCCGAGATCCTGCATCGCGGCGAGCACCTGCGCCGCGCGGGCCTGCGCCGCCGGCAGGTTGCGGTTCGGCGCGAGCCGGGAGGGCGCCTGGACGAGGCCGCCGAGCATCGCAGCCTCGGCGAGGCTCACGCTCTTCGCAGGCTTCCCGAAATAGCGCTGCGCCGCCGCCTCCACGCCGTAGGCGCCGGCGCCGAAATAGACGCGGTTGAGATAGAGCTCGAGGATCTCATCCTTGCTGTACTTGTGCTCCAGCCAGAGGGCGAGGATCGCCTCCTGGATCTTGCGCGAGGCGGAGCGCTCGGGTGTCAGGAACAGGTTCTTCGCGAGCTGCTGCGTCAGGGTCGAGCCGCCCTGCGCGACGCCGCGACGGGTCAGGTTCTGCGCGACGGCGCGGGCGATGCCCACCGGGTCGACGCCTAGATGGCTGTAGAAGCGTCGATCCTCGATGGCGACGAAGGCGCGGGGCAGGTAGGGCGGCAATTCCTTGATGCCGACGACCCGGCCGCCCGTCTCGCCGCGGTTGGCCAGCAGGGAGCCGTCGCTCGCGAGAATCGCGATATTGGGCGGCCGCTTCGGCACGGCGAGCTGATCGATCGGCGGAAGCTGCGAGGCGTGATAGGCGACGAGCCCGGCAAGTCCGATCACCGCCCAGAGACCGAGGACGACGCAGGCATAGGTCAGACGCGCCAGGAACGAGCCGCGCCGCTTGGTCGCCTTCCGCGGCGCCGGAGCAGACCGACGGCCCGGAGGTACCGCTCCGCCCCGCCCGCGCTGAGCCTGCCCGTCCGTCCCGCGCTTCGCCGCCACGCCGCCCCCTGCCCGGTCGTCCCGCGAGAGGCGGAGGTCGAGGGAGCCCGGACTCGCGACCCGCCCTTCCGGCACGTCGAAGTTCGGCTCATCCCGGCCGGTCCGTCCACGTCCTCTCGCCATGCGTCCCGTCTTGTCCTGGGCTGACCTCGGACGGCGCCGCGCATCAGCGGCCCCGGCCCGAGCGGCCCCGGTTCCGCACGCTAAATACGGCGGGTTTAAGGGTCCTTAACCGGTCGGATTCGGATTCCGTTAACCGCGGAGCGGCCGCATCTGCGGCGTCACGTCGTGCCGAGCTACCGGAACGGGAACCAAGCCAGGCCGTTCCCGGAAGCTCGATGCGCCCGCGCCGGGCGGTCTTCTTTGAACCGGAAACGAAGCCGATGCTGCATTGTCTCGTCGCGGACGGGAACGCCCGCGACGGCCGCGAGAATCACGTCCGCGCGACGGGGAAGACCTCGGCGCAGGCGTACGCGGCCCTGCTCAAGACGCTCGCCACCGACCTCGCCTGCACACTCATCAATCCGGCCGATGCGGACGTTGCGCTGCCGAGTGGTTTGGATCTCGCGGGGTTCGATGCGTTGATCTTCACCGGCTCCGCGCTGCACGTGACCGAGGCTCGGCCCGAAGTGGGCCGTCAACGCGAACTCATGCGCGCGGCTCTCGACGCCGGGCTTCCCGTCTTCGGCTCGTGTTGGGGCGTGCAGGTGGCGGCGACCGTGGCGGGGGGCGACGCCGGCCGAAATCCGCGCGGACCGGAATACGGCTTTGCACGCGCGATCATGCCGACGCTTTCGGGCCGGCGGCATCCGCTGGTCTCGGGCCGCCCCGCCGCCTACGACGCACCGGCGATGCATCTCGACGCGGTGATCGCGCCGCCGCCGAACTCGGACGTTCTCGCCTCGAATGCGCTCCTCGATGTGCAGGCCATCGAGATCCGGCGCGGAGCAGGCGTGTTCTGGGGCACGCAGTATCATCCGGAACTCGATCTCGACGAGCTCGGCGCGATGCTGCGCCTCCAGGCCGAGGACGTGATCGAGGCCCGGTTCTGCCGCAACCGGGCGGATGTCGAGGCTTTCGCGGCTGATCTGGACGACCTGCACCGGGGACCGCGCGAGCGGACCGACCTCGCCTGGCGTCACGGCATCGGATCGGAGGTCCTCGACGCGTTGAGCCGCCGCCGAGAGATCGCGAATTTCCTCGACCATCTCGTTCGTCCGCGGGCGCGCCGCTGATCTTAGGCCGCGCGCAACGCGGGCGTCACGCGGCGTTGCTCCGGAACGATGTGGAAGGCGCTTGGCCGGCGGAACAGGACATCGAGCGCCGTTCCGCGGATCAACCGCTCAAACAAGAGGGGAAGGATGATGGCTACCGCCGTCACGATCACGCTCGCGAGACCCGCGTCGGTCACGAATCCGGTCTTGACGAGGAGGGTGCGCGTCGCGGCCATCGGCAGGAAGAAGGCGAGGTAGATGACGATCGAGCGGCGTCCGCAGGCGCGCAGGGCCGCGGTCAGTCGGCCGCCCGCCTGCGTGAGCAGCGCGGCGCCCGCCACGATGGCGAGCGCGCCAGCGCTGCCGAGGACGAGGCTGACGAACGGCAGGCTCGCGAGGGTCGGAAAGCCGGGCAGCGGCGACGGCGCGAAAGCGAGATAGGCGTTGGCGCAGGCCCAGAGGCCGAGTGCCGCGAGCGCGCGCCGGGGATGCGCACGCACGGCGTCGGCGAAGGCGAAGATCCGCCCGGCCAGCAGGTAACCCGCGAGGAAGTAAACGTAGCGCGCGCAGAATTCCTCGACGAGGTACGAATGGGTCGCGATCGGCACGATCTGGAGCAAGGCCGCGAAGCCGAGGAGCACGGGCGCGGGCACGCGCCTGAGGAGCTTCGTGAGGACGGAGAAGACGGCCAGGAGATAGATGAACCACAGCGTCGAGTAGGGCTCGACGAGCGCGTGGGCGAGATGGGCGAGGAAGGCGGACGGACCGGCCCCGTCCGTGATCTGCCCGTACTTGGCCGCCGACTGGATCAGGACCCAGAGCCCGTAGAAATAGGCGAAATGGACGAGACGGCGGTCGGCGAAGAGGCGCCAATCGCGGTCGATGACGCGGCCGAGGAACAGCCCCGAGAGCAGGAAGAAATCCGGGATCCGGAACGGCTTCGCGAAGGCGACGACCGGGTGCAGGAAACCCTCGCTGCCCATCGCCTCGCCGGTGCCGATCGTGGCGTGCATCATCACGACGAGCACGATGCAGAGGCCCTTGGCGACGTCGACCCAGGCGAGCCGCATCGCCTCGTCGGGCCGCCCCTTCGCCGTACCCTGCCACCCCATCTCGCCGCTCCGTCGCTCGCAAGTCTCGGAGCCTGTGCGCAGGAGCCTTAATGGAGGCTGCCACGCGCCGGGGCCGTCCAGCCACATGCGAAACGCGGGGTAAACGGCGCTAGCGGTCGCGCTTCGCGCCGCGACGATCGCGGGTCATCCGGGTAGCCGCGTGGAAATCGTCGGGTTTGCTGCGCACCCATTCGACGAAACGGCCGATCTCGGGATCCTGGCGGAGCGCGTCGACATCCGCGAGGCGGCGCGCGATCTCGGCCTCGCTGTAGCGGGCGTGGATGGCCGAGTGGCAGATCTGGTGCAGCCGCACCGTGCCCTTGTGGGTCCCGCCCTTCAGCTTCGGGGTGAGGTGATGCAGGCTCGATCGGGCCCGGGCCGGGATCGTGCGCTCGCACAGGGGACAGGTGACCGGGTCGGGCGAGCGGGGGCCGTGCGTCGTCGGATCGTCGTCGCGCCAGCGCCCGGCTCGTCGTCCCACCTGTCAGCCCCTCCTCGCTTCTCCCCCGTCATATGAGGCGCCGCGAGCCGATCGGGAGGCGCCGCGTCATTCCGCCGGGACGGACCGGCACGCGGCACCGATGCGATCGCGGAAGAGGGCTTCGGCCTCCGCGTCCCGGCTCCCGAGGATCGAGACGTGGTCGCCGGGCACGGCCTCGAACCGGACCGCCGGCCCGATGGCTGTCGCGAGCGAGCGCCCATTGGCGATCGGGATCACGGGGTCCGACAGGCCGTGGACGATGAAGACCGGCATCGTCGCCCCCGCGAGGCGCTCGTCGTTCGGGTAAGTGTCCCGGAGAAGCCAGGGCGGGGCCAAGGGAAAGCGCAGCCGCACCATCGCGCTCATCGAATCGAAGGGCGCCTCGAGATAGAGGCCGATTGCCGTGTGGGTGCGGGCGAGCGCCGCGACGATCGCCGTCCCGAGGGAGTGGCCGTGGAGCAGCACCGGCGCCCCGGGCGCACGACGGCTGATCTCCCGGTACGCCGCCTCCCCGTCCGCGATGAGGCCATCCTCGCTGGGGCTTCCCGTCGAGCCCGGGTAGCCCCGGTAGGCGATGGCGAGGACGCCCCAGCCGTTCCGTGCCCAAGCATCGGCCGAGAAGCGCTCCGCATGCGGCTCCGGGCGCGATCCGTTGCCGTGAAAGGTGAGCACGACGCCGCAACCAGGCCTAGGCGGACGCCAGAGCCCGTGCAGCGTCTCGCCGTCCGCAGTTGCCACCCTCACCGTCTGGGCTCCGGCGGGCGGTTCCACACTCGCGAGGGCACGGGGCGCGGTGAAGGCGCCCGGATAGATGAGGGTGCGCTGGAAGAATGCGAGCAGGCCAATGGCCAGAACGTAGAGGCCGGCGGCCGCGGCGAGGATCAGGCTGAGGATGCGCATGCGGATCGGCCGCACGGTGGCGCGGCCGGCTCTCCGAGCCAAGCCGAAACATCCGCGCATTGACAAAGGGCCGCGGCCCGTAAAGATTTGAACCGTTCCGAGGGGAGCCCCGAGACAGGGGGCTGAGATAGGACGCTACGTCCTGACCCTTGAACCTGATCCGGCTCATACCGGCGGAGGGACGGGAACTCGCGGCAAGACGACAAGGCGGCCGCGCCCATTCTGACCTGTGACGAGTTCGGATCGCTCCAACGCCAGGAGAGATCCACGATGAACGCACCCGTCCGACCCAAAGACCTCCCGAAGGGCAGCCCCGAGACCGTGACGACCGGTCCGGTCACCGGCTCGCGCAAAGTTTACGGCACCGTCGCGGGCCGCGACGACATCCGCGTGCCCTATCGCGAGATCGTGCTGACCGACCCCAAGGAGGCGCCGGTGCGCGTCTACGACGCGTCGGGCCCCTACACCGAGGCGGATGCGCGCATCGACCTCCATGCCGGCCTGCCGGGCGTGCGCGAGCCGTGGATCGCCAAGCGCGGCTACGCGGCGGTGGAGCCCCGCGCTGTCAAGCCCGAGGACAACGGCTTCGTCGGCGAGGACAAGCTCGTGGCCCCCTGCCCCGCCGAGCGCGTCGTGCGCCGGGCCGCGGCGGGCCAGATGGTGACGCAGTACGAGTTTGCGAGGGCAGGGATCATCACCGAGGAGATGATCTACGTCGCCCACCGCGAGAACCTCTGCCGCGAGGCGATGCTGGAGCAGGCCGAGGCCAAGCTCGCCGACGGCGAGAGCTTCGGCGCGGCGCTGCCGCCCTTCATCACGCCGGAATTCGTGCGGGACGAGGTCGCGCTCGGGCGGGCCATCATCCCGGCCAACATCAACCACACCGAGGTCGAGCCGATGGCGATCGGCCGGAACTTCCTCGTCAAGATCAACGCCAACATCGGCAATTCGGCCGTGACGTCGTCGGCGGCGGAGGAAGTCGAGAAGCTGGTCTGGGCGACCCGCTGGGGCGCCGACACGGTGATGGACCTGTCGACCGGCCGCAACATCCACAACATCCGCTCGTGGATCGTCCGCAACTCCCCCGTGCCGATCGGCACAGTGCCGATTTACCAAGCGCTGGAGAAGGTCGGCGGCGATCCACTCAAGCTCGACTGGGAGGTGTTCAAGGATACGCTCATCGAGCAGGCCGAGCAGGGGATCGATTACTTCACGATCCACGCGGGCGTCCGCCTGGCGCAAGTGCCGCTCACGGCCCGGCGGGTCACCGGCATCGTCTCCCGCGGCGGCTCGATCATGGCGCGCTGGTGCTTGGCCGGGCACCGGGAATCGTTCCTCTACGAGCGTTTCGACGAGATCTGCGACATCATGCGGGCCTACGACGTCTCGTTCTCGCTGGGCGACGGATTGCGGCCGGGCTCGATCGCGGACGCGAACGACGCGGCGCAGTTCGCGGAACTCGAGACGCTCGGCGAGCTGACGAAGATCGCCTGGGACAAGGGCTGCCAAGTCATGATCGAGGGCCCCGGCCATGTGCCGATGCACAAGATCAAGGTCAACATGGACAAACAGCTGCGCGAATGCGGCGAGGCGCCTTTCTATACTTTGGGTCCGCTGACGACGGACATCGCGCCGGGCTACGATCACATCACGTCGGGCATCGGTGCTGCGATGATCGGCTGGTTCGGCACGGCAATGCTTTGCTACGTGACGCCGAAGGAGCATCTCGGGCTGCCGAACCGGGACGACGTCAAGGTTGGCGTCATCACCTACAAGATCGCGGCCCACGCCGCCGATCTCGCCAAGGGACACCCGGCCGCGCAGGTGCGGGACGACGCCCTCTCCCGGGCGCGGTTCGACTTCCGCTGGGAGGACCAGTTCAACCTGTCCCTCGATCCGGATACGGCGCGCAGCTACCACGACGAGACCCTGCCGAAGGATGCCCACAAGGTCGCGCATTTCTGCTCGATGTGCGGGCCGAAATTCTGCTCGATGAAGATCACGCAAGATCTTCGCGCCGAGGTTCTGGCCATGGAGGAGGCCGGCGAGGTCATCCACACGGCCCCGGTGATGTCGAGCGCCGAGCGGGAGGCCGGAATGCGGGCGAAGTCGGAGGAATTCCTGGCGGAGGGCGGCAAACTCTACGTCGACGCCGCCGAATAGTCGCCTCCGACGATCGATGACATCGGCCAGCGGCCGGCCGGGAGCCCTCGGGCCCCGGGCCGGCCGTTTCCGTTCCGGCGCCGCCTTTCGCTGGCGGCGCGAGTATCCGCGAAATTGAAATCAGAAGATGTGCCGGGCCGAATCCGGCGCGCATTGCCTGCATCGGCCCGAATCTTCGGCTCGACCGAAGAGATGAGCGCGCATCCCGAGCGATCATCCGGCGACGCAGGAAACGTTGATCGCGATCATTGCTTGGTGCTGGCGAGCCGACCACGCAAATGAACCAAATGGGATCATCGATCTCCGGCGAATCCGGATTGCCTGTTGCCAAAAGTTGAATATCTATCCTTCGACCTGCCGCATATTTTCTTTTTTTCGCCGTTTGCGTTCAGCATTCTTTTACTCTTTTTCGAGTTCGGCGGAGCGGAGCGGCCGAATTTTACAGCGCGCTAACGGTGTTCGCGACTTGATGGGGCTCGTTTGCGTCCAGATGGGAGCAGGGCCATGGACATCAGAGCCGTCGCAACATCTCCGCCGGTCGCCGCGGCGACGCCCGTGACGGCGACGCCGCCGCGGCCGGACGCGCGCGCTGAGCCGCAGACGCCGCTCGCACCCGCCGTCTCGCTCTCGATCGGCGAGGCCGCCGAGGCGCGCGCCGGATCCGAGGCCGCGCAGCAGGGCGCGGGCCGTGGCGCCTACACCCGCGACGCCGAGAGCCAGACGCTGGTCTATCAGGTGGTCGATCCGGCGAGCGGCGACATCGTCATCCAGATTCCGGACGAGGTGGTGCTGCGCGCCCGCGTCTACGCCCGCGAGGCGAGCGAGGCGACGGTGCAGAAGCCCGGAGCCGCGGTCGAGCGCCGGGCCTGATCCCGACCGCGATCGGAGAAAAGTCGATGATCGTACAAATTTAACTGTCTCACTTAACGCGGCCGCAAGAGGCCCCGGTCCACAAAGACGATGTTCTCCATGAAGGAGAACAGAACCGCACAGGAAGCATCAATCATGGCCGCTGGTATCTCTCTCAACTCGTCGGTTCGTTCGAGCCTTCTGTCCCTTCAGGACACGGCCTCGCTTCAGGCGACGACGCAGAACCACCTCTCGACCGGCAAGAAGGTCGCGAGCGCCCTCGACAACCCGATCAACTTCTTCACCGCGGCCTCGCTGAACGACCGCTCGAACGCCCTCTCGGGCCTGCTCGACGGCATCTCGAACGGCGTCCAGACCATCCAGGCCGCCTCCAAGGGCATCGACGGCATCACCAAGCTCGTGCAGTCGCTCCAGTCGACCATCACGCAGGCCCAGAACGACGCCGCCGCTAACCGTCCCACCAAGACCGGCACGGCCCTGTCCGTCGCGGCCGAGGCCACCGCCACCGGCAAGGGCCTGAAGGACACGACGCTGGCCAAGAAGCTCGGCGGCGCCGACACCACCGCGGACGCGGCGACCGCCTCGGCCTCCGGCGACATCGGCATCGACACCTCGACCAACACGGCGCTGGCCTTCACCATCAACGCCGGCTCGACCACGTACACGGCCACCTTCACCGGCACGCAGACGGTGCAGGACCTCGTCAACGGCATCAACGCCTCGGGCATCGCGACCGCGAGCGTGGACGACAGCGGCAAGCTGACGGTCACGGGCACGGGCTCGAACACGCTCAAGATCGGCTTCGGCTCGGGCGCGACCGCCGCGGCGGCCACGACCGACTCGCAGTCGGGCACACTGAACGCCAAGCTCGGCCTTGCGGCGACGGACTACACGACCGGCGTCACCTCGTCGGGCAACTCGACGGTGCGCTCGAACCTGGTCAAGCAGTTCAACGACCTGACCACGCAGCTCGACCAGCTCGCCCGCGATTCCGGCTACAACGGCAAGAACCTCCTCGGCGG
Organism: Methylobacterium durans; assembly: GCF_003173715.1. Lineage (NCBI taxonomy): Bacteria > Pseudomonadati > Pseudomonadota > Alphaproteobacteria > Hyphomicrobiales > Methylobacteriaceae > Methylobacterium > Methylobacterium durans. The sequence goes on along the minus strand of NZ_CP029550.1, from coordinate 3,937,993 downwards.
CGATACGCTGTCCGTGGTGTTCAACGAGAAGACCGGAAGCGCGCAATCGTCGCTGAGCGTCCAGGGCACCACCCTGAGCTCCGCGTCGCTCGGCATCGGGCAGGCTGCCAACGGCACGGGCGGACCGGCCGGCTCGTTCAACATCCAGGACGACACCGCGCTCTCGACGGCCAAGGACACGCTGACGAACGCGCTGACCTCGCTGCGCTCGCTGGCCTCGACCTTCGGCTCCAGCCTCTCGACCGTGCAGACCCGCCAGGACTTCACCAAGCAGCTCTCCAACGTGCTGACCACCGGTGCGGACAACCTGACGAACGCCGACCTGAACTTCGAGGCGGCGAACTACACGGCGCTGCAGACCCGCCAGTCGATCGCCCAGCAGACGCTGGGTCTGGCCAACCAGGCCAACCAGGGCGTCCTCCAGCTCCTGCGCTGAGCTTTCGGACTGCCGAACATCGAGAGGCCGGGACGAAAGTCCCGGCCTTTTTTCTGTTTTGGTTATTCGCGAGGCGCCAACAATAACCGGGCCTTAACCACCTCCGCGTGATCTTCCCGATCATGTGATCCAAGCGGGCGCGGAGTTAACGATCCGTCGTCCTCGCGCTGGCGGTTTGGAGGCCCGAGATGGCGAACGACATTACCTTAAGTTCCTCGATCCGTTCGAGCCTTCTGTCCCTTCAGGACACGGCCTCGCTTCAGGCGACGACGCAGAACCACCTCTCGACCGGCAAGAAGGTCGCGAGCGCCCTCGACAACCCGATCAACTTCTTCACCGCGGCCTCGCTGAACGACCGCTCGAACGCCCTCTCGGGCCTGCTCGACGGCATCTCGAACGGCATCCAGACCATCCAGGCCGCCTCCAAGGGCATCGACGGCATCACCAAGCTCGTGCAGTCGCTCCAGTCGACCATCACGCAGGCCCAGAACGACGCCGCCGCCAACCGTCCCACCAAGACCGGCACGGCCCTGTCCGTCGCGGCCGAGGCCACCGCCACCGGCAAGGGCCTGAAGGACACGACGCTGGCCAAGAAGCTCGGCGGCGCCGACACCACCGCGGACGCGGCGACCGCCTCGGCCTCCGGCGACATCGGCATCGACACCTCGACCAACACGGCGCTGGCCTTCACCATCAACGCCGGCTCGACCACGTACACGGCCACCTTCACCGGCACGCAGACGGTGCAGGACCTCGTCAACGGCATCAACGCCTCGGGCATCGCGACCGCGAGCGTGGACGACAGCGGCAAGCTGACGGTCACGGGCACGGGCTCGAACACGCTCAAGATCGGCTTCGGCTCGGGCGCGACCGCCGCGGCGGCCACGACCGACTCGCAGTCGGGCACACTGAACGCCAAGCTCGGCCTTGCGGCGACGGACTACACGACCGGCGTCACCTCGTCGGGCAACTCGACGGTGCGCTCGAACCTGGTCAAGCAGTTCAACGACCTGACCACGCAGCTCGACCAGCTCGCCCGCGATTCCGGCTACAACGGCAAGAACCTCCTCGGCGGCGATCTCCTGACCATTGTCTTCAACGAGAAGACCGGCAGCAACCAGACCAAGCTCGACGTGCAGGGCACGACGCTGAGCTCCGCGTCGCTCGGCATCACACAGGCGTTCAACGGCACGGGCGGACCGGCCGGCTCGTTCAACATCCAGGACGACACCGCGCTCACCACCGCCAAGGACACGCTGACGAACGCGCTGACCTCGCTGCGCTCGCTGGCCTCGACCTTCGGCTCCAGCCTCTCGACCGTGCAGACCCGCCAGGATTTCACCAAGCAGATCGCCAACGTGCTGACCACCGGTGCGGACAACCTGACGAACGCCGACCTGAACTTCGAGGCGGCGAACTACACGGCGCTGCAGACCCGCCAGTCGATCGCCCAGCAGACGCTGGGTCTGGCCAACCAAGCCAACCAGGGCGTCCTCCAGCTCCTGCGCTGAAGCGTACGCAGCCTCCGTGACGGACCGGAAACGGCGGGGCCCTGGCCCCGCCGTTTCCGTTTGGTTAACCGTTGCCCGCGAAGGTCGTTCGGGAACGGGCGCGCCGGCGCCCGCGCGATCGGAACGGGAGGCCAGGATGCCGCTGCGGATCGAGCTCAAGCCCGGAGAGCGGGTCATCATCGGCGATTGCGCGATCCGGAACGGGCCGCGACGCTCGGCCTTCCTCGTCGAGACGGGGCACAAGGTCCTGCGCGAATCGGAGATCGTGCGCGAATCGGAGGCCGACACCCCGGCCAAGCAGATCTGCGTCGCCCTGCAGCGGGCCTATCTCCTCGACGATCCGTTCGACGCCGAGACGCAGTTCATGGACCTCGCCAACGCCGTAATGCGGGCGGCGCCGAGCAGCAAGCCCTTCATCGCCGCGATCTACGAGAAGCTGGTGGCGGGCGACCATTACCGGGCGTTGAAGGCCGCGCGCGACCTCGTGGCGCACGAGGCCCGCCTCCTGGCGCTCGCAGAGGCGGACGCGCCGGTCACCGCCTGACGAAGGGCTCCCGCCTGAGCCGACGAGGCTCAGTTGCCGGAATCGCCCTGCAAGCCCGCGGCGATGTTGTGGTTGATCGAGATGAGGGCGTCGAGGGTCTCGGCCTTCGGCGTGATCATCATGTCGAGGGTGGAGCGGAAGACGAAGACGGCGAGCTTGCCGACATTCTGCTTCACGGCCTCCGGGAGCGGGTTCGAGGGCTCCGTGGCGTCGCCCGCGATCACGGTCCAGACCTTGCGGTTGAACGTCAGCGCGTCGTTGAGCTGCGCTTCCTGCTCGGGCCAGCCCGCGCGCACGTTCTGCAGGCGGTTGGCCGCCTTGATCAGGACGGCGGCCTCCGCCTCGCGCGGGGAGAGCACGCTGCGGGCGGTCTTGGCGTAGGCGTTGGCGGCATGCATCATCGGATGGCGTCCCCCTGTCCGGGCCGCGACCCGCGCGGCGGCAGGCTGACGGTGTCGCATGCCGAGCTTAAGACAAGGTGTGCGCGGCGCCCGCCCCATTGACGCCCGGATGCGGGGCAAGCACGTCGCCCGAGGGCGGCTCGCCGGAGCGGCGGGAAACAGGCGCGAGAATCCGTCGGGATGATGAACTTTCTCTTGGGGACCGTCGCGGGCGCGCTCATCGCCTGCATCGCCACCATCGCCGCCGCCCGTCACCCGGAGGTCCAGACCCGCCTCGGCCTGCGGCCCCCGGCGAGCACGGCGCTCACGCCGGCGGCGATGACCCGGGCGGAGGTGCCGTGCCGGCCCCAGGCCGGAACGGCGCCGCCGAAGGTGGGAGATCCCGAGATGCTTCTGTCGAAGCGGCGATTCTGGAACGTGGCGCCCTGAGGAACGTGGCGCCCCGAGAGCGGATGCCGGTCCAGTCCCAGCCGCGCCGGATGCGGGCGCGGGGACCCGGCGCCGTCGGACCCTGCTGCCGTCAGACGCTGCTGAGCAGGAACATCACCATCGTGGTCGCGACCGTGGTGCTGAGGAAGCCGCAGAGGGCCGCCGCGAAGGAGGGGCCGGTGGCGGGGAAGGCGTCGGAGCGGGTGGAGGTCTCGGTGTTCATGGTCTTCTTCCTCGCGCGACTCAGGCGCAGTGGCTGGAGTGACGTTGCCGTTCAGGCGTTCGAAAGGGTTTGCGTGCCCGCACAAGCTCAGTCGCAGCGGTTGACGCGCTTGGCGACGCGCAGCGCGCGCAACTCGCTGCGCAGATCGATGGCGACGACGCCCGCGCCGCAATCCTCGAACGCGTCGCGGGCGTCGTTGTAGCGGTCGCCCACCTCGTCGAGGGTGTCGCAGACGCGGCCGCGGTCGCCGAGGCGGGCCTCCTGGCGCGCCTGGAAACGCAGGGCGTTCGCCTCGTCCACTTTCCGTTGCGCCTCGAGACAGCGCGGAAGCGCGGCCGCCGGCACGCAAAAGGCAAGCAGGATCGATCCGGCCAGCGCGGAGAGAGTCAGGTTACGCATTGGGACACCGTGGGTTGTGACGGGAGCACGGCTCGCGTGCTCGATCGGAAGTTCAGCTTCGCTCGGTCATCGCCCGTTCAGGTGCTCAAACGGCGACGCTGCGGCGAAGGTTCCGCGTCCGGCGCGCTCTTCGAACGCCGCCGCGAGGCCAGGATCGCGGGGAGTGTCACGGGGGCGAACCCTTGCGCGTCCACGCCCACGTCGTACTGCTTCGGCATCGGCCGAAGCTGCCCGTGGCTATGCCCGTGCAGGTTGAGTGCACCCCGCCCGATCCCGTTCCACGTGCGGAATGCGTAGTGGCAGAGGACGAGGCGGCGCTCCTCCACCGTGACCTCCGCGTAATGCGCGACCGAGGCCCATCCGGGGGCTGCCAGGGTGCCCGGCCCATCGTTGTTGCCGCGGATCAGGTGCTTGATGCCCGCGAGGCCGCCGAGGATCTCGGCGACCCGCACGTCGGAGGGGCCGAGCGCGAAATCGCCGAGGTGCCAGACCGTGTCGTCGGCCGAGACGACCGCGTTCCAGTTGGTGATCAGGGCCGCGTCGTGGCTCGCGAGGTCCGGAAACGGGCGGCGATCGAGCCGGAGGATGCGGGGGTCGCCAAAATGCGTGTCGCTCGTGAAATATATCGCCATCGCCGGGTCGTCGCCCTCCCGCACCGTCACGCCTGACAATGCGGTCCGCGCGATTCGGATGCGGGCGCCTTCGCGTAAGCCCACGGCGAACGGCGCGGCATAGCCCGACATGGATCACGCGTGCGAAGGCCGTTGAGGACTTGGCGAGAGAGTCGAGGGCGCATCGGCGCGTCCGGCGCGCCGCAATCAAGTATAGATCAAGTTCAGACGGCCGATGCCCACCTCGCTCTCCGCGGGTAAATGCCTGCACGTCTATCGGGCATGTTTAATCCCATAAAATTTTCCTGCCATCACAGAACATTGCGATTGCCAAAGCTTGATCTAGAATAATAATGTATACACCGTTGTGATCAGCGCACTCGGGAAACGAAGTGGGCGGTTGCGGCGCCACGGCGCACGTGCGCCCAGTCCAAGCGATGAATCGAGACTGGTGTCGGCGGGCTGTGCAGTCGGTAGAGGAGACGACGCATGACATCATACGCCACTGCCAGTGAGGGGGCGAAGCCTGCCCCCAACCGCTGGCTTCAGATAGTATTGGGTGTGGCCTGCATGGTGGCGGCCGCCAACATTCAGTACGCCTGGACCCTGTTCGTTCCCGAGATCCAGAAGACCTTCGGCTGGGACCGCGCCGCCATCCAGGTCGCCTTCACCATCTTCGTCATCGTCCAGACCTGGCTCACCCCGATCGAGGGCTACTTCATCGACAAGTACGGCCCCAGCCGGGTCGTCATGTTCGGCGGCCTGATGACCGGCCTGGCCTGGGTCATCAACTCCTACGCCACCTCGCTGACCGGCTTCTACGCCGGGGCGGTCGTCGGCGGCATCGGCGTCGGCTGCGTCTACGCCACCTGCGTCAACAACGCCCTCAAGTGGTTCCCCGACAAGCGCGGCCTCGCGGTCGGCCTCACCGCCGGCGGCTACGGCGCCGGCTCGGCGCTCACCATCCTGCCCATCGCCAAGATGATCGACGCCGGCAGCTACGCCCAGGCCTTCTTCACCTTCGGCCTGATCCAGGGTGCCATCATCATGCTGGCCGCCGCCTTCATGCGCGCCCCGGCCAAGGACGAGGTCAAGTTCTCCACCAAGGTCCTGCAGTCGCGCCGCGACTACACCCTCGGTGAGGCCCTGCGCACCCCGGTCTTCTACGTCATGCTCCTGATGTTCACCTGCACGGTGACCGGCGGCCTGATGGCCGTGGCCCAGCTCGGCGTGATCGCCCAGGATCTCGGCGTGAAGAACTTCCAGGTGAACCTGTACTTCTTCGCGATGGCGGCCCTGCCCTTCGCGCTGATGCTCGACCGCATCATGAACGGCATCTCGCGGCCCCTGTTCGGCTGGGTCTCGGACCGGATCGGGCGCGAGAAGACGATGTTCATCGCCTTCGCCATGGAGGGCATCGGCATCGTGGCGCTGGGCTATTTCGGCTCGAACCCGTGGGCCTTCGTGATCCTGTCGGGCATCGTGTTCCTGGCCTGGGGCGAGGTCTACTCGCTGTTCTCCGCCACCGCGGCCGACACCTTCGGCTCCAAGCACATCGGCAAGATCTACGGCGTGCTCTACTGCGCCAAGGGCTTTGCCGCCCTGTTCGTGCCGGTGGGCAACCTGATCATGCAGGCCACCGGCACCTGGTCGACGGTGCTCTACACGGTCGCCACCATGGACCTGATCGCCGCAGCCCTCGCCGTCGCGGTTCTGCGCCCCATGCTCAAGCGCCACCACGCCGCAAACGGCGTCGTCGCCCAGGCCCCCGCCCTCGCGCACGCCTGACACAAAGCCTGAGCCTAAGCCTGCCCCGCCCAAAACGCGGGGCAGGTCTCGACATCGGACCGCCCGCCCCGCCTCGTCGGAGCGCGGTCGGGATCCGCGAAACCGAGGCCGGCCCCGCCACGCGCGAGGCCGGCCTCTTACGTTTCGTGAACCCTGCCGTGCGATGGTCGGGGCTCGATTCGTCGGCGTCCGGAGCGTGGCATGAACGAGGAAACCGAGAGCGTCGCGACGCGTCTCTGGCGCGACCGGGTTCAGGTGCGCGAGCAGGAGCGCAACGAGGCCCTGGCCCGCGCCCGCCTCGCCGAGGAGAAGCTCGCCCTCATGGTGGGCGAGAACGAGCGCCTGGAGACCGAGATCGCGCGGCTGCGCGCCCTCCTCGCGCCCGATGCCAGTCGCGCCCGGGCCGAGACCGAGGCGCAGATGGAGGCGCTGCGCGGCGCGCTCCTGCCGCTCCTCAGCCGCGCCGCCTGACGGCCGGCACCCGCCCCGCGACGGACCCGGAGCCCATGTCGAGCGCGATTCCCCAGAGCGCGGCCCGGCTGCGCTGCCGCCGCATCGTCGCGGACGACCGGCCGGCGCTCGCCGCGCTCCTCGCCCGCGGCTTTCCCGCGCGCAGCGTGGCGGAATGGGACGACGCCCTCGGGCGCCTCCTCGCCCACGCCGTCGAGACCGGCGCACCGCATGCGGGCCTCGTCCTCGACGCCGGCGGCGAGCTCGTCGGCGTGCTCCTGATGGTGTTCGGGATCGTCCCCGGCCGTCCGACGCGCTGCAACCTGTCGAGTTGGTTCGTCGACGACCGGTTCCGCGGATACGCCTCGCTCCTCGTCGCCTCGGCGACGCGGGACAAGGCCGTCACCTACATCAACATCTCGCCCGCTCCCACGACCCGCACGACGATCGAGGCGCAGGGCTTCCGGCGCTACGTGGCGGGCTTGCAGGTGGCCGTGCCGCTGCTGACGCGGGGCTCCGAGCCCGGCATGCGCCTCGTCGCGGGCGAGCCCCCGGCGGATGTCGAGGCCGACGCCGCGGATCGCGCGGTGATGCGCGCGCACGCGCGGATGGGCTGCCTGACCGTCTGGTGCGTCGCGGGCGGGCGGGCGCACGCCTTCGTCTTCCAGCGCCGCCGCATTGCCGGGCACCGGATCACCGTCGCCTACCTGCTCTACTGCTCGGCGGAGGGCGACCTCGCCCGCTTCGGCCGCGCGCTCGGCTGGTTTCTCCTGCGCCGGGGACTGCTGCTCGCGATGGTGGACGCCCCCGCTCCCGTGGCCGGTCTCGTCGGTCCCTATCTGCCCGGGCGGATGCCGAAACACGCCAAGGGGCCGCAGGCGCCGCATCTCGGCGACCTCGCCTTCACGGAGGCCGCCGTGCTCGGCGAGGCGTTCTGGCTCAAGCGGGATTGAGGCGGTCCGCCCGCCTCACCACCGCGCCCGCGAGGACGGCAGGTAGCGCGGCTCCGGCTCGCGCCAGACCCCGAGCGCGGCATTCTGCTGGACGGGCGTATCGAACTGCTCGCGCAGCAGGGCGAGTGCGAGGCCGAGCAGGAGCCCGACGACGAGGCCGCCCGCGATGATGGCGAGCTTCGAGATGCCGGCCTTCGCGACGGGGGCGGTCGCGAGCTTGATCGTGCGCGCGTTCGTGGTGTCGAGGTAGTAGCGCTGCTGCAAGTCCTTGGCGCGGTTCAGGAACGCCTCGTAAACGCCCCGGTTCGAGGCGGCCTCGCGCTCCAGCTCGCGCAATTGCACCTGCGCCTCGTTCGCCTTCGCGGCGTCCTTTTTGAGGGCGGCGATGCGCTGGTCGAGATTCGCTTCCGCCGAGCGGGCGCGCTCGTACTCGGTGGTCGCCGTGCGGGCAATGCGGCCGAGCTCGTCGTCGAGCTGCTGCCGGGCCGCGCGCACCCGCTGCGCCATGCCGGCATTGGCCGGGTGGCGGGGACCATAGACGAGCGCCGCGTCGGCCTCGGCGCGCTTCGCCTCGGCGAGCGTCGCGCGGAGCGCCGTCACCGCCGGGGACTGGACCGCCTCGGAGGTGGAATCCTGCAGGTCGCCCGAGCGGCGCACCTTCTGGATCTGCTCGACGCGCGCGGCCGTCTCGGCGGTCCGGGTCCGCGAGCGGGCGAGCTGGTTCGTCAGGTCGGTGAGCTGCTGCTCGCCGACGAGGCGCCCCGAGGCGCCGACGAGATCGTGGCTGCGCCGGTAGCGCTCGACCGCGGCCTCGCTCGTCTGGAGCCGCTCGCGCAGCTCGCCGAGGCGCGCTTCCAGCGCGCCGCTCGCCCGCTCGACCTCGTCGGTGCGCACGCGGGCGAGTTCCTTCAGGAAGGCGTCCCCGACGGCGTTGGCGATGCGGGCCGATTTCTCGGCCGATTCCGTCGAGAGGCCGATCTCGATCACGAATGTCTTGTCGGGCCGCCGGACCGCCACCGCCCGGTCGAGCGCCCGCAGCGCCCGCGCCTCGGGCGTCTCCGGCTCCGTCGCCTTGTCCGTCTGGGGCGGCCCGAGCAGCGAGGTCTTGAAGGCGGCGAGCAGACCGGGGCGCGGCGCCCCGAACTCCGGGTCGGTCGCGAGGTGCTCGGACTGGACGACGCTCGTCAGCACGCTGGTGGAACGGACGACCTGAAGCTGGCTCTCGCTGATGAGGGTCGCCTCCTCGCCGTTGCCGGCGGTCGGGTTGATGTCGTTCTGGAAGACCTGGAGGTTGCGCGGGTCGAGCAGGATCTTGGCCGTGGCGTCGTAGCGGGCCGGCATGGTCAGCGCCGCGCCGAGAGCCACGAAGGTCAGGGCCGCGACGGACCCCGCGATCCAGCGCCAGCGGCGCCGGAACGTCGTGAGGATGCCCCGGAAGTCGATCACGGCCGCGGGTGTGGATACGGGCTGAAAGGCGAAGTGCGGGTCGTTCACCGCGAATCTCTCCAGTCGAACCATCGCGCCCTCGCTGCGCAGGGCTGTTGCCACGCCGCGATCTGTCCCGGCTCGGGACGGACCGGGCAAGCCCGCGCTGCTGACAGAGAGATTTGCAAGGGAGGGACCATCGAACAGAGGTGCGGCGGCAAATGTCCGTGTCTAAGCGCGGACAGGGTTAAGGCTCATCCGGTTTCCCGCCGATGAATTGCCGCACGCTGTCCACAGGAACACGGTCGAACATTGTTCATCATGTTTCCCGACCGCGCGATGGATCCGCCGATGCGCTCAGGCGACCGAACCAATGCTGATGCGCGTCTCGGCCTCGCTCCCGCCGAGTGTACCGCACAGGACGAGCTCGTGGGCCGCGGCGAGGTGTCCGAAGCGGGGGGCGTAGACCGCCCCGCCATCGCGATCCGCTCGCCCGGCGGGCACGAGACGCGTCTCAAAGCCGGACGGTGCCACGAAACGGCACAGGAGGCCCGAGGCGTCGCCGATCGCGACGCCCTCGTCCGTTGCGCGGACCGCGAGGCCGGGATGGATCAGGAAGCGGATCTCGACGGCGTGGGCGCGCTCGCCCCCCGAAAGGGCGTCGGCCAGCACGAACCCGTCCGGCGTGCGGCCGACGCGGCGGCGATGCGTGACGCCGAAGCGGCGGCGATAGCCCTCGTGCGCCCCGGTGACGGCCTCGTCCGTCTCCGCGACGAGGCGGGCATCGGCCCGGCTCGCCCAGTGGAATCCGGCGGAGGCGAGGCTGTGCGAGGCGCCGGCGACGCTCAGGGTGTTGTGGGCGAGGCTCTCGCGCATCGCGACCCGGCGGCGGGCGCCGGCATGGTAGAGGTAGGTGCCGGCATCGATCAGCACCGGCCGTCCCTCGACCGACAGCCAGACCGCGAGCGCGTCGGCGTGGCCGTGCGCCGCGAGGCCGAGATAGCCGATCGGCCCATGGTCGAAGACGAGATGCACGGCCCGGCCCGAGACGCGCCCGTGCCAGATCGTGTAGCCGCCATCCCGGAAGGTCCGGCGACCCGCCTCGACCGGGCGCGGCTCGGCGGGGGCAGCGAAGATCGCGTCGCGCAGGTGCGGGTCCCGGGCCGGCGGGGCGAGGTCCGGCCGGTTCACGAGGCCGGCGATCGCGGCGGTGACCGAGGCCACGTAGCGCGGCTCGGGCCCGAGCCCGTCGCTCAGGATCCGGCCCTCGTCGTCGTCACCGATGGCGGGGCAGCGGCCGGTCCCGTCGAGCATCGCCCGCAGGAAGCCGGCCCCGCGGGCGAGGCGCCCGCTGACGGCGGGGCCGAGCGGCCGCCCGGCCTCGCGCGCCAGGACAACGCCGAGGCCCAGCATCTCCATGGTCCAGGCTTGGTAGGACAGTGACTGCTCGGCACCGACGCCGTCGGCCAGGATCTGGCGCTCGGCCTCTCCTTCCAGGATCGCGCGGCCCTCCCCTTCCCATCCTTCCGCCTCCGGACCCGCCATGACGAGGCCCGCGACGAGGAGGCCGAGCCCTTCCGCGATGCGGTGGTTGTTGGCCGAGGAATGCAGGGACGGGAAGGCCGCGATGGCGCGGGCATGGGCCGCGACGAGGCGGCGGAAGGCCGCCCGCTCGCCGGGCGGCAGGCCCTCGGGGCCCGCCGCCGCGGCGACGAGGAGGAGGCCGACGAGGCGCAGGGCCATCTCGATGCCGGAGAACCAGTGCACGCCGCCATAGGGCGGGTTCGTTGCCATGAAGCTCGCCAGGATCGCGCGCGCGTCCCGTGCGGCGCACGCATTCCCCGCCGCCCAGGCGGCGGCGAGCGGGTGCAGCATCTGCAGGCGGCCGGGCTCCCAGACGAACTTCACGTCCCCGAAGCGGCCGGTGCCGTCCGGCGCCTCGGCGGTCGAGCGCACGTCGACCTTGAGGGCGGCCGTCCCGGCGCCCGGCCAGGAGCCGCCGGTGATCGGATCGTGCAGCCAGAACGATGCGCCCGCGTCCGGATCCGCGAAATCCGGGACCGGCCAGTCCCGGCCGAAATAGTGGAACCGCGCGGCCCCGATCTCGGCGAGGCTGCGGCGCACGCCGGGCAGCTCGGCGCCGGCGGCGAGCGCCCGCCGAAGGTCGAGGAAATCCGGCAGCGGGGACGGATCGCCGGGCGGCAGCGCGTCCCAGCCGATCGGGCGCCGGGTCCAGGCGCGCTTGCGCGCCGCCTCCCCGAGCCGGTGGACGATCTCGGCCGGCCCCATTGAGCGGAGGCGGCCGAGATACCAGGCGAGCCGCGCGGCGCGCGCGCCCCCTTGTCGCGTGGATACGACCGTCGGTTGCTGTTGTGCGAAGGCGCGCGTACCGAACTCACCCACACCGGTATCCGAATGCTGCATGCCGAGTCCCGATTTGAGCCTTCCAAGTGCGCAGATCCCGTGAACGGGATCGTAAGAGTGTCAAAACACAACAATCGGACAGGTCGAACCGCTGGTTTCTATCTTGCTGACGTCACAACCGCAAAGATGAACGATCCATTTTCGTCCTGAGTCGGGAATGAGCAAGTCGATGAAGATTCTGTCGGTGTTCGGCACCCGGCCCGAGGCGATCAAGATGGCCCCCGTCGTCGCGATGCTGCAGCAGACGCCGGGCATCGCGTCGCGCGTGTGCTCGACGGGCCAGCACCGCAGCATGCTCGACAGCGTCCTCTCGACCTTCGACATCCGGCCCGACGACGACCTCGACGTGATGCGGGCCGACCAGAGCCTCACCGACGTGTTCGCCCGCGTGATGACCGGGCTCGACCGCATCCTCGCCGACTGGAAGCCGGACTACGTCCTCGTTCAGGGCGACACCGCGACGAGCACGGCCGCCGGCATGGCGGCCTTCTTCCGGCGCGTCGCGGTCGGCCATGTGGAGGCGGGCCTGCGCACCGGCAACGTCCTGAGCCCCTGGCCGGAAGAGGCGAACCGCCGCGTCACCGCCGTCGTCGCCGACCGCCACTACGCGCCGACGAGCCGGGCCCGCGCCGCGCTCCTGCAGGAGGGCTACCCCGCCGACCGCATCCTCGTCACCGGCAACACCGGCATCGACGCCCTGCTGCGCATGTCCGAGATCGTGCAGCGCCCCGGCGAGATCCGGGCGCGCCTCGACGAGCGGTTCGGCTGGATCGACCCGAATGCGCGTCTCGTCCTCGTGACGGGACATCGCCGCGAGAGCTTCGGCGAGGGCTTCCTCAACATCTGCAAGGCGCTCGGGGAACTCGCGCGCAAGCCCGGCATCCAGGTCGTCTACCCCGTCCATCTCAACCCGAACGTGCGCGGGCCGGTCTTCGAGCATCTCGGCGACAATCCCGGGATCCGGCTGATCGAGCCCCTCGACTACCCCGACTTCGTCTACCTGATGACCCGCGCCGCGCTGATCCTGACGGATTCCGGCGGGGTGCAGGAGGAGGCGCCGGTGCTGCGCAAGCCGGTCCTGGTAATGCGCGACACGAGCGAGCGCGCGGAGGCGATCGACGCCGGCGTCGCCCGCCTCGTCGGCACCGATCCCCGCACCATCGTGGCGAACGTCACGCGCCTCTTCGACGACGCCTCCGCCTACGCGACCATGGCCTCGGGCGCGAGCCCCTTCGGCGACGGGCATGCCAGCGCCCGCATCGTCGCCGATCTCGTCAACCAGTCGGAAACCGCCCCCGCGATCCGGCCGAACCTTCGGGTCTCCCGGGAGTTCGCCGCCGCGAGCCCGCGCATCCAGCGCATCGCCTGACATCCCGCCCGCAACGCATCTCCAGACCATCCGGAGCCGATCTTCCATGTCCCGTACCCGCCAGACCATCTCGGTGATCGGCCTCGGCTATGTCGGCCTGCCCACGGCCGCCACCTTCGCCTCCCGCGGCCTCTCCGTGATCGGCGTCGACATCCGCGAGCATGCCGTCGAGCGCATCCGCACGGGCCAGGCCCATTTCATCGAGCCCGATCTCGACATCGTGCTGCGGGCGGTCGTCACCGCCGGCAACCTCCGGGCGACGACGACGCCGGAGGCCGCCGACGCCTTCCTGATCGCGGTGCCTACTCCGATCCTCGACGACAAGACCGCCGATCTCCGGGCCGTGCGCTCGGCGCTGGCCTCGATCGCGCCGGTGCTGAAGCGGGGCGACCTCATCATCATCGAGTCGACCTGCCCGGTCGGAACCACGCAGGGTGCGGCCGAGCAGCTGCGCGGCCTGCGCCCGGACCTGACCTTCCCGGACACGGACCCGGAGAGTTCCGACATCCTCCTCGCCTACAGCCCGGAGCGGATCCTGCCCGGCCACACCCTGCGCGAGCTGATCGAGAATCCGCGCACCTACGGCGGCCTCGACCACCGCAGCGCCCTCGCCGCCCGCGAGCTCTATGGCGCCTTCGCGACGGGTCCGCAGCGGCTCACCACGGCGCCGACCGCCGAGTTGTCGAAGCTCGTCGAGAATGCCTACCGCGACGTCAATGTCGCCTTCGCCAACGAGCTGTCGCTGGTCTGCGACGCCCTCGGCCTCGATGTCTGGTCGGTGATCCGGCTCGCCAACCTCCACCCGCGCGTGAACATCCTGGCCCCGGGCGCCGGCGTCGGCGGGCATTGCATCCCGGTCGATCCCTGGTTCATCCACGAGGCGCTGCCGCAGCAGACGCCGCTGATCCGCGCCTCGCGCGAGGTCAACGACGGCAAGCCGCGCTTCCTCGCCGACAAGATCGCCGGCATCGCCTCGCGCTTCCGCGAGCCGAAGATCGCGCTGCTCGGCCTCACCTACAAGCCGAACGTCGACGACCTGCGCGAGAGCCCGGCGTTGCACATCGCCTGCGACCTCGCCGACCGGCGCCTCGGCCAGCTGATGATCGTCGAACCGCACGTGCCCGAATTGCCGGAGGGTCTGTCCGACCGGACCAACGTCGAGCTGATGACGTTGAACGATGCGGTCGCCGCCGCCGACGTGGTCGCCGTGCTCGTCGCGCACGACCGCTTCCGCAATCTCAACCGCGGGGCGGTCAGCGCGAAGATCGTGGTCGACGCCGTCGGCCTCCTCGCCCAGCCGCTCGAAGCGGCCTGAGACCCCGATCGAAGGCTTGAGCCGATGCGCGTCGAACTTCTCGGACTCCCCGTCGACATCCTCAGCTATGAGGCCACCCTCGGGCGGGCGCTCGCCGCCATGCGCGGCGAGGCCCCGCGCTGCCAGCACGTGGCGCTGAACGTCGCCAAGCTCGTCAACGCCCGGCGCGACCCCGAGCTCGACCGCGACATCCGCGACAGCGACCTCATCGGGATCGACGGAGCCGGCATCGTGCTGGCGCTGCGCCTCCTCGGCCAGCGGGATGTCGCGCGGGTCGCGGGCATCGACCTGTTCGAGAGCCTGATCGCGGCCTGCGCCGAGGAGGGCCTGCGCCCTTATCTCCTCGGGGCACGGCCCGACGTCGTCGCCGACACGGCGCGCGCCCTCACGCAGCGGCATCCGGGCCTCCAGCTTGCCGGCTACCACCACGGCTATTTCCGGCCGGAGCAGGAGGCCGAGATCTGCCGCCAGATCGAGATGAGCGGCGCCCATTGCCTGTTCATCGCGCTGCCGACCCCCCACAAGGAGCGCTTCATGCGCCGGCACCGCGACGCGCTGAACGTGCCCTTCCTGATGGGCGTCGGCGGCTCCTTCGACGTCGTGTCGGGCCGCGTGCAGCGGGCGCCGCGGCGCGTCCAGGCGCTCGGCGCGGAATGGTTCTACCGCCTCGCTCAGGAGCCCCGCCGGCTCGCCGGCCGCTACCTCAAGACCAACGCCGTCTTCGCCGGGCTCCTCCTCGGCGAGGCCGCCCGTCGCCTCGTGGCGCCGCAGACGGCGGGCCCCGTCGGGCGGGGGCGCGGGCGATGAGCCGCTCGGCCTACGCCCTCTACTTCCTGGCGAATCTCGCGCCGCGGGCGCTGATGTTCCTGCTGCTGCTCGTGCTCACCAGGCTGATGCCGATGGGCGAGTACGGCCTCTTCGTTCTCGTCGTCACGACCGGCGAGATCTTCGACATGGCGCTCTGCAACTGGGTGCGGATCTTCGCCCTGCGCAGCGAGGGCGCGAGCGCGACGATGCGGCCGCACCGCCTCGGGCGGCTGCTCCTGCTGACGGTCGTCACCACTACCCTCGCCTTCCTGCTCGCGGCCGCGAGCGGCCTGCTGCGCCAGGACCAGTCGCTCGCCTTCGCGGTTGCGGTCGCGGCGATGATCCTGGCCTTCGCGCCCTTGCGCCTCTCGTTGATGCTGCTGCAGGTGCAGCGCAAGCACTCGGCCTACGCCGCCGTCGAGGCGCTGCGCGCGGGCGGAACCTTCGCGGCCACGAGCGGGGCAATGCTGCTCCTCGAGCCGACCTTCCTCAACGCCGCCCTCGCCCTCTCGGCGGCGACCGCGCTGGCTGGCCTCGTCGGGATCTGGCAGGCGCTCGGCAAGGTCTCGCGGCCGCGCCGGGCGCGGGCCGGGTACGGCGCTGCCCTGGCCTTCGGCCTGCCGATCATGGTGGCGCAGATCCTCGTCTACGCGCTCGGCTACTTCGACCGCTACATCGTGGATTTCCTGCTCGGGCCGCACGCGGTCGCCGTCCTCGCCGCCGCCTACTCGCTGGGGCGCCAGCCGATCGAGCTGTTCATCGGCCCCCTGAACAACTACGCCTTCCCGCACCTCGTGAAGATCTACGAGCACGAGGGGCCGGAGGCCGCCGGGACCGCGCAGGCGGGATTGCTGGCGACGCTGATCACGGTCGGCAGCGCGATCGCGATGGGGCTGATCCTGCTCACCGAGCCGCTGCTGACGATCGCGCTGCCGGCGGATTATCACGCCGAGGCCGCGCTGCTCCTGCCCTGGATCGCGTTCGGCTCGCTGGCGCTGTTCGTCAAGTACTTCATCTTCGACAACGCCTTCCACCTCGCCAAGCGGACCTGGCTGCAGCCCGTTGCGATGCTGCCGCCCGCGATCTTCGGCCTCTGCGCCTGCTTCCTGCTCGTGCCGCGCCTCGGCATCGTTGGGGCCGGCATCTCCTTCGCGGTCGGCTCGGGGATCGCGGCCCTGACGACGGCCGTCGTCACAGCGCGCATCCTGCCCGTGCGCCTGCCCTGGGGGATGCTCGGCAAGATCGCCCTCGCGAACGCCTGCGCGAGCCTCGCCCTCGTCACGGTGCGGGGCTACGTCGAGCCCGCCGGGCCGCTGATCGAGCTCCTCGCCAGCACGCTCGCCTTCGTCGCGGTCTACGCGGCCGCGCTCAGCCTGATCGGCGTGTCGATCCGCCGGACCATCGAGACGCCGTGGGCCGCTGTCGCGCCGCAGCCGCGGCCGATGGTGCTGGAACCGGCGCTGCAGAAGCCCTGAGCCGCCGACGCGCCCGACGAGGGTTGGGGGACGGCTCAGGCCGTCCCTAGCCGGCGATCACGCGCTCGAACAGGTCGAGGTAGCGCTCCACGATCTGCGGCACGGCGTAGCTCGCGGCGCGCGCCACGCGAAAGGCCGGATCGCCCGGGTCGGCGAGCGCCGCGCCGAGGCCGGCAGCCAGCGCCGCGGAATCGCCGACCGGCACCAGCGTGCCGTAGCGCCCGCGGTCGAGGATCTCGCCGGGGCCGCCGCAATCGGTCGCGACGACGGGGAGCCCGGAGGCCAGCGCCTCGACCACGACGTTGCCGAACGATTCGCTGATCGAGGACAGGGCGAAGACCCGCGCCGCGCCGTAGGCGGGCCAGGGCTCGGCGAAGCCGGGCAGGCTAACCTGACCCGCCACGCCCGCCTCGTCCGCGGCGCGCTGCAGGGCGGGCCGCTCGGGCCCGTCGCCGAGGATGGTGAGGCGCACGTCGCCGGGCAGGAGCGTCAGGGCGCGGATGAGGCTGTCATAGCCCTTCTCGGGCACGAGACGGCCGACGGCGACGATCGTGGGCGGGCGCGTGGCGAGGTCGGCCGCGTCGGCCGCCGCGTGGGCGTGCTCCACCGGGATCGGATTCGGGATGCTCTCGATCCGCGCGGCGCTCGCGCGCCAATCCTCGACGAGGCGCCGCGCCAGCCCCTCCGAGACGCAGACGGTGCGGTCCGCGAAGCGGGTGAGCAGGAAGGCGAGCCGGAAGGCCGCGTTGCCGAGCCGCCCGCGCACGATGCCCGCGTGCCCGTGATAGGAGAGCACGATCCGGGTGCGTCCGCGGGCGAGCATCTTCGCGGCGGCGAGCTTCACGCTCGCCGGCGCGTCGATCGCCATCGCGATGTCCGGCCCGTTGGCGCGCAGCCAGCGGGCGAGCCGGCGCGTGTTGTCCGCGTGGCCGCCGCCGAGCACCACCATCGTAACGCCGGCTGCGACGAAGCCGCGGTTCTCCGGCCGCTCCGCATCGACGATCAGCGTCGTGGCGACGCCCGCCCTGTGGAGCCCGGTCGCCAGCACGGCGGCGACGCGCTCCGCGCCGCCCGCCTGGAGGCAGGGGACGTAGATCGCGACGGAGCGGACCTGCGCCACCTCAGGCGACTCGCGTCTCGGGCAGGCCGGCGCCGAGGTCGGGCCGGAAGGTGCGCAGGAAGAGTTCGAGGTTGGCCAGCGACCACAGCACCTTCTGGTGATCGCGGCGGCCGTCGAGATGCTCGGCGACGAGGCGGTCGATCTCCGGTGCGCGCAGGATTCGCCGGGTCTCGGACGCACCGGACAGGAGGAGATCGGAGAGGCGCTCGCGCATCGGGCCGCGGAACCACAGGCCGGTCGGCACGGTGAAGCCCACCTTCTTCCGGTTCAGGATCGAGGCCGGCAGCATCCGGGCGGTGGCGGCCCGCAGGACCGCCTTGCCCTTCGGGTGGCCGACGAGAAAGCGGTCCGGGAAGCGCGCGACGAGGCGGGCGAGTTCGACATCCATGAACGGCATGCGTCCCTCGATGCCGGCGGCCATCATCATGCGGTCGCCGCGCTCCAAAAGGTTGTCGGGCAGATAGGAGGTCTGATCGTAGAACTGCGTGCGCCGCACGCCCGAGCCCGTCGCGATCGAGAACGGGAAGGCGTCGATCTGGGCGGCGACGGCCCGGCCCGTCAGCGCCGCGCGCTCGGCCGAGGAGACGCCGCCGAACCAGCGCCGCATCCGCGCCGTCCGGTCGCGCTCGCCGAGCGCGTTGGCGAGCACCTTCACCCTCCGGGCGCCGTAGGGCATCGCGCCCACCGCCGGATGGACTACGCGGTCGTGCACGACGCCCGGAACCAGGGATTGGTAGAGGGCGAGCCAGCGCTCCGCCCGGTGCTTCGGGTAGCCGGCGAGCAGCTCGTCCGAGCCCTCGCCGGTCAGCACCATCTTCACGCTGGCGCTCGCCGCACGAGCGAGGAGCAGGATCGGGATGTCCGAGGTCTCGGTGACCGGCGCGCCGCGATGCGCCAGCGCGTCGGGCCAGGCCGCCAGGAAATCCTCGGGCGTGATCACGCATTCGGCGTGATCCGTGTCGAAGAGTTCCGCGACCGTGCGGGCGTGGTCGAGCTCGGAATAGGCGGCCTCCGCGAATCCGACCGAGAAGGTCTTCAGGCGGCCGCGGGCGTGGCGGGCCATCGCGGCAACGACGGCCGAGGAATCGAGGCCGCCCGACAGGAAGGCGCCGAAGGGCGCGTCGCTGCGCATGCGGATGCGCACCGCCTCGTCGAAGCCGGCCTCGAACAGGCGCACCGCCTCGCCGAAATCGGTGACGTCCGGCGCGGTCTCAGCGAAGGGCGGGGTGAAGTAGCGGCGGAGCTCGAGCTGCCCCTCGCGCCAGATTCCGAGGCAGCCCGGCGGCACTTTGCGGATGCCGGCGAAGAAGGTCGAGGGGCCCGGCACGTAGCGGTCGACGAGGTAGGCGTCGAGCGCGTCCCAGTCGAGCCGCCGGTCCGTGCCGGGGAGGCTCAGAAGCGCCGGGATCTCCGAGCCGAAGGCGATCCCCCGGGCGTCTCCGCGAGGAAGAGCGGCTTCTTGCCGAAGGCGTCGCGGGCGATCAGCACGCTCTGGCGCGCCCGGTCGAACAGGGCGAAGGCGAACATGCCGCGAAAGCGGGGCACGCAATCCTCACCCCAGGCGCGGTAGGCCTCGATCAGCACCTCAGTGTCGGATTCGGTCCGGAACGTGTGTCCGCGGGCACGCAGCTCGTCCCGCAGCTCCACGTAATTGTAGATCTCGCCGTTGAAGGTGACCGTGACGGTGCCGTCGCCCGACACCATCGGCTGATGGCCGCCGCCGAGATCGATGATCGAAAGGCGGCGGTGGCCGAAGGCGATCTCGTGGCGCCCGCTGGCCGTCAGTATCCGCCAGAGCCCGGAGCCGTCCGGGCCGCGGTGCCGGATGTCGTCGGCGAGGGCGGCGAGCGCCGCCTCGCCGGGCGCCCGCGACGCTTCGACCATCCAGCCCACGATGCCGCACATGCCGTTCCGTCCCGCTTCTGGTCAGCGCGCGTGGCTACGCGCGATCGCCTAACATAAGTTGCGTCGACGGTGCAGTTCGCGTGCCGGCATCGGCGGCCAGATCCGTGTAGATCTGGCACAGGCCCGCCTCGAAGGCAGCGATGGTGAAGCCATCGAGGAAATGGCGGCGTGAGGCCAACTGCATCGCGGCCAACCCGTCCACGTCGGCGATCAGATCGGCGATGGCGTCGGCGAAAGCGGCCGGCTCGCGGGGCAGGAGTTGCCCGTTCACGCCGTCGAGGACGATCTCGGGCGTGTTGCTCACATCGGTTGCAAGCAGCGCCGTCCCCGCGCAGGCGCCCTCGATCAGGCTGAGGGGCAGCGCCTCCGTCATTGACGGCAGCACTACGATGTCGGCCTCGACCATCAGCGCCTGCACGGCCTCCGAGCCGAGCCAGCCGGTGAAGCGGATCCGATCGCCGAGGCCCCTGTCGCGCGCGAGCGCCGCGTAGGTCTCGACGTCGCCGTCCCCCGCGACGGTGCAGCGCCAGCCGGTGATCCCTCTGCGCGCGAGGTGGGCGAGGGATTCGATCAGGATGTCGGCACCCTTGCGCTGGCCGACCCGGCCTGCGAGCAGGATCTCGACCGGCGCCCCGGGAGCCCGCCGCTTCGGCAGCACGACCTGCCCGGCGAAATCCGGGCTGCCGTTGAGAAGGACGCGGATCCGCTCCGGCCTCACGCCGTGGCGGGCGACGCGGTCGGCGGTGGCGCGCCCGAGCACGATCAGCCGGTCGACGCGCTGGCAGATCGCCAGGAACAGGCGCCCTTCGAGCGTCCGGTCTCGGATGCTCTCCTCCGGCACGCTGTCGTGAAGATGGGCTGCCACGCGCGCGCCCGCGAGCTTGGCGAGCCGCAGGATCGCGTATTTGCGCCAGCCGCTGCCGCGGTTGGCGAAGTTGATATGCACGATGTCCGGCCGGAAGCGGACGAGGAGCCAGGCGATCGCCGCCACATGCAGGGGAAAGGCGAGCGGCCAAAGGGCGCCCTCAATCCGCCCGCGCGAGGCCACGAAGCGCAGGTCGATGCCGTTCCAGCACGGCGCCCCGCCGACCCGCAGGTAGCTGTAGAGACGGTCGATGCCGCCGCGCCCTGCCGGGCCGGTCGGCGTCACGCAGAGGACGCGCAGGCGCCGGCTCATGCGCGCGCCTCCCCGGACGGCGCAAGGGTCGCGACCTGTCGGATCGATTCGATGGGCAGCACGACGTTCATCTCCGTCCTAAGATTATGCGGCGTTCGGGCAAAGAAATGTTTTCGTTCACCGGAATGAGTATGCTCGCGGATCGTGCGCCTTCAATCTAAAGATATGGAAGCATAATAATCGCTTTTCGCGGAGGAGGGTTCTGAACTGTGGATAAGCGGGAAGTCTTAACCTCTCCCTGTTTCTGTCGTGTTACCGGGCAGGAACACGATGCGGAGTGAGGGTGAGGGCGAAGCGGTGAGCGCCATCAGTTCGGCTGGCCTTGTACCGTACCGGACGCGGGCGACGCCGCTTCTGTCGGCCCTGTTCCTGGCATTCGCGGCCCTCGTCCTGGCCCGCGTGGTGCTCAATCCACTGCTCCTCGACCTCGTGATGAACTACACCGAGGAAGGCGGCTCGATCGTCGAGAAGATCCACCCGACCTTCTGGGGGTTCCTGGCGGTCGGAGCGATCGTCCTCGTCACGCAGCGGATCTACCTCACGGCCTGGGAGGTGCGGGTGGTGCGGGCGCTGCTCGCCTTCTGCGCCGCCTGCATCGGGCTCCTCGTCTTCGCGGCGGCGACGGGCC
The DNA here is from genome assembly GCF_003173715.1 of Methylobacterium durans. Lineage (NCBI taxonomy): Bacteria > Pseudomonadati > Pseudomonadota > Alphaproteobacteria > Hyphomicrobiales > Methylobacteriaceae > Methylobacterium > Methylobacterium durans. The sequence goes on along the minus strand of NZ_CP029550.1, from coordinate 3,916,603 downwards.
GGAGCGCGTCGGTCGGCTACGTCCTCGACACCTACGTGACCCTGGCGACCCTGGCGCTGATGTTCGCCTTCCCGGCCCCCTGGCGGCGCGCCCTCGGGCAGGCCCTGGTCAGCTACCTTCTCGCCTCGGCGGCACTCGGCATCGTCGAGTTCCTGCTCCGCTTCCGCACGATGCCCTTCGTCGAGAGCGAGGCGGTGTTCCGGCCGACCGGCCTCTCCGCACACCCGCTGGAACTCGGCATGTGGTGCGCGGCCGGCATCGGCTTCGCCGCCGCTGCCCCCTGGCCCGGCCGGCGGCGCGTCGCGGCCTGCGCCCTGCTGCTCGTCGGCTGCGTCGCGTCGGGCGCGCGCACCGCGACGCTGCTCGCGAGCGTCAGCGCGGTCATCCTGCTCGTCGCGGGCGTCGGCGCCGGGACACCGGCGCAGCGCCGCGGAGAACGGCGGATCCTCGTCGTGCTCGGCGTCCTGCTTCTCGGGCCACTCCTCCTCGGCGGGCTCGTCGCGGCCGGCGCCCTCGACCGCTTCTCGGAAGGGATGGCGGACGGCAATGCCAGGGCCCGCGTCGACGTCTACGGCGTGCTCTCGTATCTGTCCTGGAACGAGTTGCTCCTCGGCGGCGACATCGGCGCGGTGCGCAAGCTCGCCTGGGAGAAGTTCAAGCTGCCCTACATCGAGAGCTCGGTCGTCGTCCTCGTCGTCCAGTTCGGGTTGATCGGCGCGGCCGTCTTCGCGCTGATGCTCGGCCGCCTCGTGATGACGATCCTGCGCGGCGGCGGGCTGGGCGGCGTCGTACTCGGAACGGTGATCTTCTTCGCGGCGGCGCTCAGCAACAACGGGCTGTCGAGCAAGACGGCCTCGGTGTTCCTGCTCCTGTCCCTCGCGATCGCGTTCCATTCCGGCCCGGAGCCGGGCCCGGTCCGCCGCACGGCGAGGTCCCGGCCATGAGGGCGCTGCTGCTCGTCCTCCTCCTCCTCGCGGGCGTGATTCCGGCGGCGCAATCCGCGTCCCCCGAGCAGGCGTTCCGGCGTGGGGTCGGCGTCCATACGATGCTGAACTGGGGCCGGCTCGATCCCGCGGACCGTGCCCGCTACGCCGCCGACCCCTTCTCGGGCCCGACCTACGAGCTGCCGGAGGCGGTGATCCGCAACGTCGCGGCCGCGGGTTTCGACTTCGTCCGCCTCACGCTCGATCCCGGGCCCTTCCTGCAACTGGAGGGACCGGCCCGGGACGCGCTCGACGCGCGCCTCTCGGACACCGTGCGGCGCTTCCTCGCGGCCGGTCTCGCCGTCGTCGTCGATCTCCACCCCAACACCCAGGTGCCGCGCTACGACCCCGTCAACTGGCTGCGCTCGACGGAGGACCCGGTCTTCCTGCGCTACGTCGAGCTCGTGCGGCGCACGGCGCGCCTCCTCGGCGGGCTCGGGAGCGCGTCGGTCGCCTTCGAGCTGATGAACGAGCCGCCCTACGGTTACGACCAGACCTCGATCCGGCGCTGGCAGACGATGTGCGAGCGCCTGCACGCCACCGTCCGCGCGGTCGCGCCCGACCTCCTCGTCGTCCTGACGGGCGCCCATGGCGGCGACCGCTTCGGGCTGATGGCGCTCGATACCACGCCGTTCCGCGGCAGCCGCGTGCTCTACTCGTTCCACTATTACGAGCCCTACCCCTTCACCCATCAGGGCGTTGTCTCGGATTCGAAGGGGTCCGAGATGTGGCGCTACCTGTCCGAGATGCCCTACCCCGCCGCGAGCGTGCCGGCCCCGCTCGTCCTCGACGTGGTGCGCGCCAACGTCGAGGGCGACGCGAGCCTCGGCCCGGGCCGGCGCCGCGCGGCGCTGCGGGAGGCGCAGGCGCAGGCGCGAGCCTACATCGCCGAAGGGTTCGGCCGCGCCAGCATCGTGCAGGCCTTCGATCAGGTCGCGGATTGGGCTCGGCGCAACGCCGTCCCGGCGGACAGGATCTTCCTCGGCGAGTTCGGCGCGACCCGGACCTACGGGCGCTATCGCGCCTCCGACCCGCTCTCCTACGAGACGTGGCTGCGCGACATCCGCGAGCTTGCCGAACAGCGCTCGTTCGGCTGGGCGCTGTGGGCGCTCGGCGGCTATGGCGGGATGTCGCTCGTCGCCGAGGACGGCGGCAGCATCCTCGACCGCACGACCTTGCGGGCGCTCGGGCTCAAGGCCGATCCCGAGACCAGGGCAGGAGCGCCGCAATGATCGCGACCCGCATACCGGACCGGCGCGCCATTCCGCTCGCGGGCCGCGAGACGAGCCTGCGCATCCCGGGGCTCGACGGCTTCCGCGCCGTCAGCATCCTCCTCGTCATGGCCTCGCATTCCGGGCTTCAGGGCGTGATCCCGGGCGTCTTCGGGGTGACGATCTTCTTCTTCGTCAGCGGCTTCCTGATCACGAGTTTGCTCCTCGAGGAGCGGGCGCGCACCGGCGGCATCGCGATCTGGCCGTTCTACATGCGGCGCTTCCTGAGGCTCTATCCACCCCTCGTCGTGTTCATCGCCATCTCGGGGGGCGTCTGGCTCGCCGCGGGCAACGCGCTGCATCCCCTCGGGGTGCTCGGCGCGCTCGCCTACCTCGCGAACTACCTGTCGATCTTCCACAGGGAGTTGATGGCGGGCCTCGGCGGGCAGCTCTGGTCGCTCGCCGTCGAGGAGCATTTCTACCTCGTCTACCCGCTGCTGCTGCCGCTCCTCCTCGCCCGCCGCGCCCTCGCGGTGCCGGCCCTGCTCGCGCTCTGCGCGCTCTCGCTCGTCGTACGCATCGTCGTCTGCCTGGCCTATCCCGAGATCGCCACCGCCTATACCGGCATGGCAACCGAGTGCCGGATCGACGCCATCCTGTTCGGTGCCGTCACCGCGCTCGCCTGGCGCTCGCCCCAGGGCGCGCGCCTCGTCGCGGCCGCGACGCGGCCCGCTATCGTCGTGGCCGCCCTCTGCGCGATCCTGGCGAGCCTCCTGATCCGCGACGAGCTGTTCCGGAACACGCTGCGCTACACGATCCAGGAGATCGCCCTCGTGCCACTGGTGCTCGCGGGCAGCGTCTCGCCCGGCTGGAACGGCCTCAAGGCACTGCTCGAAAGTCCCGTCGCCCTTTGCATCGGACGGCTCTCCTACGCGCTCTACCTCTGGCACCTCGCGGGGCTGACGGCCGGGGAAGCGCTCGTCCCGGGGCACGGTTGGCATTTCGCGGCCGCGATGAGCGTCGGCTGGCTTCTCTCCTTCGGCTTCGCCGAACTGTCGTATCGCTTCGTCGAGCGGCCGTTCTTCGCCCTGCGGCGGCGGTTCGGCTCGCACGTGACCGCGCAGGAGGATCGTGGCGCGGATCCGGCTTCCGAACCGGTCCTGAACCGAGGCGCGGTGTGAGGACACGTCTCGGCCGCGGCCACGGAGGGGCTGAACTTGGACAAGGGCTCGATGAAGAAGCGGCGACAGACCGGGGCCATCGACGCCCGAGGGGATGGATGATGTCGCGAGAGGAGTTGTTCGGGGAGGATGGCGGGAACGGCACGGCCGGACGGGCGGCTGAGCCGGGCGAGAGCGTCGGCGCCGCGCCTGCGAACGGAAGCCCTCCGCGCGGTCGGCTCGTCGTGCGCCTCGATCCGAACCGGATTTGGCGCTGGCACCTGTGGCTGCTCGCGGAGATCGACGCGACCGGCCGCTACCACGTCGCCGTCGATCTCTCCCCGGCGGGCCCTCCCCTGCCCGCGGGCCTGCGCCTGCTCCTCGACCTCGAACGCCTCGTGTTCCGCCTGCGCGGCGAGCAGGCGGCGGAGCCGCTCGCAGCCGCGGCGATCCGCCATGCCGTCCCGCTCGCGCGCGCATCCGATCCCTCCGATCTCGTGCTGGATCTGTCCGGATCGGCCTCGCAGGTGGGCGGCGCGGTCCTGCGCCCGCTCTTCGACGGCGCGGCCTCGGAGAATGTCCTGCTGGAACGCGTGATGGAACCCGCCCTCCTCACCCTGACGATCGACGGGTCCGCCCGAGCGGAGGTGGCGCGGCCTGAGATCGCGGGCCGGCCGGTGCTCACGGAGCGGCTGAACAACGCCTTCTGCACGCTCCTCGGCCTCTGCCTGAGGGCTCTGCGCGACGGGCCCGCGCCGGAAGCGGGCGGCACCGCTCCGAGCCTTCGTGCCCTCGGCAACAGCGAGCTCACCGCCTTCGCGGCGCGGGCGGCGCAGGCGAAGGTCACGCGCTGGCTGACCAAGATCACGCGGGACGCACCGCGCTGGCGCGTCGGATCGCGCCGCGCCCGGAGCGAGGATCTGCTCGCGCGCACCCTAAAATTTCCGGCGGACGGCTACCATCTCCTGCCCGACGACGGGCGCCGCTTCTACGCCGATCCCTTCCTCCTCCACGCCGAGGGCACGACCTACGTCTTCGTCGAGGAATTTCCCTTCGACACGCAGAAGGGCATCATCTCGGTGGGGACGCTCGACGAAGCGGGCCGCATCTCGCGATTGCGACCCGTGCTGGAGGAGGCGCACCACCTCTCCTACCCGCACATCGTCGAGCATGACGGCACCGCCTGGATGATCCCGGAGAGCTGCAACAGCGGCCAGATCTGCCTCTACCGGGCGGTGCGGCTGCCCGACATCTGGGAGAAGGTGGCGGTTCTCGTGGACGGGCTCGACGCCTCCGACGCGACCCTGCATCGGCAGGACGGGACGTGGTGGATGTTCGCCGCAATCCGGGAGCGGCAGGGCTCGCGGAACGACACGCTCCGCCTGTTCACCGCGCCTGAACTCCGCGGTCCCTGGACGCCCGCGCCACGCGAACCGGCGCTCGTCGATGCCACCTCGGCGCGCCCGGCGGGCAACCTGTTCCGGATGGACGGCAAGCTCTGGCGCCCGGCGCAGGATTGCTCCCGGAGCTACGGGGGCGCGCTGTCGCTCTGCACGGTCGACCGACTCTCGGCCGAGGCGTACGGCCAGACGCGGGTCACGACGATCGAGCCGCGGACGCCGCTCCCCGGGCTCGGCCTGCACACGCTGAACTTCGGTCAGGGCTGCGAAGTGATCGACGTGGTGATGTGACGATCACCGCGCTCGTGCGGGCGTCCGATCGCGAGGCCAGGACCGCGCACTTCGTGCGGCCATCCTCGCGCGGAGCCTACTGGACGCCCTCGAAAAATTTCAGGTCGAGCGCCGAGAGGGCGAGAAGGGGCGCGGGCATCGGGATGCCGGCCACCCGCATCTGGCGGGCGGCGTCGCGGCAGGCGGCGATATTGTTGTCGCGGGCCGCCGCGTCGACGCGCTCGATCATCTCCGGCGTCGGCTTCAGGGGCGGCGGCGGCGCGGGCGTCGCGGGCGCGGCGGGGGGCGGAGCGGCGGGCTTCGCCTCGGCCTGGGCGGTGCCCTGGGGACCGGCCGCGCCGGGTCCGGATTGCGGGACCGGCCCGCTGAGCCCGGATTTCTGCTGCGTCTCGCCGGCGGCCGGCGAGGCACCGGCAGACGGCTGACCGGGCTGCGGCGCCTGCACCGCAGGGGCCGGCTGACCGCCTGGCGCAGCAGACTGACCGGACGCCGCAGCAGGCTGACCGCCCGGAGCGGCCGGCTGACCGGCCGGCGCAGCCGCGGCCGGCGGCGGTGCGGGCGGATGAACGTAGGCGACGAGTTCCTTGCAGAGATTCGCCGGCTTGCCGGACCCGGCCTGCGCCGAGGCGGCGCCGGGCACGAGGATCGCAGCGGCCGCGAGCGCGGCGATGGGCAGGCCCTTCATGGTCTTCGCGTCCCTTCTGGCTCTCGTCATGCGGCGCGACATCAGGAGCGCTTCGGCGCCGGGTGCTCGCCCGCCACCTCGTCGTGCGGACCCTTCACGTCGCCGGTCCAGCGGGGGCCGACGAGGTTCGTGCCCGGCTGCGAGACCCGGGTCGACGAGGTCGAGAAGGCCTGCCACGCGAAGCGCTGGCTGCCCGACAGGATGTACGCGGCGGCGATGCCGATCGCCACGGCGCAGATGACGGCGACAGCGAACGCTTTCATGGTTTCCTCCCGGTCCCGGCCTCGAGGCCGGCATGCGAATGCGCGGTCTCGGTCACTCGGCCGGCGCCTGATGCGCCCGCAATTGCGGCCCGCTCGCAGTGCGGGCTTGCTCCTTCTCGACCCAGAGGTCGTGGTGCGCGCGCGCCCAGGCGAGATCGACCTTGCCGCTGCCCATCGCGTCGTAAGCGCCCTCCATGCCGAGCGAGCCGATGTAGATGTGCGCCAGGATCGCGGCGATGAACGCGACGCCGATCAGCGAGTGGATCCCCTGCATCCACTGCATCCCGTTGATGTCGGTCGCAGCGAAGGGGAACAGCATCATCAGGCCGGTGACGCCCATAGCCGTGCCGAAGCCCGCGACCATCCAGAAGACGACCTTCTGGCCCGCGTTGAAGCGCTCGGCATGGGGGTGGCCCTTGCCGATGAAGCCGCCGCCGGCCTTGATCCACTGCAGGTCGATCCGGTTCGGGATGTTGTCGCGCAGCCAGACCACGAACATGAAGACGATGCCGAGCATGAACGGCCACGCGAGGTAGACGTGGGCGTATTTCGCCCATTGCGAGAGCGTCGCGAAGGCGTCCGGCCCGATCACCGGCATCAGGAGGCGCTTGCCGAAGATGTAGTTGAGGCCCGACAGCGCCAGGATGATGAAGCAGGTCGCCGTCATCCAGTGCGTGAAGCGCTCGAAGCCGTTGAAGCGCAGGATCTTGCGGCCCGATTCCTCGCTGTGCTCCATACGGATGCGGCCGCGGCTGAAGTAGAACAGCCCGAGCAGCACCACCATGCCGAGGATCGCGGCGGCGCCGATCCAGGGCATCCAGGTCTCGTGGAAGCCGCGCCATTCCCGGCCCTGCGGCTGGATCAGATTGGCGGCCTTCCGATCGGGGATCGAGATGCGGCCGCCGATCGTCGAGCCCTGCTTGAACAGCAGATCCTCGTTGACCGAATCCGCGGTCGGGTTCGGGGCCGTCGTCGGTGCGGTGGTCGGCGGGGCCGTCTGCGCGAGCGCCGGCAGAGCGGCCGTGCCCGCGAGGCCCGCGAGCATCGCCGCCGCGACGAATGTCCTGATCCGCGTCGTTCCCCGCCGCATGATGCGTTCCCTTTCCTCGTCCTCGCGCTGTGAAGCCGACCGGGCGTGCCCGGTCAGATCGCCACGGTCTCGCGGTAGGCCGTCTTCCAGCCCCACGCACCCGAGCCGTAGCCGCGCTTGATCACGCGCTCCTTGTAGATCTGGGCGATCATCTCGCCGTCGCCGGCGAGCAGCGCCTTGGTCGAGCACATCTCGGCGCAGAGCGGCAGCTTGCCCTCGGCGAGGCGGTTCGAACCGTACTTCTCGTACTCGATGGTCGAGAGGTCGGGCTCGGGCCCTCCCGCGCAGTAGGTGCACTTGTCCATCTTGCCGCGCGAGCCGAAATTCCCGACCCGCGGATATTGCGGCGCTCCGAACGGGCAGGCGTAGAAGCAGTAGCCGCAGCCGATGCAGAGGTCCTTGGAATGCAGCACCACGGCATCCGCCGTGGTGTAGAAGCAGTTGACCGGGCAGACGGAGGCGCAGGGCGCGTCCGTGCAGTGCATGCAGGCCATCGAGACCGAGCGCTCGCCCGGTTTGCCGTCGTTGAGCGTGACCACGCGGCGGCGGTTGATGCCCCACGGCACCTCGTGCTCGTTCTTGCAGGCGGTGACGCAGGCGTTGCACTCGATGCAGCGGTCCGCGTCGCAGAGAAACTTCATGCGTGCCATGGCGATGTCGTCCTCTTACGCCGCCCGGATCTGACAGAGGGTGGCTTTCGGCTCCTGCATGCCGGTCACAGGATCGAAACCGTAGGTGGTGATCGTGTTCACGCTCTCGCCGAGGACCACGGGATCGGTGCCCGCCGGGTAGTACTGGCGCATGTCCTTGCCCTGGTACCAGCCGGAGAAGTGGAAGGGCATGAAGGCCACGCCCTTGCCGACGCGGTCCGTCACGAGGGCCTTCACCTTGGTCTGCGTGCCGTCCTCCGGCCCGGACACCCAGACCCACTGGCCGTCCTTGATGCCGCGTTCTGCCGCGTCCTTGGTGTTGATCTCGACGAACATCTCCTGCTGGAGCTCGGCGAGCCACGGGTTCGAGCGGGTCTCCTCGCCGCCGCCCTCGTACTCGACGAGCCGGCCCGAGGTGAGGATGATCGGGAAGTTCTTGGCGACCTCCCGGTCGACAGCCGCCTTCTGCACCGAGAAGCCGATATTGGGCATCCGGAACTGGCGGTCGTCCGGCCGGGTCGGGTACTTCGCCACGAGGTCGGGCCGGGGCGTGTAGATCGGCTCGCGGTGGACCGGCACCGGGTCGGGCAGGTTCCAGGCATTCGCCCGGGCCTTGCCGTTGCCGTAGGGCACGACCCCGTGATCGAGGCAAACGCGCTGGATGCCGCCCGACAGGTCGGTCGCCCAGCTCACCGCATCGATGTTGTTGCCGCCGATCTTCGTGATGACCGCCATCTCCTCGGCCGTGAGGTCCTTGTCCCAGCCGAGCTTCTTGAAGACGCCCATCGTGAACTCGGGATACCCGTCGGTCAGGTCCGAGCCCTTGCTGAAGGAATCCTCCGCCAGCAGCGTCTGGCCGTTGCGCTCGACGCCGAAGCGGGCGCGGAAGCAGCCGCCGCCGTCCTTTACGTGCAGGTTGGTGTTGTAGAGGATGTGGGATCCCGGATGGCGGATCTCCGGCTTGCCCCAGCAGGGCCAGGGCAGGCCGTAATAGTCGCCGCCGACCTCAGGGTCGTCCTTCGGGGCGCGCAGCGTCACGAGGTCGAACTTGTGCTGGTTCTTCATGTGCGCCTTGAGGCGCTCGGGCGATTGCCCGCAATAGCCCGTCGACCAGCCGCCGCGGTTGATCTCGCGGAGGATGTCCTCGGCCACCGGCACGCTGTTCTCGACCTTGATGCCCTTGAACATCTTCTCGCCGAAGCCGAGCTTCGTCGCGAGCCGGTACATGACCTCGTAGTCGGTCTTCGACTCGAAGGCCGGCTTGACGATCGTCTCGCCCCACTGGATCGAACGGTTCGAGGCCGTGCGCGAGCCGTCGCATTCGAGCGTCGTGCAGATCGGCAGCAGATAGGTGTTGTCCTGCCGGGCATCGAGCGCCGCGAACGTGGTCGGATGCGGATCGGCGACCACGAGGAGTTCGAGCTTGTTCATGCCGGCGATGGCGTCCGGCAGGCGGGTGACGGTGTTGCCGCCGTGGCCGAACACCATCATCGCCTTGATCGGGCTTCTCTGGTCGATCTGGTCGTCGGGCAGGTTCACCGCGTCGAACCAGCGCGTCGAGGTGATGCCCGGCGCCTCCATGTTCTCCTTGCGGGTGCGGGCCTTGCGGCCGCCCTTGGCCGGGATCTCATCGAAGCGCGATTGCAGCCACTCGTACTCGACGTCCCAGACGCGGGCCCAGTGCTTCCAGGCGCCCTCGACGAGGCCGTAATAGAGCGGCAGCGTCGTCACATCGAGGCCGAGATCGGTGGCGCCCTGCACGTTGGTGTGGCCGCGGAAGATGTTGGCGCCGGTGCCCGGCTTGCCGACGTTGCCGGTGGCAAGGCAGAGGATGCAGAAGGCGCGCACGTTCGCGGTGCCGACCGTGTGCTGGGTCGCGCCCATGCACCAGATCAGGGTCGCGGGCTTCTCCTTCGAGAAGATCTCGGCGACGCGCTTCAGTTGCTCGCCCGGCACGCCGGTGACGCGCTCGACCTCGTCGGGCGTCCACTTGGCGACTTCCTTGCGAACGTCGTCCATCGCGTAGACGCGCTGGCGGATGAATTCCTTGTCCTCCCAGCCGTTCTGGAAGATGTGCCAGAGCATGCCCCAGATCACCGGGATGTCGGTGCCGGAGCGGATGCGCACGTACTCGGTGGCGTGCGCGGCCGTGCGGGTGAAGCGCGGATCGATGACGATCATGTTGGCGCGGTTGATCTCCTTGCCCGACAGCACGTGCTGCAGGGAGACCGGGTGCGCCTCCGCCGGATTGCCGCCCATGATGATCATGGTCTTGGCGTTGCGGATGTCGTTGTAGGAATTGGTCTGGGCGCCGTAGCCCCAGGTGTTGGCCACGCCCGCCACCGTGGTCGAGTGGCAGATGCGTGCCTGGTGGTCGACCGAGTTGGTGCCCCAGAAGGCGCCGAGCTTGCGGAACAGGTACGAGGCCTCGTTCGTGAACTTGGCCGAGCCGAGCCAGTAGACGGAATCGGAGCCCGACTTCTCACGGATGGCGGTGATCTTGTCGCCGATCTCGTCGATCGCCTGATCCCAGGAGATCTTGGTCCACTGGCCGCCGACGAGCTTCATCGGGTATTTGAGCCGCCGCTCGCCGTGGACGAGCTCGCGGATCGCCGCGCCCTTGGCGCAGTGCGTGCCGCGGTTGATCGGGCTCGCGTAGGAGGGCTCCTGCCCGACCCAGACGCCGTTGACGACCTCGGCCGTCACCGTGCAGCCGACCGAGCAGTGGGTGCAGATGTTCTTCCTCACCGTCACCTCGGACCCGCTCACGGCGGAGCCAGCGGCCTGGGCTTTCCGCACCGAGCCGAGCTGGATCGAGCCGGCGACGGCGAGGCCGCCCGCCGCGAGGCCGGATTTCCGCAGGAAGGAGCGGCGATCGAGGACGCCGGCGGCGAGACCGGCGGCGATGGCCTGATGTTTCGTGCGGCTCGCCTCGCCGCTCTTGCGCTTGATCAGCATCGCGATCTCACTTCTTCAGCGTCTCGTAGCCGTTCGTCCGGTAGAAGGCCTTGACATGGTCGGTCTCCCGATACCGCGCCTTGGTCTCCTCGGACCCCGGATCGTAGGCTTGGGCCTCGTTCGTCGAGATCGGCGACAGCAGGCCCGCCGCCGCGACCGCCGAGCCGCCGCCGAGCGTGCGGAAGAACTGGCGGCGACCGATCTCGCCTTTCTTCTCCTGAGCCATCCTCGTCACTCCCGACTGGTCAAATCCGTTTCACTCGCCCGGACGTCCCGTTCCCGGTCCGTCAGGCGTCCAGGGCGAAGGCTTCGACCTCAATCTCCAGGAAGGCCTGGCCGAGGGCACCGACCGCCCGAAAGAAATCCGTGTCCGCCTGCTCCGCGAGATCCGCGAAGAACCGCGGCGCCCAGGGCTGCAGGTGCCGTGCGAAGAAGCGCGCCTCGGCGCCCGGCTCCGCGTCGATCCGGCCAGAGGCGAGCCCTGCCATCACCTCCAGGAGGATCGCGACGTGATCCTCCGGCTCGCTGACGGCGTCGCTACGCTCGATCCCGAGCGCGTCGAAATCCGCCCGCACCCGGGCGAGCGGCCGCTCGTTCAGGAAGCCCGTAAGGTAGTAGGAGGCGTAAGGAAGGAGACGGCCGCGCCCGACCCCGACGAAGGTCTCGAAATGATCGCGCTCGATCGCCAGCGGGTCGGCATTCCGCGCGGCGATGCCGAGCCTGCCCAGCGCCTGCCCGAGCGGCGTTCCGTCCCCCTCAAGCCCTGCGACCTGCGCGAGCACGTGCCCGCAGGGGACGCGCCCGAGCAGGGTCGCGAGCAGGTCGTACTGGCGCGAACGCAGCAGATCGACCTCGTCGACCGTTGCAGCCATGCCGACTCCCCCTTCGGCAACGCCCTGACCCAACGCACCCGACAGCATCTTGCTCCTCAACCCGCAGGCGCCCCCCGCGGACCGAATTCATTGTGCACACTATAAACGCGTTCCGGCGGCCCGCAATCTCACTTTTGAGCAGTTCAAATCGGAATCGCACCCCCATGGCGTCGCACCCGCGTGAGAGATTGGGGATTCTGTCTCACGGCAGCGGCTTCCGCGGGTGGTTCGGGGGCTTGCGCGTGCCCGGCGAGCGACGCGGGCTGGTTTTCGGAGCTAGATGCAACTTCCGCTGCGGGCAGGTCTTCGGGCTCCGCGACGGGGACCGAATCGGGGGAAGTGGACGCGGTCTCGACAGCGTCCGATGCGGTCTCCGGCGTCCCTGACATCTCAGGTGGATCGTCGGGCGCGTCTCCGAAGATGCGGCCGACCATCGCGCGGACGTCGTCGGTCGGCAGGAGCGGGCCGGTGCCCGGAACGCCACCGACGACGTTCCAGTCGTAGGCGTATTCGCGCGCCTCGCTCACGTAGTCCCGGATCGCCGGATCGAGCGACCACATCCGCCGCAGGGCCGCGTTGCGCAGCAGGGCGGGGACGCCCTTGCGCAGGAAGGGCGTCAGATCGGTACCGGAGGTCAGCGTATCGAGGGGAGGAAGCGCCGCGATCTCCTCCTCGGTGATCGCCGCCTCGGCCCCAGGCTCGGGTGCCTCGGCCGCATCGTCCGGCAGGATCCCGGCCTTCGCCTCGGCAGGCGGCGCCTGCGTCTCCCGCTTCCGGCGCGACCAGCGCGCCAGGAAATCGCCGCCGCTCATTCGGAGCCTCCTCCGCGCTCGGCCGCGATGTTGCGGCGCCCAAGGGCTTCCGGGTCGGCGCGGTCGCGCTTGCGCTTCTCGAAGGTGCGCTCGACGTGGAAGGCGTCAACGAACGCGGCGACGGCGGCCTGGATCGACTCCGGCATCGGCACCGCCTCGACGATCTCGCCGATGCCCTCTGCCAGCGCCTCGCCCTCGTAGGGATCGGCCGTGACCGTCGCGACCTCGTACGCGTCGCCCGCGACCGGCCGCAGGGCGACCCAGAGCGACGGCCGTCCCGAGACGAGGTTGTCGCGGTAATGCCCGGTCTCGCTGATGTGCAGGCCGACCTCATGGGCGCCGGCATAGAACCGGTCCTCGCCTTCAATAGACGCGAGAAGGGTCCAGGGCGCCGTCTCGGGAATGTCCGGCAGGGCGCCGACCGGCAGCCACTGGTGATCCGCCCAGGGGCTCCTAAGCCTGCGCCGGGCCACGATCACGCCGACCGGGAAACGATCCTTCGGCATTCGACCTTCTCCTCCGCCTCAGGCCGCGGCGCCGACGAGCGGCAGACCCGCGACGAGGTTCTGGGGCTTCAGGGTCACGCGCTTGTCCGGGCTCATCGCCAGCAAGAGATAGATAGGGTGGCCGGCGATCGTCCGCTCGATCCGTCCGGCGTCGGCTACCGTCATGCGGAACAACGCGACGACCCGGGTCAGGGCTTCCGGCTCGACCGCGTCGCCGCGCCAGAGCGCGTTTCCGATCCGGGTCGCCTCCGCGTCGAGGCCCACGAACCAGCGCCAGTCCCGCTCCTCGATTCGCGCGAGCGGCTCGACCGTCGTCTCCAGCGCCAGGAGGTGGCGCAGCCACGCCTCGATCGCGCGGGCGAGGCCGTCGCGGCTCCGCGGATTCTCCGAGAGATTGAGCGCCATCGTGAAGGCGTCGGACCGGCTCCAGTAGGTCCAGGCGTTCTCGTCCGTCATCACGTCGAGTTCCGCCGCGGGCTCGGCGCCGAACATCGCCATCAGCGGCGAGGCCGAGGCGCCGGCCTCCCGCGCCTCGATGATCTCGGCATCGGCGAGGAGTGTCGCCCCGCCCGAGAGCGATACCCGCTGCGGCCGGAAGAACAGTTCGGCGGCGCGCAGGGTGTAGGGGTCCTCGCAGCCGTCGAGGGCGTTGCGCAGGATGAGGTGCACGAGCTGGTTGAGGAAGAGGCCGGGCGTGCCCGCGAGGCCGCCCCGCACGAGGTCGAGATAGGCCGCCTCGATCGAACGTGCGCTCAGGAGCCTGTCGCGGAAGGCGAGGATCACCTGCCAGTTCTCGACCGCGTCCGGATCGTTGAGCGCGCGCACCTGCGCGGGCGGCACGGGCCGGCGCGGATCGGTGAGGAGTGCGGCGTGGAGCGCCCGCTCGGCGTCGCACGCCTCGGGCGGCGGCAACAGTTCCGGCCGGGCGAGATAGGCGAGGAGCAGCTCGTCCGTCACCGCGAGGCCGCCGGCCTCCGTGCGGCCGGCGAGATGATGGCCGCTGGACACCCAGAACTCGGTCATCGCGGATTCGTCCCCATCAGCCCGACGAGATCGACGCTCTCCTCGGGCTCGTCATCGGTCTCGACGAAGGTGAAGGCGCGAGAATGGGCGTGGAGCCGGTCGGCGCCGGGCACGCCCTCCCGGCGCTGCAGCGTCCGGAATCGCTCTCTCAGCTCTCCGCCTTCGATGCTGCGGGTGAGCGCGATCACCGTCCCGACCGGGGGGCCGCAGAGGGAGGCCGCCACCGCGATCTCCTCCTCGGCGGCCGCCAGCGCGACCTCAGCGCTCGGCGCGCCGAGCTTGTCCAGGATGTGCCGCGCCAGCGCCGAGACCGCCTGCTCGCGCTCCGCCTCGCTCGCCTCGCTGACGACGACGAGCGTCGAGAAGCCGAACGAGGCGGTCCCGAGGAATCCCGAGCGGAAGGCGGCCCGCTCCTTCGGGGACAGGGCGTCCGAATCCACGTCGAAGAACAGGAACGAGCCCGTCACCGCCCACTCGCCGGGCTCGGCGGCGTTGGCGAACACGAAGGTGTCGGAAGGGTCGAGGCGAAGCGTCCGCGGCAGCTTGGTCGCGCTCACAATCGGGGCCTCCCGTTCTTCGCGTCGAGCCAGGAGACCGCGCCGAGGGTGACCGCGAGGCTGTCGCGGCGGATCCCGCCGGGTGCGCCCGTATCCTCCGTCAGGAGATCGCCCGTCGCGTCCACGTGCTGGCCGGCGCCGGACAGGTCCGGGACCAACTGGTCCGAGAAGGCTGCGGCGACAGCCTCGAACCCGAGCCCGTTCCAGGTCTCGACCGCCCGCATCAGGTAGCGGGCGAAGCTCTCGACGAGAACGCCGCGATCCGCGATCTCGAAGCCCTCCTCCTCCAGCGAACTCGTCTCCGGTGTCAGGCCGGGATCGCCGGCATCCCGCTTCGTGCCGATCAGCATGGCCGAGAAGACGAGCCAGGCCGGCGCCTCGTGCTCCGGGCAATCGGAGGGCCAGGACAGGCGGCCGCCGCCGATTCGCGCCTCGTTGAACAGGAGTGCGTCGGGGTAGGCGAACCGCACCGCCCGTTCCGGCGGCGCGTGTGCGCCGACCGCCTCGCCAAGCGCCACCATGGCGGCGATGAAGGCGCGCCGCGCGGTCGCCAGGGGTTCGTCCGGCGCCAGCACCACCGCGAAGGCCGGGCAGTCGCCGGACAACGCGTGCACGATCGTGCCCGCCGCCTCGGGTGCCGCCATCCCGCACGCCTCGGCGTGGACGCGCTCGCTCCGCTCGGCGGTGATCGCCGTGAACAGCGGCGGCAGGTCGAGCGGCCTGCCCTGTGACATCGCGGCGTGGTTCGTCATCGTGGCGTCGCGCAAGCCTCGCGCCCATCTGTTCAATCGCAGTTTGGACCTATTCGAGTATAAGAAGCCGCTGCAAGCGCGCGGAGGCCACGGGCCTCCGGAATTGGGGATGACACAGTGTCCGACCGTTCAGTGATCGCCTGTTCCTGCGAGAAGACGATGTCGCTCGACGGGGCCGCCCTCGCCAAGGGCTGCGGCGGCACGCTCGCCACCGCGGACCAGCTCTGCGGGCGCGACCTCGACCGCTACCGCCGCACCCTGGAGACGGGCAGCCCGGTGACCGTCGCCTGCACCCTCCAGGCGCCGCTCTTCGAGGAGATCGCCGAAGAGGCCGGCGCCGCCGATCGCGTCGTCTTCGCCAACATCCGCGAGATGGCCGGATGGTCGGTCGACGGCGCGGCCGCCGGCCCGAAGATGGCCGCGCTTCTCGCCGCAGCGGCCGAGCCGCGGCCGGAGGCGGCCCTCGTCACGATGGAGAGCGCGGGCGTCGCCCTGGTCTACGGGCGGGACGAGACCGCGATCGACGCGGCGCGGCGGCTCGCGGACCATCTCGACATCACCGTGCTCCTGTCCCGCCCCGGCCCGGTGGCACCGCCCCTGCGGGCCGACTTCCCGGTGCTGCAGGGGACGATCACGACGGCAAAGGGCCATCTCGGCGCCTTCGAACTGCGTATCGACGATTACGCGCTGCCGGCCCCGTCCTCGCGCTCGGCGCTCGTGTTCGGCCCAGCGCGCAACGGCGCGACCTCGACCTGCGACCTCGTGATCGACCTCACCGGCGGCGTGCCGCTGTTTCCCGCGCACGAGACCCGCAGCGGCTACCTGCGGGCGGACCCGCGCGACCCGAAGGCCGTCGAGGCGCTGCTCTTCGAGGCGTCGCACCTCGTCGGCACCTTCGACAAGGCGCGCTTCATCGACTTCAGGGCGGAACTCTGCGCGCATTCCCGCTCGCGCATCACCGGCTGCACCCGCTGCCTCGACGTCTGCCCGACCGGCGCCATCAGCCCGAACGGCGATCACGTCGCCATCGACCCCTATGTCTGCGCGGGCTGCGGCTCCTGCGCCGCCCTCTGCCCCACGGGAGCCGCCTCCTACGCCCTGCCGCCGGCCGATGCTCTGCTGCGGCGCCTGCGCACCCTGATGGGCGCCTACCAGGCAGCCGGCGGTTTCGACGGGATCGTGCTGTTCCACGACGGCGACCACGGCGAGCCGCTGATCCACGCACTCTCCCGCGACGGCGAGGGCCTGCCGGCAAACGTCCTGCCCGTCCGGGTGAACGAGGTCACGCAACTCGGGCCCGAGGTCTTCGCGTCGTTGTTCGCCTACGGCGCGGTGGGCGCGCGGCTTCTTCTCAGGGCGCGGCCGAAGCACGATCTCGCGAGCCTGCAGGCGACTCTCGACCTCACGAACACCCTCCTCGGGGCCCTCGGCTACGATCCTGCCGGGGCCGGTCTCGTCGCGACGGTCGAGACCGATGACCCGGACGCCCTCGGCGAGGCCCTGCGCGCGGCTCCCCGCGGCACGCCCGCGCCGACCCCGGCCCGCTTCATGCCGGCAGGCGACAAGCGCGGCGTGCTGCGCACGAGCGTCCGCGAATTGCAAGTCGCGGCGCCGAGCCCGGTCTCCACTGTCCCTCTCGCGGCCGGCGCGCCCTTCGGCGGCCTCGCCTTCCGCACGGAAGCGTGCACGCTCTGCCTCGCCTGCGTCAGCGCCTGCCCGACGAGCGCGCTCTCGGACAGCGCGGACCGGCCGCTCCTGGCCTTCGAGGAAAGCCTCTGCGTCCAGTGCGGCCTCTGCGCTGCGACCTGCCCGGAGAACGTGATCACGCTCCAGCCCCGGATCGACTTCGCGGCCTGGGCCGAGCCGCGGCGGATCGTGAAGGAGGAGGAGCCCTTCGACTGCATCGCCTGCGGCAAGGGCTTCGGCACGCGCAGCACCATCGAGCGCGTCATCGAGAAGCTGCGCGGCAACCACTGGATGTTCGCGGGCGCGGCCGGCGAGGCGCGAATCCGCTCGCTGATGATGTGCGAGGATTGTCGCGTCGAGGCGGCCCTCAACCAGGGCTTCGACCCGCACGCCGCGCCGGAGCGCGCCAGGACCCGCACCAGCGAGGATTACCTGCGTGAGCGCGCGGCGCGGGATGGGCAGAGCGTGTAGGCCGGACCGAAGCGCGGACCCGCCGGTCCGCCGCTGAGCGGCGACGGCCTCAGCGCGCCTGGGTCGCCTTCTCCAGAAAGCGCACCAGCGCCTCGCGGTCGGCCGCGCTGCTGACGATCTGCTCAGGCATCTTCGTGCCCGACGTATACCGGGCGGGGCCGACCTCGAAGAGCTTGCCGATGGTCTCGGCGTTCCAGACGATGTCGAGCTTCCTGAGCGCCTCGGAGAAATTGTAGCCGTCTGCCGTGGCGATGCGCCGGCCGAAGACGCCGCTGAGCGTCGGGCCCGCGCGGTTGCCCCCGTCCGGCGTCAGGCTGTGGCAGGCGGTGCAGGCCCGGAACACCTCCGCGCCCCGGTCGCCCGCGTAGGCCGCGAGTTCGTCGTGGGGGCGACTCATCGCCAGCGAGCCGATCGGCTCGCCGCTGCGCATGTCCCAGCGCCGGATCAGCCGGTCGCCGCCGCCTGTCACGAGCTCGGCCTCGGAGCGGAAAGCGAGCGACCAGACCGGCAGCCCGGGGCCGACGAGGTTGAACAGGGGCTTGGCCGCCCGGCGGTCGATCACCGCCACGGCGCCGGCGACGGTCGCCGCGGCGACGCGGGTCCCGTCCGGGGAGAGCGCGAGCGCGATGATCGGGCTCGGGCCGATCTCGATCGCGGCTCGCTCGACGCCCTCGGCCGAGAACAGGCGGACGATGCTGTCGGCCCCGCCCGCCACGATCTCGCCGTCGGGCGCCGCCGCGACCGCGTTGAGGGGAGTCGGCAACGTCACGATTCGGGTCGGATCCGAGCCGTCGCGAAGCCAGATGCGCAGGGTGGCGTCGTAGCCCGCCGTGACGAGCCGGCCGTCGGGCGTGAAGGCGACGCCGTTCACGTTGCCCTTGTGCCCCTCGAAGACGCGCGCCTCGCCGCCGGCGAGCGGGCGCAGCCGCGCCGTGCCATCCCAGGAGGCGGAAGCGAGCTCGGCCCCGTCCGGGGAGAGCGCGAGCCCGACGACGGGGCCCTGGTGCTCCGTGAAGGTCGCGACGGGACGAGTCTGCCCGGGCTGCCAGAGGGCGATCCGCCCGTCCTCGCCGCCCGTCGCCAGGCGCCCGTCCGCGAGCGCCAGGACGGCGTTCACCGCGCCCTCGTGGTAGCGCAGCACCTGCCGGGCGGTGCCCTCGTCCAGCGACCACAGGATCGCCGACTGGTCGAAGCTCCCGGACAGCGCCGTCCGCCCGTCCTGCGCGATCGCGAGGGCGCGGACCGGGCCGCCGTGACCGCGCAGCTGCGCGTCGGCGGGGCCGGCGAGGCTGCAGGAGAGAAGCGACAGGGCGAGAAGGGAGGCGGCGCGTCTCAAGGGCTCATCGCGGCGGCTGGCGGCTGGACGCGCGACCATAAGCGCCGCTCCCCCGCCTGTCTCCCGTGCCGGATCGGCGCAGGGCCTTGATCGCGGCGGCGCGATCGGCGACGTCAGGGGCCCATCCGCAGCCGGGAACAGCGACATGCGCGGGCCAATATGCGGGCCAACCCGCCGGACGGCCGGGACGCGTCCTTCGGGCCGACCATGACAGGACGCACCGCCTCGACGGCCCTGATGCCGCTCGTGGAGGCATTGCCCCTCCTGCTGCGCGGTGTCGCGCCCGTGGCGGCGACCGGCCTGCCGCCCGCCGAGGCGATCGGCCGGGTGGCCGCCGAGGACATCCGCGCGGACGCCGACCGGCCGGTCACGCGGATCGCCCTGCGGGACGGCTGGGCGGTGCGCGGGGCGGAGGTGGTGGGCGCCTCGCCCTACGCGCCGGTGCCGCTTGCCGGTCCGCCCGTCTGGGTCGAGGCCGGCTGCGCCCTGCCCGCGGGGACCGACACGATCCTGACCGCGGAGGCGATCGAGAAGTCCGGCCCGCTCGTTGAGATTGTCGCGGATGCGCCCACCGGAGACGGCACTCGGGCACCCGCCGGCGATCTCGCTGCCGGTGGCCGCCTCGTCGCGGCCGGAACGCGCATCGGCCCGTTGCAGGCGCTGGCACTCGCCGGGCTGGAGCGCGTGCCCGTATGCCTGCCGCGCGTCGGCATCCTGCTGACGGGTCCGGCGCGCTGGGGAGGGTCGGATGCCCGATCGTCCGTCCTGCGTCATCTCGTCGGACAGGCCGGAGGGTGCGTGTCGGCCGTCGCGACGGCGCCGGAGGGACGGGACGCCATCGCGGCCGCGCTCGCTGCGGACGAGGCCGATCTCACCCTCGTCGTCGGCGGCACCGGCTTCGGTCGTGAGGACCACAGCGCCGCGGCGCTCGCGCAGGCCGGCAGCCTTGCGGCCCACGGCATCGCCCTCCGTCCCGGCGAAGGCGCGGGATTCGGCGACGCGCAAGGCCGCCCGGTGCTGCTCCTGCCCGGCGCGCCGGAGGCAATGCTCGCCGTCTTCCTGGCGCTGGCGCGCCCGCTCCTGCAGGCGCTCGCCGGCGAGGCGGCGGCGCCCGCGCGGACAGCCCCCCTGCGCCGCAAGGTGTCCTCGGTGATCGGTCTGTCCGAGATCGTCTTCGTCGCCGAGGCCGGGGACGGCGTCGAGCCCCTGGGCTCGGCCGAGCTTGCCCTGCACCGCCTTCTCCTGGCACGAGGCGCCATCCTGGTCCCGCCCGAGCGGGAGGGCTATCCGGAGGGGACCTCCGTCGAGATCATGCCGCTGTGAGTGATGCGTCGCAGAACGAAACCCGGGCCGGGTTCCTGGAGCGCCTGTCCGAGGTCGCCCGCCAGGAGCAGTTCCTCAGCGTGCTCTCCCGCGAGGAGGCGGCCGCGCGCTTTCGCGCCGCCGTGCCCCACGCCACCCTGCCCGCCGAGACCGTGCTGCTTGCCGAGGCTCTCGGGCGGGTGCTCGCCGAGGACATCGCCTCTCCGATCGACGTGCCGCCCTTCGACCGCTCGCTGGTCGACGGGTTCGCCGTGCGGGCCGCCGATACCGAGAGCGCGCGCGAGGGCAGCCCCGTCCGCCTCGGCCTGAACGCCGAGATCCTGGCCTGCGGCACCGCACCGAACCTCGCCGTCGCGCCCGGCACCGCCACGCCGATCGCCACCGGCGGAGTCATTCCGCGCGGCGCCGACGCCGTCGTGATGGTCGAGGCGACGGAGTTCCTGGGCGACGCGGCCGGCCCCGCCATCGAGGTCGCGCGGGCGTCGAATCCCGGCCAGTTCGTCGGCTACACGGGCGCGGACATGGCGCTCGGCGAGACGGTGCTTCGCCGGGGCGTCCGCTTCACCGCCCGGGAAATCGGCATGCTCGCCGCCTGTGGGCTGGACCGTGTGCCGGTCGTGCGGCGCCCCCGCGTCGCCGTGCTCTCGACGGGCGACGAGCTGATGGCGCCCGGCGCACTGCTGAGGCCCGGCGCGATCTACGATTCGAACGGCGCCATCGTCGCCGCATCCGTCGCCGAGAACGGCGGCGTCGCGTTGCCCGGCGGGATCGTGGCGGACGACGAGGCGAGCCTCGAGACCGCAATCCGCGAGAGCCTCGAGACGGCCGATCTCGTCGTACTCTCGGGCGGCACCTCCAAAGGGGCGGGCGACGTCTCGCACCGCATCCTCTCGCGCCTCGGCGAGCCGGGGATCCTCGTCCACGGTGTCGCCTTGAAACCCGGCAAGCCGCTCTGCCTCGCCGCGGTCGGCACGAAGGCGATCGTGGTGCTGCCGGGATTCCCGACATCGGCGATGTTCACCTTCCACGAGTTCGTGGTGCCGCTGGTGCGGGCGCTCGCCGGCCTGCCGCCGCGCGAGGAGGCAAGCGTCGAGGCCCGCGTGCCGCAGCGCGTGCCGTCCGAACTCGGCCGCATGGAGTTCGTGATGGCCTCGCTTTCGCGGACCGGGGACGGCCTCGTCGCGCTCCCCCTGCCGAAGGGCTCGGGCTCGGTGACGGCCTTCTCGCAGGCCGACGGCTTCTTCCCCGTCCCAGCCAACCGGGCCGGGCTGGAGGCGGGCGAGGCCGTGACCGTGAGCCGCCTCGGCGCGGGCGTGAAGCCGCCCGACCTCACCATCGTCGGCAGCCATTGCCTCGGGCTCGACCGGGTGGTCGGACTGCTCGCCGACCGCGGCTACCGCGCCCGCACCATCTGGGTCGGCTCGGCCGGCGGGCTCGCCGCTCTCAAGCGGGGCGAGTGCGACCTCACCGCGATGCACCTCCTCGATCCGGAGAGCGGCCGCTACAATGCGCCCTTCCTCGCGCCCGAGATGAGACTCGCGCCGGGCTGGCGGCGGATGCAGGGCGTGGTGTTCCGTGCGGGCGATCCTCGCTTCGCCGGGCGCCGGGCGGCAGAGGCCGTCGCGGCGCTCGCCGGGGATGCCGAGACCGTGATGGTCAACCGCAACACGGGCTCGGGCACCCGCCTCCTGATCGACGGGCTCCTCGAGGGCGGGCGCCCGGCGGGCTACTGGAACCAGCCGCGCTCGCACAACGCCGTGGCCGCCGCGGTCGCGCAGGGGCGGGCCGATTGGGGTGTGGCGATCGAAGGGGTGGCGCGGGCCTACGGGCTAGGGTTCCTGCCGCTCACGGAGGAGCACTACGACCTGGCCTACCGCGCGGAACGGGCGAACGAGCCCGGGCTCGCCGTCTTCCTCGCCCTGCTCGCCGAGCCCGAGACGAGGGTGGCCCTGCGGGAGCTCGGCTTCGCGACAGGGGCAGGCGACTGATGCCGGAGCTAAACATGCGCGTGATCGGCCTCGCCGGCTGGAGCGGGGCCGGGAAGACGACGCTGCTCACGAAGCTGATCCCGGCCCTCACCCGGAGGGGGCTTCGGGTCGCGACCCTCAAGCACGCCCACCACGCCTTCGAGATCGACCGGCCCGGCAAGGATTCCTTCGTCCATCGCGAGGTCGGAGCGGGCGAGGTGATCATCGCCTCATCCCGGCGCTGGGCGCAGATCCACGAGCTCGGCGACGCGCCGGAGGCGAGCCTCGGCGACCTGCTGCGGCGCCTGAGCCCCTGCGACGTGGTGCTGGTGGAAGGCTTCAAGCGCGAGAGCCACCCGAAGCTCGAAGTCTTCCGCGCGGCCAACGGGCGAGATCCCCTTCACCCGCACGATCCCCGCATCGTGGCGGTCGCGAGCGATGTCTCTTTCCCGGAGGCCGGCCGGCCGGTGGTCCCGCTCGACGATGCCGAGGCGATCGCCGATCTCGTCCTGCGCTTGGCCGAGCCGATCGGCGCGGTCCTGGAGAGGCTGGAATGTCATGGCGCAGCTGACTGACGATTGCTTCGCCTTCGGCGGCCCGCTCATGACGATCGAGGACGCGGTCGCCCTCATCACCGGGCGCCTGCCGGCGATCGAAGCCTGCGAGACGATCCCGCTGATTGACGCCGATGGCCGCATCGCGGCCGAGGACCTGACGGCGCGGGTCGACCTGCCGCCCTTCCGGAACTCGGCGGTCGACGGCTACGCGGTGCGTCACGCCGACCTCGCCCCCGAGGGCGAGACGCGGCTCCCGCTGCGGGGCCGCCTCGCGGCGGGCGCATCGGCGGAGGCGGTCATGGCGCGGGGCGCGGCCGTGCGGATCTTCACCGGCGCGCCAATGCCGGGCGACGCCGACACCGTGTTCATGCAGGAGGACGTGCGGCTCGAGCACGACCACGTCGTGCTGCCCGCGGGACTGAAGCCGGGCGCGAACAGCCGCCCGGCCGGGGAGGACCTCGCCAGCGGCGGCCTCGCGATCCCGGCGGGCCGGCGCCTGACGCCGCAGGATCTGGCGCTCGCCGCGGCGACGGGCCACCGCGAGATCCGCGTCCGGCGGCGCCTGCGGGTCGCCCTGTTCTCGACCGGGAACGAGCTGAGCGAGCCGGGCACCCACCTGAATCCCGGCGCGATCCACGATTCGAACCGGGTGATGCTGGCGGCCCTGCTGCGGCGCCTCGGGGTCGAGGTCGATGATCTCGGGATCCTCCGCGACGACGCCGGCACGTTGATCGCGCACATCGCGCGAGCGGCGGAGAGTCACGATCTCATCCTCACCTCGGGCGGCGTCTCGACGGGCGAGGAGGACCACGTCAAGAATGCCGTCGAGGCCGCGGGCCGCCTCGTGCTCTGGCGACTCGCGATCAAGCCCGGCCGCCCCGTCGCCATGGGCGTCGTCGGGGGAACGCCCTTCGTCGGGCTGCCCGGCAACCCGGTCGCCGTCTACGTGACGTTGCTCTTCGTCGTGCGCCCCCTCCTCGCCCGGCTCGGCGGCGGCCGCTACACGCCGCCCCTCGGAGTGCCGGTGCGGGCGGCCTTCGCCTACCGGAAGAAGACGGGCCGGCGCGAGTTCGTCCGCGTCTGCCTGAAGCGGGCCGAGGACGGAACGGTCGAGGCCGTCAAATTCGCCCAGGACGGGGCCGGCATCATCACCTCGCTCACCGGCAGCGACGGCCTCGCGGAACTTCCCGACGACGCGACGGGCGTTCAGGCGGGCGACACGATCCTGTTCCACCCGCATGCCGCACTCTGGTAGGGCCGGTCAGCGCGCGGGCTCGGCCGGCGCGTAGCCGACCTCCTGCCGCGACCGCTCGCCGATGGCGGCGCGGACGCCTGCCAGAGCCGGATGGTCCGGGCCGGCGCGGGTCGCGAGGAAGTAGGTCTCCTCGCCGAGCGGCAGGAAATCGAGGCCGAAGCGGGCGGCGACCGCCCGTGTGCCCATCCCGACATCGGCCGCGCCGGACGAGATGATCGCGGCGACCGCCTGGTGGGTGAACTCCTCCGTGTCGAATCCCCGGATATCGGCTGGGCCGAGGCCCGCCTCGCCGCACAGGCGCTCGAACCACAGGCGGGTCCCGGCCCCCCGCTGGCGGTTGACGTAGCGCGCGCCGGAGGCCGCGATGTCGGCCACGCTCCGCAGCCCGTGCGGATTGCCGCGCGCGAACATCAGCCCCTGCTCGCGCAGGAAGAGGCGCACCACGGACAGGCCCGTGTCACGGAACACGTCGGCGAAGGGCGAGCCCGGACGGGGCTCGCGCGCGCCGAAATGGAAGCCCGCCCCGTCGACCGCACCGGCCGCGAGCTTCGCCAGGGCCTCGGCGCTGCCGGCCACCGTGACCTCGACGTCGACGCGGCCGGCGAACACGGCCGATAGCAGGGTGTCGTGGCTCACGGCGAGGCGGAGCCGCGCGGGTGCGAGGAGCGCGCC
The DNA here is from genome assembly GCF_003173715.1 of Methylobacterium durans. Lineage (NCBI taxonomy): Bacteria > Pseudomonadati > Pseudomonadota > Alphaproteobacteria > Hyphomicrobiales > Methylobacteriaceae > Methylobacterium > Methylobacterium durans. The sequence goes on along the minus strand of NZ_CP029550.1, from coordinate 3,892,123 downwards.
GACGCGTTCATCGAGATGCGCCCTGGCCAGTTCGATAGGGCCCTGCGTCGCGGCTCGCGCCTCCGAGAGCGCCGCGCGCAGGTCCGCGCCGAACGCGGTCAGGACGGTGCCGTGACCCTTCGTCTTCGTCGCGACGGGCCGCCCGCACGCGGCTTCGAGCGCCGCGATCCGTCCCCAGGCCGACCGGTAGGAGATGCCGAGCCGGCGCGCGGCGCCCTGGACCGATCGCTCGTCGGCGAGCGCGGCGAGCAATTCGAGCGCGCCGTCGAAGGAGTGCGTGCCGTGTCCGAGATCGAGGCAGCCCGAGAGGCGCAGCACCGCTCTCATATGAAACCGCTTTCCTATTGAATTTGCGCCGGCACCCTTAGCATGAGGTGAGGGAGCGTGCAGCACCGCCGATGTCCGAGACCCTGTCCGACACCTTCTCGCGCCTTGCGGGCCTCGACCGCGAGGTCTTCGCCATCGCGTGGCTGTCCCTGCGCGTGAGCCTGTCCGCCGTGCTGATCGGCTGCGTGGTCGGCATCCCCCTCGGGGCGCTCGTCGCCGTGCTCCGCTTTCCCGGACGACAGGGCATCGTCGGCCTGCTCAACGCCTCGATGGGGCTGCCGCCGGTCATCGTCGGCCTCGTGATCTACCTGCTGCTCTCCCGCTCCGGGCCCTTCGGCCCATTCGGCCTCCTCTTCACTCCCGCCGCGATCGTGGCGGCCCAGAGCGTCCTGGTGACACCCCTGATCGCGGCGCTGACCCGCCAGATCGTGGCCGATGCGGAGGCGCATCTCGGCGAGCAGCTCCGCTCGCTGCGGCTGCCCGCGTGGCGGCGGGCCGGAATCCTGATCTTCGACGTGCGCTTCTCGCTCTCGACGGCGGTGCTCGCCGCCTTCGGGCGGGCGATCTCGGAGATCGGCGCCGTGCTCGTCGTCGGCGGCAACATCGACGGCTTCACCCGGACCATGACGACGGCGATCTCGCTGGAGACGCAGAAGGGCGACCTCGCCCTGGCGCTGGCGCTCGGCCTCGTCCTGATCGCGCTCGTCGTCGCGGTGAACGCCGCCGCCTCGCTCCTGCGGGCCTACGCGGCGAGGGCCTACGGATGAGCCCGGCGCTTCCGATCCGCCTCGACGGGCTCGGCTACCGCGCTGGCGGCCGCATCATCCTCGACCGCCTCGACGCCACCATCGCGGCGCCCGGCATCACCGCCCTGATCGGACCGAACGGCGCCGGCAAGAGCGTGACGCTTCGCCTGATCGACGGCCTCCTCGCCCCGAGCGAGGGCGCGGTCCGCATCGGCGCGGACGGTTCGGCCCGGCGCGCCTTCGTGTTCCAGCGCCCGGCCCTGGTGCGCGCCAGCGTCGCCCGCAATCTCGGCCTCGCCCTCGAACCCCTGCGGCTCGGGCGGGCGGAGCGGAACGCCCGCGTCGCGGCGGCGCTCGACCGGGTCGGCCTCGGCGCGCGGGCCGGCGACCCAGCGACGAAGCTGTCGGGCGGCGAGCAGCAGCGCCTCGCGCTGGCCCGCGCCTGGGCGACGGAGCCGCAGCTTCTCCTCCTCGACGAGCCGACCGCGAGCCTCGACCCGGCCGCGACCGAGACGATCGAGGCGCTCGTCGCCGAGATGGCCCGGGCCGGCACCAAGGTACTGATCGTCTCGCACAATCTCGGTCAGGTCGCGCGGCTCGCGGACGACGTGATCGTGATGTCGGGGGGCCGCGCCGTCGAGCACGGTCCGACCCGGCAGGTTCTTTTCTCACCCCGCACCGCGGACGCCCGCGCCTACATCAAGGGAGAACTCCCATGGACATCCTTCGCCGCAGCCTCCTGAGCCTCGGCCTCGCGGCCCTCCTCGCCGGGCCCGCGGCGGCCGAGCCGCAGACCGCCATCACGGTGGCCTCGACGACCTCCACCGAGCAGTCGGGCCTGTTCAAGCACCTGCTGCCGCGCTTCACCGAGAAGACCGGGATCGGCGTGAAGGTGGTGGCGCTCGGCACCGGCCAGGCCCTCGACGTCGGCCGCCGCGGCGACGCGGACGTGGTTTTCGTCCACGACAGGGCCGCTGAGGAGAAGTTCGTCGCGGAGGGCTTCGCCCCGAAGCGACACGCCGTCATGTACAACGATTTCGTGGTGGTCGGCCCGAAGGCGGATCCGGCCGGCGCCAAAAGCAGCGACGTGACGGCGGCGTTCGCCCGGATCGCCGCCGCGAAGGCGCCCTTCGTGTCGCGCGGGGACCGGTCCGGCACCCATGCGGCGGAGCTGCGCTACTGGAAGGATGCCGGTCTCGACCTCGGCGCCGTGAAGGGCGAGTGGTACAAGGATGTCGGGCAGGGCATGGGCCCGGCGCTGAACACCGCCTCGGCCGCGAACGCCTACATCCTCGCCGACCGCGGCACTTGGCTCGCGTTCAAGAACAGGGGCGACCTAGCGATCCTGGTCCAGGGCGACAAGCGCCTGTTCAACCAGTACGGCGTCATGCTGGTGAACCCGGAGAAGCACCCGCAGGTGAAGGCGAAGGAGGGTCAGGCCTTCGTCGACTGGCTGATCTCCCCCGAGGGGCAGCGGACCATCGCCGACTACCGGATCGAGGGCGAGCAGCTGTTCTTCCCGAATGCCGACAGCAGCAAATCGTGATCGGGCGGGGCCCGGTCCGATTCCTGCGACGCTTCTGCGGCTCTGCTAGGCTCGACCCGAGCCCCTGAGTCGACCGGAGGACCCGATGGAGACCGAAGCGGCACCGCAGGGCGCGCAGACGCCGGACATGCCCGACACGCTCGCCGTCTCGACCGTGCGGACGGTCGAGATGGAGAGCACCCGCACCCGCTCGGAGCACGACCTCCTCGGCTACGCCGACGTGCCGGCGGACGCCCTCTGGGGCATCCACACCAAGCGGGCGGTGGCGAATTTCCCGATCACGGGCGTGCCGGTCGGTCACTTCCCCGAACTCGTTCGGGCGCTGGCCCTGGTGAAGCAGGCGGCGGCCCGCGCCAACCGGCGCCTCGGGTACCTCGCGCCGGAGAAGGCCGACGCGATCGAGCGGGCCTGCGCCCTCGTCGCGAGCGAGAAATCCTACGCCGAGGCCTTCGTGGTCGACGCCATCCAGGGTGGCGCCGGCACCTCGACCAACATGAACGCCAACGAGGTGATCGCGAACGTCGCCCTGCAGCTGATGGGGCGCCCGCTCGGCGATTACGCGGCGCTCCACCCGAACGACGACGTCAACATGGCGCAGTCCACGAACGACGCCTATCCGACGGCGCTCCGCCTCGCCGTCATTTTCGCGACCCAGCCGCTGGTGCGCGCCCTCGATGACCTCGCCTACGCCTGCAAGGGCAAGGCGGTGGAGTTCGCCGACGTCCTCAAGATGGGACGGACCCAGCTCCAGGACGCCGTGCCGATGACGCTCGGCCAGGAATTCGACAGCTTCCACACCACGATCAAGGAGGATGTCGCCCGCATCACCGAGATCGTCGGGCTGTTCCGCGAGGTCAATCTCGGCGCCACCGCCATCGGCACCGGCATCAACGCCGATCCCCGCTACGCGGCGCTCGCCGTCGAGGAGCTGTCGCGGGCCTCCGGCCAGCCGATGATCCTCGCCTCGAACCTGATCGAGGCGACCTCGGACCTCGGCGCCTTCGTGCTGTTCTCAGGGGTCCTGAAGCGCGTCGCCGTGAAGCTCTCGAAGCTCTGCAACGACCTGCGGCTGCTCTCCTCTGGGCCGCGCACGGGCTTCGGCGAGATCCGCCTGCCGCCGGTCCAGGCGGGCTCCTCGATCATGCCCGGCAAGGTCAACCCGGTGATCCCGGAGGTGGTGAACCAAGTGGCCTTCCTAGTGATAGGCCAGGATCTCACCGTGACCCTCTGCGCCGAGGGCGGGCAGCTTCAGCTCAACGCCTTCGAGCCGACGATCGGCTACTGCGTACTCTCCTCGATCCGGATGCTGACCTCGGGCGTCGAGACGCTGACGCGGCGCTGCGTCGAGGGGATCGAGGCCGACCGCGAGCGCTGCCGCAGCCTCGTTCACGGCAGCATCGGCCTCGTCACCGCGCTCGTGCCGGCGCTCGGCTACGAGAATTGCTCCCGCGTCGCCCAGCGCGCGCTGGCCGAGAACCGCCCCGTCGCCGATCTCGTGCTGGAGGAAGGGCTGCTGACCGAGGAGCAGCTCCACGAATTGCTGGAGCTCGAGGCGATGACGCGGCCCTCGCGGGGCCGCAAGATCACCAAGCCGGCCTGAGAAGCGCGACCTCTCCCGTTCGGGAGAGGGAGTCCGTCGCGCCCTCAGTTCCGCGCGCTGCGGAACGTGTCGCAGGCCTTGGTCTGGCCGCTCTTGTAGCCGGTCATGAACCAGCGCATCCGCTGCTCGGACGAGCCGTGCGTGAAGGAATCGGGCACCGCGTAGCCCTGGCTGCGCTCCTGCAGCTTGTCGTCGCCGATGGCACTCGCCGCCTGCAGGGCCTCCTCGATGTCGCCCTGCTCCAGGGAATTGAAGCGGTCGTCCGAGTTCTTTGCCCAGACACCGGCGAGGCAGTCGGCCATCAGCTCGACCCGCACGGAGAGTTGGTTCGACTCGACCTTGCTCGAAGCCTGCTGGCGCTGCTGCACCTTGCCGAGGATGCCGAGCACGTCCTGGACGTGGTGGCCGACCTCGTGCGCGATCACGTAGGCGTAGGCGAAGTCGCCCTTCACGCGGAACTTCTGGCCCATCTCCTGGAAGAAGGAGGTGTCGAGGTAGATCTTCTTGTCGAGCGGGCAGTAGAACGGGCCCATCGCCGCCTGGGCCGAGCCGCAGCCGCTGCGGGTGCCGCCCTTGTAGAGGACGAGCCGCGTCGGCGGGTATTGCTTGCCGGTCTGGTTCGGCAGCACCGTGCTCCACACATCCTCGGTGTTGCCGAGGATCTTGGCGGCGAATTGCCCGCTCTGGTCGGTCGGGGGCGTCTTGCGGCGCTGCTGCGCCTGCGGGTCGACCTGCTCCTGGCTCTCGCGCCCGCGGGTCATCTGCTCGGCGCCGCCGATCAGGATCGCCGGGTTGATGCCGGTGACCCAGCCGATGATCATCAGGATGACGATGGTGCCGATGCCGAGGCCACCGGCCCCGCCACCGGGAAAGCCGAAGCCGCCGCCGCCGCCCTCGCCGCGCCGGTCCTCGACGTTGTCGGAACTGCGGAAGTCTTCCCAGCGCATGGCCGCACCACCCGTTACAGATCACCCACCGGCAACCGCCCATTCAATGGCCGCGCCGGAGCTACGGTTCCGCTTGGGCCAAGGTCGCGTCCGTTTCAAGCCTTCCCGTCGAGGGCCGCGCGCACCAGCCGGAAATCCCGCCACCCGAGCCGCTTCTGCACCGGCTGGCGCAGCAGGTAGGCCGGGTGCAGCGTCGCGAGCGCGCGCACCTCGCGGTTGGCCAACCGGTAGGGATAGAAGCGGCCGCGCGCCTTCAGGATGCCGTCCTTCGTGCCCGTCAGCGTCTGCGTCGCCGGGCTGCCGAGACAGACGATCAGGTCCGGGTCGGCGAGCTCGATCTGCCGCTCGATGAAGGGCTTGCAGACCGACACCTCCTGGGGCGTCGGGTTGCGGTTGCCGGGCGGGCGCCAGGGCACGATGTTGGCGATGTAGGCGCTCGATCGGTCGAGGCCGATCGCCGCCATCATCCGGTCGAGGAGCTGGCCGGACCGCCCCATGAAGGGCTTGCCGACCCGGTCCTCGTCGGCACCCGGCGCCTCCCCCACGAACATGACCCGCGCGGCCGGGTTGCCGTCGGCGAAGACGAGGTTCTTGGCCGTGAACTTGAGCGGGCAGCCGTCGAATCCGGCGAGCAGCGCCTCCAGTTCCTCCAGCGTCGCCGTCTCGGCGGCCCGCGCGCGGGCATCGCCCGCCGCCTCGCCGGGCTTGGCCGCGGCGGACTGCCCGAAGGTGCTCTGCGGAGGCGGCGGACGCGACGGCGCGCGGGCAGGCGCGGGCTCCGCGCGGGGGACGGACGGCCGACGTTCGGGCTGGCGTTCTTCCGCCTCGCCGAAGCGGTCGTGCGGGCGCTCGTCGAGTGCCGCGTCGGCGCCGGCCTCGACGTGGAAGTCGAGGAGCGAGATCAGATCGCGGTCGTAGTCTGCGGGCGAAGTCATCGGACGAGATGTGGTGCCGCGCAAGCCTGTGGACAACGTGCGCGCGGCATCCCGGCCGAGGGATGCGACCGTGTGCCGAGCCTGTCCCTTCGCACTTGCGTTCCTACCTTGGAACGGGTTGAGAGAGACATCAACAAGACAGGCCGGCTCTGCGCGGATGACGCCGCGGGCACGGCGGCAGGAGGACACGGAATGGCGCTTCCCGAACGCGAGGGAATGGATTTCGACGTGGTCATCGTGGGCGCCGGTCCCGCGGGCCTCGCCGCCGCGATCCGCCTGCGCCAGATCGCCGCCGAACGCGGCGAGGAGATCAGCGTGGTCGTCGTCGAGAAGGGCTCCGAGGTCGGCGCCCATATCCTGTCCGGCGCGGTGGTCGATCCGCTCGGCCTCGACACGCTTCTGCCGGAGTGGCGGGATGATCCGGATCGCCCGCTCAAGACCGCCGTCGAGCGCGACGAGTTCATGTTCCTCACCAAGAACAGCGGCATCGGCCTGCCAAACGTGTTCTTTCCGCGTCTGATGTCGAACCACGGTAACTTCGTGGGCTCGCTGTCGAACGTCACGAAGTATCTCGGCCGCAAGGCGGAGGAGCTCGGCGTCGAGATCTATCCCGGCTTCCCGGCCTCTGAGGTGCTCTACGACGAGCGCGGTGCCGTGGTCGGCATCGCCACGGGCGATCTCGGCATCGGCCGCTCCGGCGAGGCGCGGGACGACTTCACCCGCGGAATGGAGCTGCGCGCCAAGTATACGATCTTCGGCGAGGGCGCCCGCGGCTCGCTGACCAAGACGCTGGTCGACCGGTTCGGCCTGAACCGGGACCGCGACCACCAGAAGTACGGGATCGGCGTCAAGGAGCTGTGGCAGCTCGCACCCGGCAAGTTCCAGCCCGGCCTCGTCCAGCACACGATGGGCTGGCCGCTGCCGAACAAGGCCGGCGGCGGGTCGTGGCTCTACCATTTCGACGACCACCTGCTCTCGGTCGGCTTCGTCACGCACCTCAACTACGAGAACCCGACCCTCTCCCCCTTCGAGGAGTTCCAGCGCTTCAAGACGCACCCGATGATCCGGGAGGTGTTCGAGGGCGGCAAGCGGATCGGCTATGGGGCGCGGGCCATCATGGAGGGCGGCTGGCAATCCGTGCCGAGGCTCGTCTTCCCGGGCGGCTGCCTCGTCGGGGATTCCGCCGGCTTCGTGAACGTGCCGCGCATCAAGGGCTCGCACAACGCGGTGCTCTCCGGCATGCAGGCGGCCGACGCCATCGCGGCGGCGCTCGCCGCCGGTCGCCAGGGCGACGAACTGACCGATTACGAGAGCGGCTGGCGCGACAGCCCGATCGGGCGCGACCTGAAGGCCGTGCGCAACGTCAAGCCGCTCTGGTCGAAATACGGCACGCTCGTCGGCGTGGGTCTCGGCGGCATCGACATGTGGTCGACCACCATCTTCAACGCCTCGCTCTTCGGGACGCTCAAGCACGGCAAGCCGGACCATGCCTGCCTGAAGCCGCTCTCGGAGGTGACGCCGATCGTCTACCCCAAGCCGGACGGCAAGCTGACCTTCGACCGGCTCTCCTCCGTGTATCTCTCCAACACGAACCACGAGGAGGACCAGCCACCTCACCTCCAGGTGAAGGACATGGGCCTGCAGAAATCGTCCGAGCACGACGTGTTCGGCGGTCCCTCGGCGCGCTACTGTCCAGCCGGCGTCTACGAGTGGGTGGAGGATGCCTCGGCCGGCGACGGCGTGCGCTACCAGATCAACGCGCAGAACTGCGTCCACTGCAAGACGTGCGACATCAAGGACCCGAACCAGAACATCAACTGGGTGACCCCGGAGGGTCCCGGCGGGCCGAATTACCCCAACATGTGACGGGCTCCGGCGCGGCTCCGGAGCGCGGCCGCGGCGTCATCCTTTCGCCTTGCGGGTATGGCGGGAAGAGTCCACTGTCCCCGCCACATCGGCGCCGGCCCTCCACGCTGGGTCGGCGCGCGCAGGAGCCGTGACTGGTGCCCACACTCGGAAAAGCTTCCCGCCGCACCGCGTCGGTGCTCGCCCTCGCGCTGAGCGGCACCCTGCCGTTCACGGTCTCCGCGCTCGCCGCGCAGCCCCGCGAGTCGACCCCGATCCTGGAATACGAGCCGGCGGAATCGCTTGAGGGCAACTTCCTCTCGGCCTACATCGCCGGCGTCTCCCGTGACACCGCGGCGGCAGCGAATTTCTATCGGGAAGCCGTGAAGGCCGACCCGCGCAACGCCGAGCTTCTGGAACGGGCCTTCGTCTCGATGCTGGCCGACGGCGCGCTGCCCGACGCCTTCCGCGCCGCCGAGCGCCTCACGACCAAGGACGGTGCGAACGGCCTCGCCCAGCTCGCGCTCGGCGTCCGCCAGATGAAGGCCGGCCAGTGGGCCGGCGCGCGGCAGAACCTCGCCCGCAGCGGCCGGGGGCGGCCGCCGACCTCACCGCGACCCTGCTGACGGCCTGGGCGTATGCCGGCGCGGGCGACGGCAAGCGCGCGCTGGAGACCGTCTCGAAGCTCCGGGGCGAGCGCTATTACAACACCTTCCGCGACTACCATGCCGGGCTGATCGCGAGCCTCGTGGGCGATCAGGCCGAGGCCGAGCGGCGCCTGAAGGCCGCCTACGACACCGACCGCAACACGCTCCGCATCGTCGATGCCTATGCCCGCTTCGAGGCGAATGCGGGCCGCACCGATCTCGCCATCCAGGCCTACACCGAGTTCGACAACGTCCTGCCGCGCCACCCCATCATCCGCGACGCCCTCGACAAGCTGAAGTCGGGCAAGCCGCTGCCGCGCCTGATTAACTCCGCTCAGGAGGGGGCCGCCGAGGTGCTCTATGGCCTCGGCTCCGCCGGTTCGACGCAGGGCGACGAGCTGCCGGCCGTGGTCTACCTGCGGCTCGCACTCTACCTTGCCCCCGAGCACGCGCTCGCCCGGCTGACGCTCGCCGACACCCTCGACCGGATGAAGCAGCCCGAGCGCGCCAACGACGCCTACGCGCAGATCCCGGCCAGCTCGCCCCTCAAGCTCAATGCCGACATCCAGATCGGCCTGAACCTTGAGCAGATGGGCAAGGGCGACGAGGCGCTCGCGCATCTCGACGCGGCGATGAAGGCCCATCCCGACGACATCGACGTGATCACGGCGCTCGGCAACGTGCAGCGCTCGCGAAAGAAGTATGAGGACGCGGCCGCGACCTACAGCCGGGCCATCGAGCTGATCGGCGACCGGCCGATCCAGAATTACTGGACGACCTTCTACTTCCGCGGCACCGCCTACGAGCGGGCCAAGCAATGGCCGAAGGCGGAGGCCGACCTCAAGAAGGCGCTGGAGCTCGTGCCGCCGAGCCAGCTCAGCGCCAAGGCGCAAGTGCTGAACTACCTCGCCTATTCCTGGGTCGACCAGAACATGAACATCGACCAGGCTTTCACGATGCTGAAGCAGGCGGTCGATGCGAGCCCACGCGACGGCATGATCATCGACAGCCTGGGCTGGGCCTATTACCGGCTCGGACGCTGGGACGATGCGGTGCGCGAGCTGGAGAAGGCCGTCGAGCTGAAGCCCGGCGACCCGACCATCAACGACCACCTCGGCGATGCCTATTGGCGGGCGGGTCGGCGCCTCGAGGGCAAGTTCCAGTGGCAGCACGCCAAGGACCTGAACCCCGAGCCGGACGAGCTCGAGAAGATCAACGAGAAGCTGAAGAACGGCCTGCCGGACGTCGAGAAGCCGACGGCGACGGCTGAGAACCCGCCGGCGCCGGTTGCCGCTCCGCACAACCCCGAGAACCCCGAACTGCCGAAGGGCGCCCCCGCCCCGAGTGAGCCGCCTGGCGCCGCCGACAAGGCGAAGAAGAAGGGCGGCAGCTAAGGGCCGCCGTCGCTCGCTCGTCACACCCTCCTGATCCGGCACAGCCGCCCTCAATCGGCCGACACGTCGCTCCTCCGCCCTTCGCGGTGACGGAGGTTCGTGCGGCGTACGGCGCAGCGGGGGCCTCCGAACCATCCTCCCCCCTCCCCGCACGGGAAGGGAAAACGCGACCGGTCAGCCGCCTCTCCCATGCCAAGCCTCGCCACCCGCGCCCCGGCGAAGATCAACCTCACGCTGCACGTGCTCGGCCGGCGGCAGGCGGACGGGTATCATGCCCTTGAGAGCCTCGTCGCCTTCGCGGGCGTCGGCGACCACCTGACGCTGGAGCCTGCCGACGGGCTCGCTCTGGCGATCGAGGGCCCGACGGCCGGTCCGGCCGGCCCGACCGAGGACAACCTCGTGCTGCGCGCCGCGCGCCATCTCGCCGGGTGCGTGCCCGGCCTGCGCATGGGGGCGTTCCGCCTCGTGAAGCGCCTGCCCGTGGCGGCCGGCATCGGGGGCGGCTCGTCGGACGCCGCGGCGGCGCTGCGGCTCCTGGCAGATCTCAACGGGCTCGGCCTCGATCATCCGGCCGTGGTGGAGTCGGCCCGTGCGACGGGGGCGGACGTGCCGGTCTGCCTCGATCCGCGCGCCAGGATGATGCGCGGCGCGGGGGAGACGATCGGCAGGCCACTCGACCTCGCGGCCCTGCCCGCCGTGCTGATCAACCCCGGCGTCCCGGTGCCGACCGCGCCCGTCTTCAAGGCGCTCGGCCTCTCGCCCGGGGACACGCTGCCCGGCGCGGAGCATCCGGAGGTGGTGACCGGGCTCGGCCTCAACGGGCTCATCGGCCTGATCGGGCCGGCCCGGAACGACCTCGAAGCGCCCGCGCTCACGGTCGCGCCGGTGATCGGCGAGGCGCTCGCTGCGCTTCGCGCGCAAGGGGGCTGCCGCCTCGCCCGGATGTCGGGCTCCGGCGCGACCGTGTTCGGCCTCTTCGCCCGTCGCAGTCAGGCGGCACTGGCAGCCGGCGCGATTGGCCGGGCGATGCCGGGCTGGTGGGTCGAGCCGACGCTGCTGCGCTAGATCGCTGCCCGGTCAGTGCGCCCGGGCGATGCAGAAATCGACGACCTGCAGCAGGGCCGTCTTCGTCCGGCCGTTCGGGAACAGCGCGAGCGCGTCGCGCGCCATCGCGCCGTAATGGCGGGCCCGCTCGACCGTATCCTCGAGAGCCCGATGGCGCCGCAGGATGGCGCGGGCGGTCTCGAGGTCGCCGGCCTCGACCTCGCCCTTCTCCAGGGTCCGGCGCCAGAAGGCGCGCTCCTCGTCGGTGCCGCGGCGGAAGGAGAGCACGATCGGCAGCGTGATCTTGCCCTCGCGGAAATCGTCGCCGACGTTCTTGCCGAGGCTGGCGCTGGTGCCACCGTAATCCAGCACGTCGTCGATGAGCTGGAAGGCGATGCCGAGATTCATCCCGTAGGAGCGGCAGGCCGCCTGCTCCGCCCTCGGCCGGTCGGCGAGGACGGGGCCGACCTCGCAGGCCGCCGCGAACAGCTCCGCGGTCTTGGCGCGGATCACCGCGAGATACTCGTCCTCGCTGGTCTCGGTGTTCTTGGCGGCGGTGAGCTGCATCACCTCGCCCTCCGCGATCACGGTGGCGGCGGCCGACAGGATGTCGAGGGCGCGCAGCGAACCGACCTCGACCATCATGCGGAACGCTTGGCCCAGCAGGAAATCGCCGACGAGGACGCTCGCCTGGTTGCCCCAGTTGATCCGCGCCGCGACGCGTCCGCGCCGCATGTCGCTCTCGTCCACGACATCGTCGTGCAGGAGGGTCGCGGTGTGCATGAACTCGACGCTCGCGGCGAGCTTCACCGCACCGTCGCCGCCCGCGTAGCCGCAAAGGTCGGCGGTGGCGAGCGTCAGGATCGGGCGCAGGCGCTTGCCGCCGGACGCGATCAGGTGGTTGGCCACCTCCGGGATCATCGCGACGTCCGAGCCCGTGCGCGACAGGATCATCGCGTTGACGCGCTCCATGCCGGCGGCGACGAGCGCGACGAGTTCGGTCAGGCTCGCTTCCGGATCGGAGCGACCTTCATCGAAGGAAACGACCACACCCAAGGTCAGATGCCTCCCGGCCAGACAAGCTGCGACGATACGTTCGGCACCCCTTCGCACGCGGCCCGTGGCGCTGCAACACGCCCCGGCCGTTCGCGGAAGGGATCGCCTCGGATATGGCGTGCCGGCACGGGAACCTGTACGCGGCGAAAGCGCCGCCCTTCGCCGCCCTCCTGCCCGGCTGACCGATGATCGAGATCATCCGCACCAACGACATCGTCCTGATCGGATTCGCACGCTCGATCCTGGAGGGTGCCGAGATCCCCGTCCTGGTCGCCGACGAGCACATGAGCCTGATGGAGGGCACGATCGGCGCCTTTCCGCGCCGCCTGCTCGTGCCGGACGACCACGCCCGGCAGGCCCGGCGACTGCTCATCGAGGTCGGGCTCGCCCACGAGTTGCGCGATGCGGCCGGCGGCTGAGCCGGATCTCCTGCTCGGCGGCCGCCTCCGCCTGCACCAGCCGCCCCGCGGCGCCCATCGGGCCGGAACGGACGCGGTGCTGCTCAGCACGATGTTCCAACCCGGCGACGGAGCCCTCATCTGCGATCTCGGCGCATCGACCGGTCTGGTCGGGCTCGCCTGCGCGGTGCGTGCGCCGACTTGTCGGGTCGTCCTGGTGGAGCGAGAGCCAGAACTGGCCGCGCTGGCGCGCCGCAATGTCGCCGAGAACGGGCTCGACACGCGCGTCGATGTCCGCGAGGCCGACATCCTGGCGCCGGCCGGCCTTCGCCGGGCCTCGGGCCTCGGGACGCACCCGGCCGACATCGTTCTGACGAATCCCCCATTCCTGGAGGGCGGGCGGCACCGCCCGTCACCCCATGGCGGAAAGGCGTCCGCCCACAGCTTCGAAGCCGGTTCCCTGGAGACGTGGCTGCGCACCTGCGCGGACGTCGCGCGCCCGGGTGGGCTTCTCGGGCTGATCCACCGGGCCGACGCCCTCCGGGCTTGCCTGGACGCGGTCGGCAACCGCTTCGGCGCGCTCCGCCTGCGTCCGGTCCATGCCCGCGCCGACCGACCGGCGATCCGGATCCTGCTCGCCGGCATAAAGGGGAGCCGCGCCCCCCTCACTCTCCTGCCGCCCCTCGTATTGCAGGATGGGGACGGGCGCTTCACGCCCGAGAGCGAGGCACTCCACCGCGGCGAGGGCGCAGCGATGGAGGTCGTATCTCAGTAGAACGGGCGCCAGCCATAGGCGCGGTGGTGATAGGGGCGGTAGCCCCAGTGCCGCCGGTGGTAGTGGCGCCGGTAATGGTGGCGACGCCAGCCGTGGTGCCGGCGGTAATGGTGGCGGCGCCAGCCGTGGTGCCGGCGATAATGGTGCCGGTGCCAGTGCCGGCGATGACGCCAGCGCGCCTCCGTCACGAGCGCACCCTCGCCGGTGTCGGCGACGCGCGCGGCGACCGGCAACGGCGCCGCCTTCGTCGGCAGGCTGAAGCCCGCCGCCCCGCCGAGAGCGGCGAGGACCAGGAACATCCCTATCAGTATTCGCATGGCGTTTGCTCTCCTCCCAGGATCGATCCGCCCATCGCAGGAACCGCAGGCCCGGGCGGCAGGCGTTGCGACGGGGAGGAACGGCCAAGGTCGAAAATCGTTCGGTCCCGTACGTGCTGCCGATGGCGTGGAGCCTTGCGGTCGATTACGCAGAGCCCCATTGCGGAGGCAGGCCAAGCTCTGCCGCGATGCGAGGACCCATGTCGCACTCCCTCCCCGCGCCCCTCCGGGCGCTCCTGCCGCGGCGGTTTCGGGAGCGGCCGCCGCGGGTGTCGGTGGTCCGCCTGAGCGGGGCGATCGGCGCGGTGTCGCCGATCCGGCCCGGCCTCTCGATCGGATCGGTCGCCGGCAGCCTCGAGCGCGCCTTCACCATGAGGGGCGTGGTCGCCGTCGCGCTCGTCATCAACTCGCCCGGCGGCTCGCCGGCCCAGTCGCACCTCATCCACCGGCGCATCCGGGCGCTCGCGGCGGAGAAGAATCTTCCGGTCTACGCCTTCGTCGAGGACGTTGCGGCCTCCGGCGGCTACATGATCGCCTGCGCGGCCGACGAGATCATCGCTGACCCGACCTCCGTCGTCGGCTCGATCGGCGTGGTCTCGGCGGGATTCGGGTTCGACCGACTGATCGAGCGGATCGGCGTCGAGCGGCGCGTCCACACGCAGGGCGAGGCGAAGGCGATGCTCGACCCCTTTCGGCCGGAGGACCCGGCCGACGTGGCGCGGCTGAAGCGGATCCAGGCCGACGTACAGGAGGTCTTCACGAATCTCGTCAGCGAGCGACGCCCGAAACTGCCGAAGGATGGTGAGAACCTCTTCACCGGCGCGATCTGGACCGGGCGGCAGGCCCTCGATCTCGGCCTCGTGGACGCGCTCGGCGACGTGCGCACCGCGATGCGAGCACGCTACGGCGACAAGGTCGACCTCAAGATGGTGGCGGACGCGAAGGGCTCGCTCCTCGCCCGCCTGCTGAGACGGACGACGCCGGGCGGGATTGGACTCGCCGAGGAGGCACTGTCCGCGATCGAGGAGCGCGCCACCTGGGCGCGCTTCGGGCTGTGAGACGGCCTGAGCGCGCCTGCGCGTTTTAGCGCGCCTGCGCGGCGCAGCCGGCCTGCGGGGCACCGTAGCCGCTGTAGACCACGCGGACCTTCCGGGTGCAGGTCTCGGCGGCGGGCGCCGCGACGGGCGCGATCTCGACCGGCATGATCGCCACCGGCTTCTCGACCGCGGAGGTCTCCTCGGGCGTCGCGAGGGCGCTGGCGCCCATCACGAGCGGCGTGGCGACGAGAGAGGCGGCCACGAGTGCCGCGAAGACAGTGAAACCCTTGCGCATGACTGGTCGTCCGAAGCTTAGTCCGCCCTGAGGCGGAGCATCATCCCCTGGTTGCGTGATAAACTTGGCCGGGGGCTTGGCAGTTCCGGATCTTGACCGAATTGCGACGGAATTGTGTGCGTCGGCGCACGGAACCGCGCGCTTGACACCTCGGGACGCACACTTAAAGGCTCCGCCCCTCCGCTTCCCGCCTCCCGGACCCGTCTCACGATGCCGAGCGACGCCGATCTCTCGCCGAAAGCCTCGTTTCAGGGGCTGATCCTCACGCTCCAGCGATTCTGGGCGGAGCAGGGCTGTGTCATCCTTCAGCCCTACGACATGGAGGTGGGCGCCGGCACCTTCCACCCGGCCACGACCCTGCGGGCGCTGGGCCCGAAGCCCTGGAAGGCGGCCTATGTCCAGCCCTCCCGCCGACCGAAGGATGGGCGCTACGGCGAGAACCCCAACCGGCTGCAGCATTATTATCAGTTTCAAGTGATCCTGAAGCCGAACCCGGAGAACCTGCAGGATCTCTACCTCGCCTCGCTGAAGGCAATCGGCGTCGATCTCGCGCTTCACGACATCCGCTTCGTGGAGGACGATTGGGAGAGCCCGACGCTCGGCGCCTGGGGCCTCGGCTGGGAATGCTGGTGCGACGGGATGGAGGTCAGCCAGTTCACCTACTTCCAGCAGGTCGCGGGCTTCGAGTGCGCGCCGGTGGCGGGCGAGCTCACCTATGGGCTGGAGCGCCTCGCCATGTATGTGCAGGGCGTCGAGAACGTATACGATCTCAATTTCAACGGCGGGTCCGGGGCCGACAAGGTCACCTACGGCGACGTCTTCCTGCAGGCCGAGCAGGAATATTCCCGCCACAATTTCGAGGCCGCCGACACGGCGATGCTGTTCCGCCACTTCGCCGACGCCGAGAAGGCCTGCCGCCTCTACCTCGACGCGGGAGCGCCGGAGGGCGAGGCGGGCCGCCACCGCATGGTGCAGCCGGCCTACGACCAGTGCATCAAGGCGAGCCACGTCTTCAACCTGCTCGACGCCCGCGGCGTGATCTCGGTGACGGAGCGGCAGAGCTACATCCTGCGCGTGCGCGAACTGGCGAAGGCCTGCGGCGCGGCATGGCTCCGGACGGAGGGCGGCGGCGCGACGGCCCCGGCCTGACTGCGCCTTGCCTCGACACCTCGGGACCGGCTCTCTAAACGGGCAGCGGCCCCGCCGATCTCTGACGCGCGGCCGCTGCCGCCGGTGGACCCATGCCTGACCTCCTCCTCGAACTCCGCTCCGAAGAGATCCCCGCCCGCATGCAGCGGCGCGCGGCCGAGGATCTGCGCAAGCTCGTCACCGACGCCCTCGTCGAGCGCGGCTTCCTCTACGAGGGCGCCAAGGCCTTCGCGACGCCGCGGCGCCTCGCGCTCCATGTCGCCGGCCTGCCGCCCCGGGGCGAGGCCGTCCGGGAAGAGCGGCGCGGGCCGCGCGTCGGCGCCCCCGAGGCTGCCGTGCAGGGCTTCCTGAAGAGCGCGGGGCTGGCGAGCCTCGACGAGGCGACGACCGTCACCGACCCGAAGAAGGGCGAATTCTACCTCGCGGTGATCGAGCGGCCGGGACGCGAGACGCTCGACGTGCTGGCGGAGATCCTGCCCCAGATCATCCGCGGCTTCCCCTGGCCGAAATCGATGCGCTGGGGCGCCGCATCGGCCCAGGCCGGTTCGCTCCGCTGGGTGCGCCCGCTCCAGTCGATCGTCGCGACCTTCGGGCCGGAGACGGAGACGCCGGAGGTGGTGCCCTTCTCGGCCGATGGAATCGCGGCCGGCACCACCAGCTACGGACACCGCTTCCTCGCGCCCGAGGCTTTCGAGGTGCGCCGTTTCGACGATTACGCCCCGAGCCTGGAGCGCGCCAAGGTCGTCCTCGACGCCGACCGGCGCAAGGACATCATCCTGCACGATGCCCGCGACCTCGCTTTCGCGCGCGGGCTCGACCTCGTCGAGGACGAGGGCCTGCTCGAAGAGGTTGCGGGCCTCGTCGAATGGCCCGTCGTGCTGATGGGCTCGTTCGACGCGAGCTTCCTCGACATTCCGGCAGAGGCGATCCGCGCCACGATCCGCGCCAACCAGAAATGCTTCGTGCTGCGCCAGGGCGGCTCCGAGGCGCTGGCACCGGCCTTCATCCTCGTGTCGAACCTCGTGGCGAGCGACGGCGGCGCTGCCATCACCGCGGGCAACGAGCGCGTGGTGCGGGCCAGGCTCTCGGACGCGAAGTTCTTCTGGGAGACCGACAAGGCGGTGCGGCTCGAGGACCGCCTGCCGAAGCTCGACACGATCGTTTTCCACGAGAAGCTCGGAACGCAGGGCGAGCGGGTGGCGCGCATCGCCGCGCTCGCGCGGGAGATCGCGCCCCTCGTCGGGGCCGACCCGGATCTCGCCGAACGCGCCGCGCGCCTCGCCAAGGCCGACCTCGTCACCGAGATGGTCGGCGAATTCCCCGAACTCCAGGGCCTGATGGGACGCACCTACGCCAAGCTCCAGGGCGAGCCGGACAGCGTCTGCGCGGCGATCGAGGAGCATTACAAGCCGCTCGGGCCGACGGACCGCGTCCCGACCGATCCGGTCTCGGTGGCGGTGGCGCTCGCCGACAAGCTCGACACGCTGGTCGGATTCTGGGCGATCGACGAGAAGCCGACCGGGAGCAAGGATCCCTACGCGTTGCGCCGCGCCGCGCTCGGCATCATCCGGCTCGTCGTCTCGGGCTCTTGCCGTCTGCGCCTTTCCGAGATCTTCCGGCGGGCCGGCGCCTTGCACGCCAAGGCCGGCGGCCTGGGCGAGGGCGCCGGTGCGGATCTCCTCGCCTTCTTCGCCGACCGCCTGAAGGTTTATCTCCGCGACCAGGGTGCCCGGCACGACCTCATCGACGCCGTCTTCGCCCTGCCCGGCCAGGACGATCTCCTGATGATCGTCCGGCGGGTCGAGGCCCTCGGCGCGTTCCTCGACAGCGACGACGGCCGCAATCTCCTCGCCGGCGCGAAGCGGGCCGCCAACATCCTGCGAATCGAGGAGAAGAAGGATGGGCGCGCCTACGATTCCGAGCCCGACGCCGCCCTGATCGCGATGGGCGAGCCCGAGGAGAAGGCTCTGGCCGAGGCGCTCGCGAAGGCTCGGGCAGAGGCCTCTGCGGCGGTGGCGGCGGAGGATTTCGAGGGCGCGATGCGGGCCCTCTCGACCCTACGGGCCGCCGTCGACGCCTTCTTCGACAAGGTGACGGTGAATGCCGAGGATCCGGCGTTGCGGGCGAACCGCCTCGCCCTCCTCAACGCCCTGCGCGCCGCGACGCGGGAGGTTGCCGACTTCTCGAAGATCGAGGGGTAGTGCGCCCCCCTTCGATTCGAGCCTCCGGCAACCTGTGCTATCAGCGGTCGGGCGTGAATCCGCCGCGGGGGACAGGGCGCAATGCATCACGAGCGGATCAACAGTCTGGCCCGGATCTGCGGCGCGCGGCGCTACCTCGAAGTTGGCGTCTTCCGAGGGGAAACGTTCTTCAACGTGAACGTCGACTTCAAGGTCGCGGTCGACCCGAGTTTCCCGTTTGACGCGTCCGCGCACGAGACCGACCGGACCCGGTTTCACGAGGTCGGAAGCGACGCGTTCTTCCGATCCGCCCCCTACGAGCCCTTCGACCTGATCTTCCTCGACGGACTGCACACCTTCGAGCAGACCCTTCGCGACTTCCTGAACTCGATCGCCTTCGCGCACGACCGCACGATCTGGCTGTTCGACGACACCGTTCCGAACGACAATTTCTCCGCCCTGCCCGACCAGGAGCGATGCTACCGCCTACGCCGCTCCCTCGGGAACGGAGACGGGGCCTGGATGGGCGACGTTTTCAAGGTCGTCCATTTCATCCGCAGCATGATGAAGATCTACCATTTCCGCACCTTCGGCGGTCACGGGCAGACCGTGGTCTGGCGCGACCCGCGGCATTACGACGAGCGGTTCGGGACCCCGCTCGCGGAGATCGGCCGGATGCCCTACGAGGATTTCATCGAGACCTACGGGGCGATGATGAACCTGGCGGACGACGAGCAGATCTACGCCACGATCGAGCGCTTCATCGCCGACGCGGACGGTGGCCTCAGAACCAGCCCTTGACCTTGAAATAGATCATCGGGACGAGCGCACTCGTCGCGATGAGCGCGAGGCCGTACGGGTAGCCGTAGAGCCAGTCGAGTTCGGGCATGTGCTTGAAGTTCATGCCGTACATCGACGCGATCAGCGTCGGCGGCACGCCGACCACCGAGACCACCGTCAGGATCCGGAAGGTGTTGTTCTGCTCCATGTTGATGAGGCCGAGCGTCGCGTCGAGGAGGAACTGGACGTTCTCGGTGAGCCGCGTCTCGAATTCGTCGAGGGAGGCGATGTCGCGCTGGATCGTCTCGAAGCGGGCGTCGGCGTCGCCCTCGGCGAAGCTCCCGCACTCGGCCGCCACGAACGGCACGATGCGCTGAAGCCCCAGCAGGCTCGCGCGGAGCTTGCCCAGAGCCTTCCCGCGGCGCCCGACGCTGCGCAGGATGCGCCGCAGCGCGATGTCCCGCCGGCGCGGGGCCCGGCTGTCGCCCGGCCGCGCCCCGGGCCGCGCGCCCGCGTCGAAATCGAAGACCCGGGTCGACAGGGCGTCGAGGTCGGCGCCCATCTCCTCCAAGGCGTCGGCGAGGCTGTCGACCAGCTCTTCCATCAACAGGAGAAAGATCTCGATGCTGCGTGTGGCGGGCCCGTCGCCGTTCGTGAGGCGCGCCTTGACCTCGGCGTATGCACGCAGGTCGTGAAACCGCACGGTGATGAGCCGGTCTTTGGTCAACACGAAGCCGAGGGGCTTCAGCTGCGAATCCGCCTGGTCGAAGGTGATCATCGGTGTCGACAGCGACAATCCGTTGCGCAGCCGTCGCAGGCGGCTCGAACTCTCGACCTCGCTGAGCGCCTGCCGCGACGGCACGCGCAGGCCCGTCGTCTCCTCGACGAGCTCGGCTTCCTCGGCGGTCGGATTCGCGAGATCGATCCAGATCGCGTGCGGCGGCAGGTCCGTTCCGTCCGGCGTCGCGGCGTGCTCGACCGCGCCCTCGGGCCGTGAAGGCTCAGCATGGGGTCTCGGATTCCGTGGAGTTCGGGTGGGTACGCTGTCGACGCATCGACATCGGGCCGTCACGGGTCAGGGATAGGGCCGCGACAGCCTTGACTCGAAAAACGCCCGCGCCTATCTCGCCGGCAGCTTTGGCACTCGAAACCCGCGAGTGCTAACAGCCGGTGTTCGAGGCGGTTCCGGCCGCATGAACGCCACCTGAGAATTTGAAGCAAGAGGGCAGCTCATGAAGTTCCGTCCGCTGCACGACCGTGTCGTCGTCCGCCGCATCGAGGGCGAGGAGAAGACCAAGGGCGGCATCATCATCCCGGATACCGCCAAGGAGAAGCCCCAGGAGGGCGAGGTCGTCGCCGTCGGCCCCGGCGCCCGCGACGAGCAGGGCCGTGTCAACGCTCTGGACGTGAAGGCCGGCGACCGCGTGCTGTTCGGCAAGTGGTCGGGCACCGAGGTCAAGATCGACGGTCAGGACCTCCTGATCATGAAGGAATCCGACATCATGGGCATCGTCGCCTGAGGGCGGCCCGACCCACGGATTCTTGAACGACGCCCTTCGAGGCCGCCGGCAGGCGGTGCCTCGGGGCTCTCATCCATTCCAACCTAAGGATCTCTGCACATGGCAGCGAAAGACGTACGTTTCTCGTCCGATGCCCGCGAGAAGATGCTGCGCGGCGTCGACATCCTCGCCGACGCGGTCAAGGTGACGCTGGGCCCCAAGGGCCGCAACGTCGTGATCGAGAAGAGCTTCGGCGCGCCCCGGATCACCAAGGACGGCGTCACCGTCGCCAAGGAGATCGAGCTCTCCGACCGGTTCGAGAACATGGGCGCCCAGATGGTGCGCGAAGTGGCCTCGAAGACCAACGACATCGCGGGTGACGGCACCACCACCGCGACCGTGCTCGCCCAGGCGATCGTCCGCGAGGGCGCCAAGTACGTCGCCGCCGGCATGAACCCGATGGACCTGAAGCGCGGCATCGACCTCGCCACGCAGGCCGCCGTCAAGGACATCACGGGCCGCGCCAAGAAGGTCGCCTCGTCCGAGGAAGTCGCCCAGGTCGGCACGATCTCGTCGAACGGCGACAAGGAAATCGGCGAGATGATCGCCCACGCCATGCAGAAGGTGGGCAACGAGGGCGTGATCACGGTCGAGGAGGCGAAGACTGCCGAGACCGAACTCGACGTCGTCGAGGGCATGCAGTTCGACCGCGGCTACCTCTCCCCGTACTTCATCACGAACGCGGAGAAGATGGTCGCCGAGCTCGACGACCCCTACATCCTGATCCACGAGAAGAAGCTCTCCTCGCTGCAGGCCATGCTCCCGGTCCTCGAAGCCGTGGTGCAGACCGGCAAGCCGCTCCTCATCATCGCCGAGGACATCGAGGGCGAGGCGCTCGCGACCCTCGTCGTGAACAAGCTGCGCGGCGGCCTCAAGGTTGCGGCCGTCAAGGCGCCGGGCTTCGGTGATCGCCGCAAGGCCATGCTGGAGGACATCGCGATCCTGACCTCCGGTCAGATGATCGCCGAGGATCTCGGCATCAAGCTCGAGAACGTGACCCTTCCGATGCTCGGCCGCGCCAAGCGCGTCCGCATCGAGAAGGAGAACACCACGATCATCGACGGTGCCGGCGAGAAGTCGGACATCGAGGCCCGGGTCGGGCAGATCAAGGCGCAGATCGAGGAGACCACCTCGGACTACGACCGCGAGAAACTCCAGGAGCGTCTGGCCAAGCTCGCGGGCGGCGTCGCGGTGATCCGCGTCGGCGGCGCGACCGAGGTCGAGGTCAAGGAGAAGAAGGACCGCGTCGACGACGCGCTCAACGCCACCCGCGCCGCGGTGGAAGAGGGCATCGTCCCCGGTGGCGGCACCGCGCTGCTCCGCGCCAAGAAGGCCGTCTCCGGCCTCTCCAGCGACAACGCGGACGTCGCGGCCGGTATCAAGATCGTTCTCAAGGCGCTCGAGGCTCCGGTCCGTCAGATCGCCCAGAACGCGGGCGTCGAAGGTTCGATCGTCGTCGGCAAGATTTCCGACAACACGGGCTCCGAGACCTACGGCTTCAACGCCCAGACCGAAGAGTACGTGGACATGATCCAGGCGGGCATCGTTGACCCGGCCAAGGTCGTGCGCACGGCGCTCCAGGACGCGGCCTCGGTCGCCGGCCTCCTCGTCACCACCGAGGCGATGGTTGCCGATGCGCCGAAGAAGGAGACGCCTCCCCCGATGCCGGGCGGCGGCGGCATGGGCGGCATGGACTTCTGAGTTCGCCGGCTCGATAGCCACAGGAAGAGGGGTCGCCGAGAGGCGGCCCCTTTTTCGTTGGGAATCGGGACGGTGCCGGGACCGGGTGCTGTCCGTCGCGTGCGTTTCGTCCCGCTACCCCGCCCGCCGTGGGCAGCGCAGATAGGACGAGCTCCCTTTGGCGCTCGACCAGGTCAAGCGGTCGCCCTCGACGAGGAGGCGCACCTGCGAGGTCCAGCGGCGGCCCCGGTCGTTGCAATCGGCCGCCATCACCCAGGCGTTCCCGCTTCGGGTTCGATCGTGGAAGCTGCAGAACGTGCGCCCGGCCCGGGCACCGTCCGCCGTGATCCGCGCGGGCAGGTAGCCGCGTCGCCGGGAGCGCATCCCGCAGGCAGCTTCGGTCGGTCCCCAGGTGCCGATATAGTCGAACCGATCGAGGGGGCGGCAGCGGGGATCGCGGCCGTCCGGATCGGGGCGGCCTCGGGCGCGGCGGCCGCGGTGGAGGCTTCCGCCAGCATGAGGCGGGACGCGGGCCGCTCGACGGCCTCCGGTGCCCGCGCTTCGGGCCGGCGCTGAACCGCCGTGCCGGAGGTGCGCATCAGTTCGGGCGGCAGTTCGAAGGTCGAGGTATCCTCGGGCGCCGATCCGATGCCCGGCCGCGGCGAGACAGGGCGGAGCGGCAGATCCTCGGCGAGAAAGACAACGCTGTAGCTGAACAGGGCGCCCCAGCCGGCGGCGAGCACGAGCAGCAGCACGAGCCAGCGCACCGACCCTCCGCGGACGTCGTGAACGGCCGCGTTCGCCGCCCCTACGCCCGTGTCGGCCAGGGCCCGATCGATCCCCACCGCCATCCCGGCTCCCCCAAACGTTCCATCAGCGACCTGCGACCGCGACCAGCGGCGACGCATCGTCGCTACCCTCGCCCTTCCGTATCCCTCAGACGCCCCGTCCGATCTTCCGTCGAACTTGGACTCCGACGCGTCCTCTCAGGTCCGATCCGCGTATTCGATCGCGAAGACCGGCAGCCGGACACATGCAGAAGCAGTACCACAGGTCGACCGTTGTTTTGATCGGCACGCGAGAGATCATAATCCCAGTCTCGCGGTTCTCGAAATCCCCTAAATCCTCAGATTGCGGCGAGCGCGCGGCGTCCCCTTACAACCCCTTTCCGCTGCCTGCGGAAACTGCCATGCTTCCGGCCTAGACCCTGCCCCAGGCGCCCGACCCACAGCGATGAGACGCCCTGCCCTCGCCCTTATGCTTGGCATCGCGACGACGATGCCGGCGAGCGGGCAGATCCGGTCCGCGACGTCCCGCATGACCTGCAGCGACGCGATGCGGCTCGTGAAGACGGAAGGGGCGATCGTGCTGAACATTGGCCCTGTTCCCGAGCGCGTGGTGCGCGACCGGAGCTTCTGCGAGTTCACCGAGATCGCGGAGCTTCGCTTCGCCCCGACGCGGGACAATCCGCAATGTCCGGTCGGGTACCGGTGCCGGGAGCCCGGATTCGAGGATTGGGATTGGCCGTAGGCGTTCGGCTCTCAAGAAACCGGGTCCCGACAAGGGGATAGGTGCGACGTCGTTCCGTCGCGCATGACCAAAAATTCACGAGACAGGCGGCCCCCGACGCCACTATCTCGCCACGAGCCGCCGTCACTGCCGGCTCGGGCCGTTCCGCGCTCTGCGCCGGCCCCATGCTCGAACCGGGGAGATGTGCGTGGCCGCAATCAGGAGCGGGCTCGGCATTCAGGCCGTTCTCACCGCGATCTTCGCCCTCGTGCTGCTGGCGGCGCCGGGCGTCCCCTCCCCGCCCCTCTACGTCTCGCTCGCGGGCTTCGCGATGGCAGGCATCCTGCTCGCCTCCGGGCTGCTGTCGGCCTACCTCAAGGTCTTCGTCTCGGTCTACGGTGTCGGCTACCTGTTCCTCGCCGGCGGCAAGACCGTCGCCGCCATGGGCCTGCTGCCGCCGACGCTGGCCGCGCTGCTGCCCCCCTCCTTCGCGGCGACGGGCGCCGTCGTCTTCGCCGGGATCGTGCTGGCCATCTCGTATCTCGAGCCGATCCGGGCGATCACTCTGATCGCCGACCCGTACTTCGCGTCGCGCAGCGAGCCGACCCGCGAGATCGGCCCGTTCCGCTTCTTCGGCGCCACGGAGGGCAAGGTCGGCCAGCGACTTGTCGCGCTCTCGATCTTCATTACCTTCGCGCAAGTTGCGCTCCAGCTGCGCCTGAACTTCTGGTTCCGCGATCTCTTCAATGCCCTCCAGGAATACAATGCGGAGGCGTTCTGGTACCAGCTGATCTGGGTGTTCGGCCCCCTCGCGACGATCTGGGTGATCGTCGGCATGTTCGACACCTTCGTCGACGCGAGCCTGCACCTGCGCTGGCGAACCTGGCTGACCCGGAGCCTCTACGAGCGCTGGCTCGACGGGGGCACCCACTATCGCATCCCGTTCACGGGCGAGCACGCGGACAACCCGGATCAGCGCATCCAATCGGACGTCAACCTGTTCATCTCGCAGACCACGACGCTGTCTATCCGCCTGCTCTCGCAGGCCGCGACCCTCGTCTCCTTCATGGTCATTCTCTGGGGCCTGTCGCGGGACTTCGTGCTGCCCTTCACCGACACCGTGGTGCCGGGCTTCCTCGTCTGGCTCGTCGTGGGCTACGCCGTCGTCGGCACCTGGCTGACCCACCTGATCGGGCGCCCGCTGATCGGCCTCGATTTCCGGCAGGAGAAGGTGGAGGCGGATTTCCGCTTCTCGCTCGCGCGCTCCCGCATCTACTCGGAGCAGATCGCGCTGCTGCGCGGCGAGCGTGCCGAGAGCGTCCGGCTGTCGTCCCTGTTCCGCGAGATCATCGACAACTACCTCGGCATCATCTACCGGCGGATCAAGCTCGGTAGCTTCACGCTCTCCTACAGCCAGCTGAGCGTCGTGTTCCCGTACATCCTGGCCGCGCCGTCCTACTTCCTGAAGAAGATCACGCTCGGACAGTTCCAGCAGACCGGCGACGCCTTTTCCAGCGTGCAATCGTCGCTGTCCTTCTTCATCAACTCGTACGTGACGATCGCGGCCTACAAGGCGAACACGAACCGTCTCGCCTCGTTCAAGCGGGCAATGACGAAGGCGGAGGCTCTGTCTGGTGCCGGCTACGGGCTCGTGCAGGGCAACGAGACGCAGCGAGACGTCACCGCCGCCGACCTGACCCTGGCGCTGCCGGACGGGCGCGAGATCGTCTCGGCCGATAAGCTCGCCCTCGCGAAGGGCGCCGCAACCCTGGTCACGGGCCCCTCGGGCTCCGGCAAGTCGACACTGTTCCGGGCGATCGCCGGCATCTGGCCGTTCGGGAAGGGCCGCGTCGACGTGCCGAAGGACCAATCGGCCCTCGTGTTGCCGCAGCGGCCTTATCTTCCCCTCGGCACGCTGCGCGGGGCCGTCGTCTACCCGAGCACCACGGATCAGTTCTCGGATGTGGCAATCCGCGACGCGCTCGTCGCGGCGCAACTCCCCCATCTCGCAGACCGGCTCGACGAGGTCGACGCCTGGGATCAGCGCCTTTCCGGCGGCGAGCAGCAGCGCCTCGCCATCGCCCGTGCGGTGCTGGCCAAGCCTGACTGGCTGTTCCTCGACGAATCGACCGCGGCGCTGGACGAGGCGAGCGAGGCCGGCATCTACCGGATGCTGCGAGAGCGCCTGCCCGGCACGACGATCGTCTCGATCGGGCACCGCTCGACACTCCTTGAGCATCATGACCGGCGCCTCGACATGCAGCCGACCAACGATGGCCGCTTCGTGCCGCGGGATCTGCGTCACGCCGTGCCGGCGGAATGAACGAGACGTCGATCTCGCGACTGCGAGATCCGAGCCGCATCTTTAGCGCGTCGCAACAATAGAGTGGGCGCCCGACGGGCTCTGAACTGATCACGCGTCGGTCGAAGGCTAGCTTTTCTCGGGATGATTTGGGAACTGCTGTGCCGAATCGTCGTTTGCTCGATGTTAACGACATCGGAGGAACGCATGAGAACGGTCACGACGATTGCCGGCGCCCTGTTGCTGATGAGCTCGGCCGCGATGGCGGCCCCCTGCTCGACCGGAACCACGGTGGGCAACCAAGCGAAGCAGGACAAGAGCTCGAACGTCGACCCGGGTTCAACATCGAAAGTGTCGCCCGGCGCGAAGGCGGAATCGCCCGGGACGGTCGGCGCCATGAACAATGCCGGATCGACCACCGCGACGTCCGCGGCCGACGTGAAGCGCGAGTCGGAGGGCAAGCCGACGGCCCAGCAGCAGGCGTCCAAGGACGATTGCTGAACGCAGCCGCGACGCCATTTCGGAGAACCCGCCCGCCCCAGGCCGGCGGGTTTTCTTGTGCGCACGAGCCTGAGCTTCGCGCCGGAGGCGGCTGTGCCATTGCAGGCGCGGCGGCGCGATGTAGATCAGGGGGGCAGACACACGACGCGCACAGATGCCGACATGACGGACCTGTTTGTTCGGAAGTTGAGCGGTCTCGACCGGCTGAACGACGAGGAGGTGCAAATCCTGCGCGGGTTGACGCCGCAGGCGCGCTCCGTGGACGCGCGCGCCGATGTGATCGTTCAGGGCAGCCGCCCCACCAGCAGCACGCTTCTCCTTGAGGGACTGACCGGGCGCTATCGGATCCTCACGGACGGTCGCCGCCAGATCACCTCGATCGACGTGCCGGGTGATTTCGTCGACCTGCACAGCTTCCCGTTGAAGACGATGGACCACGGCGTGATCGCGCTCTCGGCATGCCGCGTCGCGACGGCACCGCACGCGGAATTGGCGCGGATCACCGAGACGCAGCCGCACCTGACGCGATTGCTCTGGCTGACGACTCTGATCGACGCCGCGATCCACCGGGAATGGCTGGTCGCGCTCGGCCGGATGTCGGCGCTGGAGCGTATGGGTCACCTGTTCTGTGAACTCTACATGCGGCTGAACGCGGTCGGCCTCGCCGACGCGCAGACGCACAGCTTCGCGCTGCCCGTGACTCAGAGCGATGTCGGCGACATGCTCGGCATCACGAACGTGCATGTGAACCGCACGCTGCAGGACATGCGGCGGCGCAACCTCGTGACGTGGCGGGGTGCCACCGTGAGCATTCCGGACTGGGACGGACTGGTCGAGGTCGCGCGGTTCGACGCGTCCTACCTGCATCAGGAGCGCGAACCGCGCTAACCCCCGCGCCGGACGGGCGCTCAGGCCGCGCGAAGGCGCGCGGCCACCTCGGCGGCGCGGCGGATCGTGGCGACGTCGGGTGTGCCGGCCGGGACCACCCAACTGCCGCCGACGCAGAGCACCGGCTTCAGCGCGAGCCAGTCCGGCGCCGTCGCCTCGGTGATGCCGCCAGTGGGGCAGAACCGCACCTGCCCGAATGGGCCCGCGAGAGCCTTCAGCGCCTTGATGCCGCCGGCGGGCTCCGCCGGGAAGAACTTGAACCGCGTCAGGCCGTGATCGAGCCCCCGCATGATGTCGGCGGCGTTCGCCACACCCGGCAGATAGGGGATGCCGCGTTCGATCGCGGCTTCCGTCAGCGGCGCCGTGAGGCCCGGGCTGACGATGAATTTCGCGCCGGCCTCGATCGCCGCGTCGAGGTCGCGCACGTTCAGCACCGTCCCGGCGCCGACGACGGCGCCCTCGACCCGCGACATGGCGCGGATCACGTCGAGGGCGGCGGGGGTCCGAAGGGTCACTTCCAGCGCCGTCAGGCCGCCGCCGACGAGCGCCTCGGCGATCGGCTCGGCGTGGCTCGCCTCCTCGACGACGAGCACGGGGATCACGGGAACCGAGCGCATCAGGGCGTCGATGTCGGTCATCGGCTGCTTCCTCTCCAAGTCGAAGATCGGGTGGGTCAGAGGCCGGCGGCCGCGAGCATCGCCGAGCCGCCCTGCTCCGCACCGTCGGCGCCCAGGCGCATGAAGGCGAAGAGTTCGCGTCCGGTGCCGGCTGCGGGCGGCGGAGGCGACGCGTCCTCGCGAGCGGCGAACTCCGACGCGTCCACGAGCACCTCGAGCCGTCCCTCGGGCCCGCTCAGGCGCACCACGTCCCCGTCGCGGATCTTGCCGATCGGGCCGCCGCCGATCGCCTCGGGGCTGAGATGGATCGCGGCCGGGACCTTGCCGGAGGCGCCGGACATCCGCCCGTCGGTGACGAGCGCCACCTTGTGCCCGCGGTCCTGCAGGACGCCGAGCGGCGGCGTAAGCTTGTGCAGTTCCGGCATGCCGTTCGCCCGCGGCCCCTGGAAGCGCACGACGACGATGACGTCGCGCTCCAGTTCGCCCGCCTTGAACGCCTTCAGGACCTCGACCTGATCGGAGAAGACGCGGGCCGGCGCCTCGATCGTGCGGCGATGCTCCTCGACGGCGCTGGTCTTGAAGGTCGCCCGGCCGAGATTGCCCTTCACGAGCCGCATGCCGCCATCCGGCTGGAAGGGTTCGGTGGGCCTGCGCAGCATGGTCTCGTCGTAGCTCCGTTCGGGCGCGTCCTCGTAGCGGATCTCCTCGCCGTCGAGCTTCGGATCGCGGGCGTGATCGCGCAGCGACGCGCCCGCGACGGTGAGGATGTCGCCGTGCAGGAGACCCGCGTCGAGGAGGCTCGCGATCACGAAACTCATGCCGCCTGCGGCGTGGAAATGGTTCACGTCTCCCGCGCCGTTCGGGTAGACGCGGGCGATCAGCGGGACCACCGCCGACAGTCGATCGAAATCCTCCCAGTCGAGGACGATGCCCGCCGCGCGCGCGATCGCCGGCAGGTGGATCGCGTGGTTGGTCGAGCCGCCGGTGGCGAGCAGCCCGATCACCGCGTTGACGATCGCCTTCTCGTCGACGCAGCGCCCGAGGGGACGGTAATCGTTGCCGTCCGCGCCGATCTCGGTCAGCCGGTGGATGGCCGCGCGGGTCACGGCCTGACGTAGCTTCGTGCCCGGATTGATGAAGGAGGCGCCGGGCATGTGCAGGCCCATCACGTCCATCATCATCTGGTTGGAATTGGCCGTGCCGTAGAACGTGCAGGTCCCCGCCCCGTGATAGGAGGCAGCCTCCGATTCGAGCAGTTCGTCGCGGCCGACCTTCCCTTCCGCGTAGAGCTGGCGGATGCGCTGCTTCTCCTTGTTGGCGAGACCGGAGGGCATCGGTCCGGCCGGGATCAGGATCGTCGGCAGGTGGCCGAAGCGCAGCGCCCCGATCAGGAGGCCGGGCACGATCTTGTCGCAGATGCCGAGGAGCGCCGCCCCGTCGAACATGCCATGGCTCAGGCCCACCGCCGCCGACAGGGCGATCGTGTCGCGCGAGAACAGCGACAGCTCCATACCGCGCTGGCCCTGCGTGACGCCGTCACACATGGCCGGCGTGCCGCCCGCCACCTGAGCGGTCGCGCCGCGCTCGCGGGCGAAGATCTTGATCTGGTCCGGGTAGCGCCCGTAGGGCTGATGGGCGGAGAGCATGTCGTTGTAGGCGGTGACGATGCCGATATTCATCGAACGCCCGGCGCGGATCGCGGCCTTGTCCTCGCCGGCCGCGGCGAAGCCGTGGGCGAGGTTGCCGCAGGCGAGGCTGGGGCGATGCACGCCACTCTCCCGCTCGCGCGCGATCAGATCGAGATAGGCGCGCCGCGTCTCCCGCGACCGCATGATCACGCGGTCGGTGACTGCGGCGACCTCGGGATGGATGTCGGTCATTCCTCGTCCTTCCGTCTTTCCTCGCCGACTTGCCGCGCGAAGGGTGGCGCAGCACTTCTCGTTTGAGAACGGTTCTACGCCGCGCTCGTGCCTATGTAAACGTTTACAAGAGGCAGCCGCGCGATCCTGTGATCGCCCCGAACCCGGTTACGGATTTCCGCCCGCCGATCGGCCTGCAGGTTTGATACCGCACGCGCTACCAGCCGGGAGCTTGCGCCGGCTCCCGGGCTCGGCTGTTCTGTCCCGGTGCGGGCCGGAGGCCGGCGCAGACCTGGGAGCGACGCGCGATGTCCAGCCACCATCCTGTCATTCGCGCCCTCTCGGCAGCCCTGCTCTGCGTCGCGGCGGGCCGGGCCGCGGGCCAGGACGGCGCGGCGCCGAAGGAGCCGGAGAAGGCCCTGACGGAGGCCGTCCAGTCCGAGACTGCCGCGACGCGGCGCGTGCTCTTCGAATGTCCGAAGGGGGCGCTTCTGACCGTCGAGTTCCTGAACTCCGAGCCCGGCCGGCCGGCAGTGGTTCGTCCCGCGAGCGGCGAGGCGGTGACCCTGCAGGCCCAGGAGAGCGGCTCGGGCTTCCGCTACGGCGACGGGACGCGCGAGCTGCGCAGCAAGGGTCGCGAAGTCACCTGGACGGACGCGTCGGGGAGGCCAGTCGTCTGCACGGAGCAGATGCCGACGCCGCTCGGGACGGAGCCGAACTAGCCACGGGCGAGCGCGAAGGCCTTTGGTGCGGACGGCGGGAGACCCTCAGCACCAGCACACATCATTGAAAACGTTGACGATTTCGACGCCTTGTTGGGTGCCTTTGTAGCGCCATTTGTAGTGGCTGTGTAGGGTCACATTGCTGCCGATGACCGTCCTCTTCCCTGACATCGACAGCCCACAGCTTGAGCGTTTCATTGCGCCATTCGGTCGGATGATGCTCGCGTTCGGGAGGGCTCACGAGGCTGTCGTGGAGCTTACCTTGTTGGAGAAGCCTGACGAAGCTGAGGCGCGGGAGTACGTCAGCGGAACGGCGGACCTCCCGAAGAAGATGCGCCGTCTCTTCCGCGAGAAGATCGACACTCATTGGTTCGGCATGGTGGACGTGGCCGTGAAGCGGTTCGCGCGGATCGCAGAGGAGCGCCACCATCTCATCCACGGCGAGTGGTGGTTCGACGAGTTCGATCAGGCGCGGCTTGTGGTGCGTAGGCTGCACAAGGGGCAGCTTCACCACTCCACTGACGTCACGCCCGAGCGTCTTGAGGAGTGGACCTCTGCCTTGGTCGCAGCCGCTGACGATTTCGAGCTTGTCTTCGACGCGGTCAGGATGAGCCGAGAGGCACCTCAATCGGCTGCGGCGCCCAAGCCGGACCGGCTGTAATCCCTCTTCACCGCAACTCATTGAGCGCCCGCTCGATCGCCATCTGACCAACACGCTCGCAGCGGTCTCGGGTCTCGAAGGCTGCAACGGCACCCTCGTCCTTCTGCGGGCCGGAGAAGATCGTCAGGATGAGGAAGAAGCCCGTTTTCATTGGCCGCTCCAGTCAGGCGTCTGCGTCCCTTCTGTGTAGCGGCGTAGCGAGAGGCTGGCGCTACCTCACGGGTGCCTTTCCTTGCCCTTCTATGTCACTGATGCGCCTCGTGCTGTTCGTTGCGCGTGGCAGCAGCCTCGATCTGCGCCCTGTAGTCGAGACCCTTCAACATGACCGAGAGGGCTGTCTCCTCGGCCGCCTTGCCCGCTTCAAACGCCTGTTGGATCGCGTTCTCCAGATCGGTCGCAGCACCGAGTGTCTCCGCCATCGCACGAACGTCGCCAAAGAGCGGGTCGATGAAGGATTGCGGTTTGAGCACGCTGTTGGCCAAGCTGACCACACGATCCTGGTAGGCTTCGTGAGGTGGACTGGATTGAGCGCCTGGCACCTCGGGTGAGGCAGGAGCCGCCTCGGGATGACCTGCAACCTCGTCGCTACGGCCAGTGCGATCGCGTTTCAGAAGTTGTGCCAACATCGCCCCGTCTCATTTTTTGATGGCGGCAGAGGAGCTTAGAGGCGATTGTGTCCATTTTGTGCTGCGAGGTGAGGATCGACAGTCTCGCCTTTGGCAAGGCTGTAGTTCAATTAGATTTCGCCCAGGCGGGTGCGCCGCCAACGGTGCCGGATTGTGAAGGAGCCTCCAAATCTACCGGAAAGCTCCCCGTCAAACTCGGGTCGCCTTGACCGCCGACCCTGTGTATGGTCCCGCACGAACCCAGGTTCGGAGCGAGCGGAGCGCATGGCTTGAGTTCGGCCACACAAACACAGCACGGGG
Organism: Methylobacterium durans; assembly: GCF_003173715.1. NCBI lineage: Bacteria > Pseudomonadati > Pseudomonadota > Alphaproteobacteria > Hyphomicrobiales > Methylobacteriaceae > Methylobacterium > Methylobacterium durans. The sequence goes on along the minus strand of NZ_CP029550.1, from coordinate 3,859,881 downwards.
CGGAACTAACAGCCTGCGACCGAGAGCCGATCCACATTCTCGGCACTCTCCAGCCCCACGGCTTCCTGCTCGCTGGCGAGGGGGCTGATCTCCGCATCGTGCAGGCCAGCGCGAATGTACCCGACCGGCCAGGACGCCTCGCGGCCCGCATCCACGGCCAACCTCTTGGAGCCGCATTTCCTGAGATCGGTAGCGCGGCCGCCTCCGACTTGGCGGCGCAATCAGGCCGCGAGGGCGCCAACTACGTCCGGACATTGACCCTCAACACCGTGGATGGGCCGCGGTCCTACGACCTCGCGGTCCATCAGTCTTCCGGCCTGACCATCCTCGAACTTGAGGAGGTGGCGAGCGAGACTGCGTCAGCGCACAGCCTTGATGCGCTTTATCCACTTCTCAACGCCTTCGTCGAGGGTCTGCACACAGCGACCACGGCAGAAGAACTATGTGCCCTGCTCGCAGCGGACATCCGCCACATCACCGGGTTTGATCGCGCGCTCGTCTACCGCTTCGACCGCGACTGGAACGGTACCGTTGTGGCCGAGGACGGCAATGGGGTGCTGCCCTCCTACCTCGACTTGCGCTTTCCTGCCTCCGACATCCCGGCGCAGGCGCGCGAACTCTACCGCCGCAATCGGCTGCGCATCATCCCGGACGCTGGCTACGAGCCAGTTCCCATTGTGCCAAAGTTGACGCCGTCAACGGGTGCCCCTCTCGATCTCAGCCAGTCGGTTCTGCGCAGCGTCTCGCCGGTTCACGTCGAGTACATGCGCAACATGGGGACGATGGCCTCGATGTCCGTCTCGATCCTCGTCGACGGTGCGCTCTGGGGCTTGATCTCCTGCCACAACAAGGCACCTCGTCAGGTGCCGCTCCGAGCCCGCAACGCCTGTGACTTCCTGACCCGTATCTTCGCCCTGCAGCTCGCCGCGAAGGAACGCGGGGCACTCGCCGAGCAGCGGCTGCACCTCGGCGCGATCCAGGCACGCCTCCTCGGCTTCATGGCGGAGGAGGATCAGTTCGTCGACGGCCTTTTGAACCATCCAGAAGATGTTCTCGCGCTGACGGGGGCGAATGGTGCAGCCATCGTGACGGCTGAACATTGCCGCCTGCTCGGAACAACCCCGGCTGAGCGGCAGGTCCGGGGGATTTACGACTGGCTGTCAGTTCATCATGGCGGCGAGCCCGTCTACATGACGGATGCCCTCTCTGCGGAACACCCACCAGCTCGTTCGTTCGCCGACCTCGCGAGCGGCCTCGTCGCCATCTCGATCTCGCAGAAGTACGCGAGCTACGTCCTCTGGTTCAGACCTGAGGTCGTGCAGACTGTGAAGTGGGGTGGCAACCCGACGAAGGTCGCCACTCAAGACCCTACTGGCGGCCCAGACCGGCTGCATCCCCGCAAGTCCTTCGAGATTTGGAAGGAGACGGTGCAGGGGCGATCGCTGCCTTGGTCTGCCCCAGAAGTAGATGCGGCCAAGGACCTACGTTCGGCCGTACTCGGCATTGTGCTGCGCCGGGCTGAGGAACTCGCAGCCCTCAGCGAGGAGCTTCAACGCTCGAACAAGGAACTCGAAGCCTTCTCCTACTCGGTCAGCCACGATCTGCGCGCTCCGTTCCGCCACATCGTCGGCTACTCGGAGCTTCTGCGCTCACGCGAGGGAGACCGGCTCTCCGACAAGGGACGCCACTATGTCGACACCATCATCGAAGCTGCCTTCTCAGCAGGCACGCTCGTCGACAATCTGCTGACCTTCTCGCAGATGGGCCGGAACTCGCTCAACCGGGTCTCGGGCGACATGAACCAGCTCGTCGAGGAAGTCCGCCGCAAGGTCGCTCGCGACGTACAAGCCGAGCGCGTCATCCGCTGGCAGATCGGCTCGCTCGGTCGGGTCTACGCCGACCCGGTCATGCTGCGCCTCGTCGTCGAGAACCTCCTGTCGAACGCCGTGAAGTACACGCGGGACAGGCCCGAGGCCGTGATCGAGGTCGGACGCGAGCCGGACCGTGATGCCGAGGCAGTATTCTACGTGCGCGACAACGGTGTGGGCTTCGACATGGCCTACGTGGGCAAGCTGTTCGGGGTGTTCCAGCGCCTGCACCGGGTCGAGGAGTTCGAGGGAACCGGTATTGGGCTCGCCAACGTGCGTCGCATCGTCGAGCGTCACGGCGGCCGAACCTGGGCTGAAGGTAACCTCGGTCAAGGCGCAACCTTCCACTTCACGTTACCGGTGCGCGGGGGGGCACAATGACATGGCGGACCTGAAGCCGATCCTCCTTGTGGAGGACAATCCGAACGACATCGAGCTGACGCTGGCCGCTCTGGAGAGGAGCCAGTTGGCGAACGAGATCGTCATCTGCCGTGACGGAGCCGAGGCTCTCGACTTCCTCTACCGGCGCGGCTCTCATGAAGGCCGCGACGCTCGCGATCCGGCCGTCGTGCTGCTCGACTTGAAGCTGCCGAAAGTCGATGGTCTTGAGGTGCTGGCCGCCGTCAAGGGCGATCCTCAGACGCGCGCCATTCCCATCGTCATGCTCACCTCGTCGCGCGAAGAGAGCGACCTTGTGCGCTCTTACGAACTCGGCGTGAACGCCTTCGTGGTGAAGCCGGTCGGCTTCAAGGAGTTCTTCGAGGCGATCCAAGACCTCGGGGTGTTCTGGGCGGTCTTGAACGAACCGCCGCCGCATCGGGGAAGCTGGCCATCGAACGTCTGATGGACAGCTCGCTCGAAGACGGTCAGGCGCCGCTCCGCATCCTGCTGCTTGAGGACAGCGACCTCGACGCCGAGCTGCTCTCTGCCGTCCTCGATGATGCTCGCCTACACTGCGAGATCGAGCGGGTGATGAACCGCGGCGACTTCGCCACAGCCACGAGCCAGCGACGGCACGGCATCATTTTGGCCGACTACGTCTTGCCCACCTTCGACGGCCTGAGTGCGCTCGCGATCGCGCGTGAGAACTGCCCCAACGTGCCCTTCGTCTTCGTGTCCGGCACTCTCGGCGAGGAGGTGGCGGTCGAGGCCCTGAAGAACGGAGCCACGGACTACGTTACGAAACAACGGCTCGACCGGCTTCCGCGTGTGATTGTGCGGGCGCTCGCTGAGGCCCGTGCCCACGCCGAGCGACGTGCCGCGGAGCAGGCATTGCGTGAGTTGAACGAGACCCTTGAGGCACGGGTCGCGGAGCGTACCCGCGAACTCGCGGATGCCAACGCGGCGCTGCAGAACCAGATCACTGAGCGCGAGCGTATCGAGGAAGCCTTGCGGCAGGCCCAGCGCCTGGAGGCGGTCGGGCAGCTAACCAGCGGTGTGGCACACGATTTTAACAACCTCCTGACCGTGATTGCCGGCAACATCGAGTTCTTGGAGCAGGCCGTCTCGGATGATCGGTCACGCCGCCGTCTCGACATGATGCGCGGCGCGGCCGAGCGCGGTGCCCGCCTCACTGCACAACTCCTCGCCTTCTCACGGCGGCAGCGGCTTGAGCCCGTGCCAGTTCAGTTGAACCGGACGGTCACCTCGATGCGCGACCTGCTGCAGAGTTCGATCGGCGGCGCCGTGCGGATCGAGATGACGCTGCAGCCGGACCTCTGGCCGGCGCTCGTCGACCCCACTCAGATCGAGCTGATCATCCTCAACCTCGCCATCAACGCCCGGGATGCGATGGCGGTGGGGGGCAGCCTCACCATCGAAACGGCCAACGTGCACCTGACCAGCGAGCCAAGGCGGCCGGAGGAGCCCTCTCCTGGCGACTACGCCATGGTGGCAGTGAGTGACACCGGAACTGGTATCCCACCGGATGTGCTGGCGCGGGTCTTCGAGCCGTTCTTCACGACAAAGGAAGTAGGCAAAGGCTCAGGTCTCGGCCTTGCCCAGGTCTACGGCTTCGCCAAGCAGTCTGGCGGCGGAGTTCGCATCGACACCGTACCCGGTGAAGGCACGACGGTGCGGGTCTATCTGCCGCGCGTAGCTGCGGGCATGGTAGCAGGCGATACACCTCGCGTTGAGGTCGACTGCACGACCATCCGCAAGCCCGGCGATAAGCCGGTACTGCTCGTTGTCGATGACGACAGTGCGGTCCGGGAGATCACCACTACAAAGCTGGCCAGGGCTGGCTACGAGGTCCGCGAGGCAGGATCAGGGCTCGCGGCCATCCAAGCCCTTGAACACGATCCGTGCTTCGACCTCGTCGTCGTTGACTTCGCGATGCCCGGCATGAGCGGCGCCGAGGTTGCCAGCGTGATCCAGCAACGATGGCCAACAATACCAATCGTGTTCGTGACCGGCTACGCGGACCGAACGGCGCTGGGTGAGGTCGAGGCGGCCGGAGAGGATCGGATCGTCCAGAAACCCTTCCGTGATGGCGAACTCGAACGCAAGGTTGCGGCGGCGCTGGTTATTCGTCCTGCTCCAGGCTTGAGGTTAGTCTCAAACCGCAGTGGTCTTTGACAGGCACAAAGCTCGCGCACTGACTGACCGAGCTGTTGTGAGCCCAAGCCTCCTCGCTCGCGATCTTGTCTACGCGGTCGTTCAGGATATGCCCATTGTGCCACGTCAGCTCACCCGCGCTCTGTCTCAGTTGGCCAACGTGGTATGACCCCACTCAACCAGAGGAGGACACCCATGAAGAAGCTCATCGTGACCGCAGCCGCCTTGATGTTGCTGACCGCAGCACCCGCCATGGCCATGAGCTGCTGCGGTGGCAGCAAGGGCGGCATGATGTGCGGCAAGCCCGGAATGGCGACGGGCCACAGCAGCATGAAGAAGGGCAAGGGCGGCTGCTGCTGCGAGAAGATGTCGATGAACATGAGCAAGCGGCGGTGATCACCCATTGGTGAAGATGGGTGACCACATCGAACCTCACTGGCGGCGTAGATGAGCTACGTGCGCAGCCCCTGGTCAACATCACAGTGAAAGCTGGTGGAGGATGCTCTCGGGCGTGTTGTGGGCTTGGGTAATGAACCTCGCTCCACCGGAGGCCACGCATCTTCTTAGAGGCGCATCGAGCTGCGGACCTTGAGGATGTCAGGCAGAGGCTTTGCCTTCGCCAACTCCCACCTTTTCCGCTGCCGTTCCTGTAGGTTGACGTAGCGGCTCACGAGTTGCTGCGACACGTTGACCTGACCGGCATTTTGGACCGAGCCAGTTGCGAGGCTACTGCATGGTAGCGGCCATGGGTAGGCGGAAGGCCAGATCCGGGAAGCTGACGGGCGCGGGCGGTCGATACCCCAAGGACGAGTGCGGCCGGACGCGGTTGTAAGTGGCTTGCCAAAGCCCGATCACAGCTTGTGCCTCTTTGAGCGAGTAGAAGATCTCCTGGCGCAGGCACTCGTCGCGCAGCTTGCCGTTGAAGCTCTCACAATAGCCGTTCTCCCACGGTGAGCCCGGCGCGATGTACTGGATCTGTGATCCAGCTTGGGCGACCCACTTGCGCAGCGCCTTCGCAACCATCTCAGGGCCATTGTCGCAGCGGACGTTCTCCGGGATGCCGTGCAGGCACATCGCCTCCGCCAGCGCCTCGATCACGCCCAGGCTGTTGATGCGCCGCGCCACCTTCAGCGCCAAGCAGGCTCGGCTGTGCTCGTCGATCAGCGTCAGGATGCGCAAGCTGCGGCCATCGTGGGTCTGCGCCTGCACGAAGTCGAAGCTCCAGACGTGGTTGCGATGCTGCGGCCGCAGCCGCACGCAGGAGCCGTCGTTCAGCCACAGCCGGCTGCGTGGCCGGTGCTTGTGCGGGACCTTCAGCCCCTCACGACGCCAGATGCGCTGAACCCGATCCTTGCCCACCTGCCAACCACCTGCCTGCAGCAGAGCCGTGACACGGCGGTAGCCGTAGCGCCCGTACTCGGACGCCAGGCTGATGATGGCGCGGGTCAGCGCATCCTCGTCGGCTAGCACGGTGGGCACGTAGCGCTGCGTGCCGCGGTGCTGGCCGACGATCCGGCAGGCGTGACGTTCCGAGAGGCCGTACTTCTCCCGGATGCCAGAGACCGCCTGCCGGCGTCGCTCGGGGGCTACAAGTTTCCCGCCGCGACGTCCTTGAGCACCTGCTTCTCCAGGGACAGGTCCGCCACAAGGCGCCGCAGGCGGGCGTTCTCACGCTCCAGATCCTTCATCCGACGCGCCTGATCGACCTGCAGGCCGCCGTACTCCTTGCGCCAGCGATAGTAGCTCTGCTCGCAGATGCCCGCCTCTTTGCAGGCAATGGCGATGCTCTTGCCCTGGGCTGTCTGCACCTCGATCTGGCGCAACGTCAGCACCACCTGCTCGGCACTCGGCCTCTGTCCTCTCCTCATTTCCAGCTCCTCCGATCCTGGCTGATCCTCGCAATCAGCCCGGTCCAAAGCCAGCCGGTCAGGTCAGTGTGAGGCGGTGACGATTGTGGGCGCGACCACCCGACACGTAGAGGAAGTCCATCTCCCTCAAGATCGTCCTGACCCGCCGTGCTGTCACGCCCTTCAACTCTCCCAGTTCCGTGATTGTGATCCAATCCCCCGTGCTGAGTTCGGTAAGTTCCCCTGTTCTCCGGTCCAAGACGTGCTCGGTGTAGATCATCGAGACGTCCTCTGAATGTTGTGGGCTTCGGTAATGAACCTTGTTCCACCGGAGGTAGAAGAGGTCGAGTGGACATGGGTCGTCATCGCGCACCTCGTGGCGCACGCAGCGGTGCTGTCATGGAATGTCTCAGGGGTGTGATTGAGTGATTGAGAAAGCGCGCGAACGGCGCCCAAAGGCGGAGTTGGAGCTACCCGCAAAGAAACAGATACGCCCCGCTTGGAGCGTGCGTGCGGCTATTTCCTTAGTGGTCCGAGGAATGAGAGAGCCGCCTTGGTCGCTGTCTTATGGCGAGCAGTCTCTTTTTCTTAGTGTGTCGGGTAATCTCGTCCGCAGGGCTGAAGCTGCTTGCGAATTGGCAACTCGGTGCCACATCCGACCGCCTACACGCGAGCGAACACCCTTGTCTTCAAGTGTGTCGGGTAATAGCGCCTCCAGTTCCTCTAAACGGCGCACCATAGCGGCACGAAGGGGGACGGTGTGGAGGTCCTACACGGCCTTCTCAGCGAGCTTGGCCATCACCCTTGAGACCTGCATCGGGGACCATTCGCCTCCGCGAGCAGTCGGGATGCCGCGCTCGTTCAGGGCTCGTGCAAGGGCACCGTAGGAGGTGACACCAGCCGCGTGAAGCTCCGCGAGAGTAGGCGCGAGGTCGCCCGCACGTTCGTTCGCCTTGGCCGTTCTGGTGGCCCTGCCGGCCTCCCTGATGGCGTCCGTCATCACTACGCCCCGGTTGCCGCCCAGCTTCTTCCCACGGGCCTTGGCGGCTTGGAGCGCAGCCTTGGTGCGGCCTGAGATGAACCCAGCCTCCAACTCCGCTACGGACGCCATCTGCTGAAGGAGGAAGCGGCCTACCGGCCCTTCGATCTCCGGGAGGTCACAGAAGCGTACCTCCGCACCGCTGTCCAAGATGCGGTGAAGGAAGGCCGATGAGCGGGTGAGACGTGAGACGTTCGCTACGATGAGCGGCAGGCGGTGCAGCCGGGAGAACGTGAGGGCGCGGTCCAACTCCGGGCGATCATCGCGTCTCCCACTCTCAACCTCGATGAACTCGGCCTTGATGGTCCAGTCGCCTCCGTTGAGGTAGCGCCGCACGGTCTCCTTCTGAGCCTCCAGTCCCAACCCTGAGGAGCCCTGTCGGGCTGTGCTCACACGATAGTAGGCGACGAACGCACCTTGTGCCATGAGCAACCACACCTCAGTCAACGAGCGTTGACCAGAATGTTACGAAGAGGGCTCCCTACCGTCAAGCCGATGCAGAGCCTCGTCCGCTGATGCGGCAAAGCTCAGGGTATGAGGGTAGGAAGCGCGCAACGACGACCGCCAAACGGAGGGAGAGGGAGGCTCTGCTTCCGAGCGTGGCCCGAGTTGATGCTGGGCGTTCCGGCGCTCGCGCGTTCTGCTCGCGTGGGTTCGGGCGCGATACGGGGTGGGGTACTCGGCGCTGTCCGAAGGGGTGGCGCGGGGGAAATGGCACCCGGCCGGATTGGTCGATGCCGGCTCGAATTTTCGCGATACGCATTTCGCTCTCGCCGCGCTCCGTTGAGCCGGTGATCCGTTGCCCTGAAGCCGCCACCGTTTGGCTCAGGCGGTCCACTTACCGTGGTTGGCGGCTTCGAAGCTCAGGCTTCCAGCGCGAACCGAGGGAACCGCTTCAACTCCTCGGCCATGTCTTCCACTGTGGGTGTCTCGTACTCATCACCCACATCTGACGAACTGTGCCCGCAGAAGGCGAAGCGGATGCGTTTCTCGATCTTCGCACGCGCTGCACGGCGCTTGAACGTGTGGCGCCATGCGTGGTTCGCGCTGATGTTCGGATCATCGACCCCGAGCTTCCTCACCCACTCAGCGAGCTTGTTCCGCTGCTTCACCCACGGTGCTTGGACAGGATTGGTAGGGTCATCCCGCTCAACTCGACTGCCCTCGGGATCGTAGAAGAGCGGCCCCTTCCCGACCTTCTTCACGAAGTCCAAGAAGCCTTGCTCGATGACGTGCGAGTGAACGGGCACAGTACGCGCTTGCCCACCCTTCACCGTGCCGGCCTCCGGGTTGATCTTCATCACCCAGAACCCTGCCTTGTGCAGCTGGATGTCTTCCGCCCGAAGCTGGGTCACCTCTCCAGGCCGTGAACCCGTGTAGGCGCAGAGCCACGGCACCCACCGCCGTGCTGCCACGTTGTGCGTGGCCATGCGGGCAGGCTGAGGGGCTGTAGTCGCCCGCAGGATCGTCGCCCACTCGTCATCCTCGAACTCCCGCTCACGGACCTTCGGAGCAGCCTTGCCGACCGCCACGGAGACCTTCTCAAAGGGGTTCAGCGCGATCTTCTTGTTGGCGACTGCCCACCCGAAGTTCACGCGAGCGGCACGGAGCCACACATCGTTGACGACACCGGCAGACCGCTCTGGGGTGACGAGGGTGTTCTTCCAGGCAAGGGCATCGTCAGCCGTGATCCCCGCGATGTCTCGGTTCTCAAAGAAGGCGTCCAGAGCACGAAGCACCACTCGCCAGCGGTTGACAGTGGCAGTGCCTGGCTTCCGCTCCTTCACCCACGCCTCGAAGAGGGACCAACACGTCAGCCCGCACTGCTTCACCTGAGAAGCCTGCCGGAACTCCGGGTGCCGGGTGACACGGGGGTCGGGAGCGTAGTCGCCTTCTGCACGTCTCCTCAGCGAGGCGGCAGCAGCCTCTAACTCGCTCTCAATGATGTCGAGAAGGGTTTCGTTTGCGTCCTGCGTGAGCACGATCCCCTTCTCACCCAGGAAGCTGGCAACCTTCCCAAGCTCCATGACCGTCTGTCGAATGTGGCGTCGAACGGCCGGGTGCTCCACCGCCTCCTCGAAAGGATCATCATCGTGACTGCCGCGCCAACGAGTGCGTGCGTCATCGAGTTGTTCGTATAGTTGATCCCACTGCGCCGGTTGTCCCGGCTCCTGTTCGTGCTTGGCCACGAACCATGCGTACCACTGACCGGCCAGCCCGTGCGCTTCGCGGTGAGTGAGCCCTCTGCCCTCACCTCTTGCGGCCGCTCGTAGAGCCTCAATGCGCCCCGTGACGGTCGCATCCCAGTCTCGTAGCTCGACCTTCGCAGCGCCTGTGGACAAGCTCGCAGGACGCCTAAACCGCTCCTCCTGAGCGACACCGAACGCCTTCTTGTAGGCTTCACGCACATCCTTCGGGATGCCCTTGCGGGCGAACCAATCCCCATTCGGGGCACGGCTCAGGGAGGTCATCGGAACGGCCATTTGTAGCGCCCTTTGTAGTGGTGGGGCGCCGAAAAGCATCAGAACACCAGCATCTTACTGGCGGTACTCACATTTTCAATGAGGTTGGTGCGGACGGCGGGACTCGAACCCGCACGGCCTTGCGGCCGCAAGATTTTAAGTCTCGTGCGTCTACCGATTCCGCCACGTCCGCGCGGCGCCTGCGGTAGCGGCACGCGCGCGACAGATCAAGCGGCGGCGTCCGGCCGCCAGCCGTAGAGCCAGGCGTAGCGGTCGCGCATCCCGTCCGGGCCGAGGCGGCGCATGACGAGGTCGCGCGCCGTGCCGACGAGGGCGCCCGCGTGGTAGCTGCGCCCGTTGCCGCGGGCCGCACGCTGGACCCGACGCGCCCGTTCGGCCCGCGCCGCCTCGTAGGCAGCCAACGCCTCGGGTACCGAAACGGCCCCGAGGCAGGCCGTCAGCACGGCGGCGTCCTCGATGGCGAGCGCCGCGCCCTGCGCGAGGAAGGGCAGCACCGGGTGGGCCGCATCCCCGAGGAGCGCGACGCGTCCCCGCGCCATCGGCCGGGCCACGGGCCGCTCGACGAGGGACCAAACGAGCCAGGAATCCGGCAGGCCGAGAAGCTCCGCGATCGGCGCCGCCGCATCGCGAAATTGGGCGCGCAGCACCGCCGGCTCGCCGAGGCGGCCCCAATCCTCGTCGCCCTGGCGCTCCGGCACGATGGCGACGACGTTCAGCCGCTCTCCGCCGAGGATCGGGTAATGGACGACGTGGCGACCGTGCCCAAGCCAGAGCCCGGTCTCCGCCCCCTGCAGCGCGCCGGGCGCCGCCTCGCGCGGCACCACGGCGCGCCAGGCCGCCATGCCGCCGGAGGCGAGCGGCCGGCCGTCGAGATGACCGCGGATCCGCGAGCGGAGGCCGTCCGCGCCGACGACGAGATCGGCGCGAACCGTCTCGCTCCGCCCGCCCGCCGCGCTCTCCAGCGTGAGGTCGACGGCCTCTTCCGTCTCGGAGAGGCCGATTACCTCGCGTCCCACGAGGAGGCGGATGCCCGCCCGAGAGCGCACGGCATCGAGGAGCAGCGTCTGCAGGTCCGCCCGGTGAATCACGTAGTAGGGCGCGCCGTAGCGCTCCCGCACCTTGGCGCCGAGGCGGACCGAACCAATGGTCCGCCCTGACCTCAATCCCCGCACCGTCACGCCGGGCGGCTCGCAGGCGGCCCGGCGGAGCGGCGCGCCGAGGCCGAGGCCGATCAGGATGCGGCTCGCATTCGGCGAGAGCTGGAGGCCGGCGCCGACCTCGCTGAAGCCGGTGCGGCGCTCGATCAGGGTGACGGCGTGGCCCGCCTCGCTGAGGGCGAGCGCCGCCGTGAGGCCGCCGATCCCGGCACCGACAATGGCGACAGCGAGACCCACCGGGGGCGCGGGGCCCGCCTACTCGGCCGCGACCTTGGCGCGGTCGTCCCAGACGCAGGACGCCGGATCGGCCTGGCCGGCCTTCAGGCTCGGCCGGTAGCGATAGAGCGTCGAGCAGTACTGGCAGATGATCTCGTGGTCGGCGCCCATGTCGAGGAAGACGTGCGGGTGATCGAAAGGGGGCAGCGCCCCGATGCACATAAACTCCCGCGAGCCGACCTCGATGGCGCTCACGCCGAGATCGTTGTGGAAGTGCGGTACCGCCTTTTCAGCCATCGCGCCGTCCTGCCCTGCGCCAGGCACCGGCCGGGTGGCCGGACCCGCGATCAAGCGAATCTCGCCCGTCAGCGCCGCGCGCTCCGGACACGGCCATGCCTCTAGCCTCTCCCGGCCCGCAATCCTAGGGGTACGGCACCGTTGCGCGCGCTCGGGTTGGCGTCTCCGCGCGCAGACCGTACATAGGGTGTCCGCCACAGCCGCATCCCGCAAGACATCTCCCGATGAACCAGCAAGACCAAGTCGCCGCGCAGGGTGCCCGGCGCGCCCCGGAACCGCCGATCCACGGTCCGGACGATTTCGAGGGGATGCGCCGCGCCGGCCGCCTCACGGCCGAGGCCCTCGACCTCCTGATGGAGGCGACCCAGCCCGGCGTGACCACGGAGCATCTCGATCGCCTCGCCTACGAGTTCGCGATGGACCATGGCGCCTACCCGGCCTCGCTGTTCTACCGCGGCTATCCGAAGTCGATCTGCACCTCGATCAACCACGTGGTCTGCCACGGCATCCCGAACGACAAGCCGATGCGCGAGGGTGACATCGTCAATCTCGACATCTGCCTGATCCTCGACGGCTGGCACGGGGATTCGAGCCGCATGGCCTATGTCGGCGAGGTGCCGCGCAAGGCGCAGCGCCTGTGCGAGATCACTTACGAGGCGCTGATGCGCGGCATCGCCGCGATCAAGCCCGGTGGATCGACGAACGATATCGGGCGTGCGATCCAGGCCTACGCGGAATCCGAGCGCTGCTCCGTGGTGCGCGACTTCTGCGGGCATGGCCTCGGCCGCACCTACCACGATGCGCCGACGATCCTGCACTACGTCGAGCCGAGCTACGACGTGCCCCTGAAGCCGGGCCAGTTCTTCACGGTCGAGCCGATGATCAACCTCGGGCGCCCCGCCGTGAAAGTCCTGTCCGACGGATGGACGGCCGTGACGCGCGATCGCTCGCTCTCCGCGCAGTTCGAGCACACGGTCGCGGTCACTGAGACCGGCGTCGAGATCTTCACGGTCTCGCCGACGGGCCTGCATCAACCCTCCTCATCCGCCCTCTGATACCAATCGGTGGTGATCATAACTGATAGGCCCAGTCACGCAGGCCGATGGACATGATCTTCCAAGGCTGGTCGATGAACCGGTTCCAGACCTGACAGCACTGCTCGACAATGTCCTCGTAGGACGAGAAGACGCGGTCGCCGAGCCAGTTGTCGCGCAGGAACTGCCAGACATTCTCGACCGGGTTGAGTTCCGGGGCGCAGGCTGGCAGCGGCAGCAGGGTGATGTTGGCGGGCACGACGAGGTCGTGGGCGACGTGCCAGCCCGCCCCATCGAGGATCAGCACGGCGTGGGCGCCTTCCTCGACGCTGCAGCTGATCTCCCTGAGGTGCTCGTTCATCGCCGCGGTATCGCATCTCGGCATGATGAGGCCGGCACCCTTGCCCTTCTCGGGACAGATCGCTCCGAAGATGTAGGCGTGGGCCGTGCGTTGGTCCTTGGGCGCCGAGGGCCGGCTGCCGCGGCGCGCCCAGCGGCGGGGCAGCGTGTTCTTCTGGCCGACCCGAGCCTCGTCTGACCACCACACCTCGATGGCCGCGCCAGCCGGCAGCCGGGCTCGGATCGCCCTCACCTCGGCTGGCAAGTTTTTTTGAAGGCTGCCAGTGCGGCCGGGTCCTGCTCATGATGGCGCGGGCGTGCCGACAGCTTGCGGAAGCCGAGTTGTTTCACCGTGCGGCCCACCGTGCTCTCGTCCAGGCTCACGCCGAAGCTGGCGTAGATCCAGGCGGCGAGATCCTTCAGCCGCCAGCGCACCACGCCGTGTCGATCCGGGTCCGGCCCGCTCTCGACGATCTGCGCCAGCGCTTGACGCTGCGCATCGCTCAACTTGGCTGGGTTGCCCGGGGCCTTGCGGTTGATCAGCCCGGCCGGGCCAGCTGCGTTGAAGGCGAGCACCCAATCGCGCACCGTCTGCAACCCTACCACCCCGATCCGAGCCGCATCCGTGCGGCTGCTGCCCTCGTAGATCTCGGCCAGCGCCAGCAGCCGGCGGCTCTGGCCCGCGTCTCGGCTGGCCTTGGCCAGACGTCGAAGATCGTCGGCGTTGAAATCCTCACGCAGAGCAACCGCAGCGGACATGGCAAACCCTCCCGGTTTGCCTCATCGAACCAGATCCGCCGCCGATACGAAACCTCGTGAGTCGCTATCACCGTCGACCGGTATGAGACACGAAGGCCATGCGCCACCGCCCGTCGTCCGATCTCCCGGTCGAGGCGGGCGGCCCGGCTCCCGCGGGGGAGGACGGCCCGCATTATCTGGGGCACCGCGAGCGCCTGCGCGCCCGCTTCGCGCAATCGGGCGCCGACGCGTTGCCCGACTACGAGCTTCTCGAACTCGTGCTCTTCCGGGCGATCCCGCGCCGTGACGTGAAGCCCCTCGCCAAGGCGCTGATTCGCCGCTTCGGCAGTTTCGCGGAGGTCGTGAGCGCCGAGCCCTCCCGGCTCGCGGAGATCGAGGGGATCGGGCCCGGCATCGTCGCCGACCTGAAGCTCATCGAGGCGGCAGGACATCGCCTCGCCCGCGGCGCGCTGAGCGACCGGCCCCTCCTTTCCTCTTGGACCGCTGTCCTGGACTATTGCCGCACCACAATGGCCTTCTCGTCGCGCGAGCAGTTCCGGATCCTGTTCCTCGATAAGCGCAACCATCTCATCGCCGACGAGGTGCAGGGCCGCGGCACGGTCGACCACACCCCAGTCTATCCGCGCGAGGTGGCGCGCCGCGCCCTCGAACTCGCGGCAACCGCGATCATCCTTGCCCACAACCACCCGTCCGGCGATCCGACCCCCTCGGCGACGGATGTGAAGATGACGCGCGAGATCATCGGTGCGCTTGATCCGCTCAAGATCGTGGTCCACGATCACATCATCGTCGGGCGGGACGGTCACGCCAGCCTGAAGGGGCTGAAGTTGATCTGATCTCGTCAGGATCGACTTCCCGCAGGTGCGAGAAGCGGTTTCGCAGGAATCTGCGCGCCACAGCTTGGCAGTTCAGAGATAGTACAACCCTGTCGTTCCCGGCTCAGTCAGCATGCGCGTGTCCTGAAGTTCTGAACTTTTCCTTCGAGCCGACGAGACGTCGATAACAAAGCGGCGATTCTCTCCCATGCACCACTTTCGTTAGTGTCTTTCCCTTTGCGTGGCGCGCCTCTTGCCTCTAGCGTGGCAGGCCAGGGAGGCAGACAATGACAGGCGTCGCGTTCGATGAGATGAGCGGTCTGGAGAGCGGCCCGGCTGCGATCCGTGAAGCCTACGGCGAGCTCAAATCCTGGCTCGAAGCCACCCCGCCCGAGCATTTCCACACCCGCCGCAGCCAGGCCGAACTCCTGTTCCGGCGGATCGGTATCACCTTCGCGGTCTACGGCGACAACGAGTCGACCGAGCGGCTGATCCCCTTCGACATCATCCCCCGGGTGCTCACGAAGCCCGAATGGAGCTTCCTCGAGCGAGGACTGAAGCAGCGCGTCACCGCGATCAACGCCTTCCTCAACGACATCTACGGCGCCCAGGAATGCTTGAAAGCCGGCATCATCCCGGCCGACCTCGTCTACCGGAATGCGCATTACCGGATGGAGATGCGCGCCTTCAAAGTCCCGCACGACCTCTATGTCCACATCGCCGGCATCGACATCGTGCGCACGGGCGAGAACGACTTCTTCGTGCTGGAGGACAACGCCCGCACGCCGTCCGGTGTCTCCTACATGCTGGAAAACCGCGAGGTCATGCTGCGGCTATTCCCAGACCTCTTCTCCCGGCACCGGGTGGCGCCCGTCGAGAACTATCCGGACGCCCTCCTCGCGACGCTGCGCAGCCTCGCCCCGACGACCGCCACGCGCGACCCGACCGTCGTTCTGCTGACACCAGGGCGCTACAACTCGGCTTTCTACGAGCACTCGTTCCTGGCGGATAAGCTCGGCGTCGAGCTCGTCGAGGCCTCCGACCTCTTCACCAAGGACGACACCGTCTACATGCGCACGACCGAGGGGCCGCGCCGCGTCGACGTGGTCTACCGCCGCCTCGACGACGACTTCCTCGACCCGCTCGTGTTCCGGCCCGACTCGGTCCTCGGCGTCCCCGGCCTGATGAACGCCTATGAGCGCGGGACCGTGACCCTCGCCAACGCGGTCGGCACCGGTATCTCCGACGACAAGGCGGTCTACAGCTACATGCCGGAGATCGTGAAATTCTTCACCGGCGAGGAGCCGATCCTCCACAACGTGCCGACCTACCGCTGCCGCGAGAAGGACGCCTTCGCCTACGTGATGGACCACCTCTCCGAACTCGTCGTGAAGGAGGTGAACGGCTCCGGCGGCTACGGCATGCTGGTCGGCCCCCACGCCACCAAGCGCGAGATCGAGGAGTTCGGCCGGCGCCTGCGGCACGCGCCGGACGGCTTCATCGCGCAGCCGACCCTCTCGCTCTCGACCTGCCCGACCTTCGTCGCTTCGGGCGTCGCGCCCCGTCACGTCGACCTTCGGCCCTTCGTGCTCTGCGGCGCCGACGAGATCCGCATCGTTCCCGGTGGCCTCACCCGCGTCGCGCTGAAAGAGGGCTCGCTCGTGGTGAATTCCAGCCAGGGCGGCGGGACGAAGGACACCTGGGTCCTCGACGGATGAGCCTGCCGCTTTCCGAGGCAGGCATTGCTGCCTCGAAATGCGGCAGATGATCCGCGGCTCCCCTCAGTCCCATCGCTAGCGAAACGCCCATGCTGTCCCGCACCGCCGACAACCTCTACTGGCTCTCGCGTTACGTCGAGCGCGCGGAGTTCGTGGCCCGCATCCTCGACGCAGCCCACCGCCTCGCCTCCCTGCCGACGAGCTACGGCGGCGGCGAGACCAACGAATGGGCCTCGGCGCTGGCCTCGGCCGGCGACACGGCGGTGTTCAAGCCGCTCTACGACGGGATCAACGCCGACACGGTGAGCAACTTCCTCGCCTTCAGCCCGCACAACCCGTCCTCGATCCGCTCCTGCATCGAGACCGCGCGCGAGAACGCCCGCAGCGTGCGCACCGCGCTCACCACCGAGATGTGGGACACGATCAACGGAGCGTGGCTGGAACTGCGCAATTACGAGGGGCGCGACCTCAACCGCGAGGATTTCTCGCGCTTCCTCGAATGGGTGAAGGGCATCTCTCTGACCTTCGACGGCTCGGCCTACCGGACGATGCTGCGCAACGACGCCTACTGGTTCACGCGCCTCGGCACCGGCCTGGAACGGGCCGACAACACCGCCCGCATCCTCGACGTGAAGTACCAGATCCTGCTGCCCGCCCACGAAAAGGTCGGCGGCAGCCTCGACTACTTCCAGTGGACCACGATCCTGCGCGAGGTCTCGGCCTTCAACGCCTATCACTGGGTCTACCGTGAGAGCATCAAGCCGCTGCTGGTGGCCGACCTCCTCATCCTCAACCGGCAGATGCCGCGCTCGTTTGCCAATTGCTACGGCATGGTGGTGGAGCATCTCGATCTCATCGCCGACGCCTACGGCCGCCGCGGCGCCAGCCAGCGGCTCGCCAGCAATGTGCTGGCGCATCTGGAGAGCGAGGACATCGACCGCATCTTCGCCTCGGGCCTCCACGAATTCGTCACCGCCTTCATCGGCGAGAACAATCGGGTCGGCGCAGCCATCACCGAGCAGTATCTGGTCTGACACCGGGCAACACGGGTAGAACCTTCCGCATGCGCATCCGCGTCGTCCACGAGACCATCTACAGCTACGAGCAGCCGGCCCGCGGCCTGATCCAGGTCATGCGCCTGACCCCGCGCGACCATGACGGTCAGTACGTCCGGCGCTGGCGGATCGAGCCTTCGGTCGACGGGCACCTGACCGAGCGCGAGGATGGCTTCGGCAACATCGTCCACTGGTTCTCGCCGGACGAGCCGGCCGACGCCCTCATCATCCGCGTGACGGGTGAGGTCGACACCAACGAGACGCACGGCATCGTGCGCGGCGCCGTGGAGCGCCTGCCCGATCCGTTCTACCTGCGCGAGACCGACCTGACGGCGCCGAGCGACGAGATCCAGGATCTCGCCCGGCGCGCCGCGGCGGCGGGCGATCCAGCCGTGCTGCCCTGCCTGCACCGGCTGCTCGCCGCCATCTGCGACGCGATGGCGTTCGAGCCGGGGCCCGCGAGCTCCAGCTCCACAGCCGCGAAATCCTTCGCGAACGGCAAGGGCGTCTGTCAGGATCTCGCGCACGTGTTCATCGCCGGAGCGCGGCACCTGGAGATCCCGACGCGCTACGTCTCGGGCTATTTCCGACGCGAGGACGGCGAGATCGAGCAGAAGGCGGGTCACGCCTGGGCGGAGGCCCTTGTGCCGGATCTCGGCTGGGTCGGGTTCGACCCGTCGAACGCCATCGGTACCACGGAGGGCTACATTCGAGTCGCCACCGGCCTCGACTACCTCGGCGCGGCGCCGATCCGCGGCAGCCGGACGGGCGGCGGCACGGAGACGCTGGACGTGCGCCTTCGGGTGGAGCAAGCACAGGCCACGGCGCAATCCTGATCCGGTCCTCGTCGCGGGCGGCGCCTAGGAAAGTACCAAGCCATGACCTACTGCGTCGGGGTCCTCGTGGAGGACGGGCTCGTGATGATCGCCGATACCCGCACAAACGCCGGGCTCGACGACATCTCCACCTACCGCAAGCTGCATCACTTCAACGTGCCGGGCGAGCGCGTGATGATGCTGGCCTCGGCCGGCAACCTCTCCGTGACCCAGTCCGTGCTCAGCCTGCTGGCCGAGGGCGTTCCGGCGGATGCGGAGGGCGAGGCGCCGATGCGCTTCATAGAGGCGCCGACCATGTTCCAGGCCGCCCAGCTCGTCGGCCGCGCGATCCGGCACGTGCGAGGTATCGAGCGGGAAGGGTTCGCGGCCGCGAATCTCCGCTTCGAGGTCTCCTTCCTGTTCGGTGGTCAGATCGGAGCGGAGCCGATGCGGCTGTTCCTGATCTACTCGGCGGGCAACTTCATCGAGTGCAGCGTCGACGCGCCGTTCCTGCAGATCGGCGAGCACAAGTACGGCAAGCCGATCCTCGACCGCGCCATGACCTTCGCGACCGACCTCTACGATGCCCTGAAGGTCAGCCTCGTCTCGATGGATTCGACCATGCGCTCGAATCTCGGCGTCGGCCTGCCGATCGACGTGGCGGTGGCGCGCCGCAATGCCCTCGACCTCGAGGTCAGCCACCGGATCGAGGCGGGCGAGCCCTATTTCCACGACCTGCGCGAGCGCTGGTCCGCCGCGCTCCGCGCCGCCCATCGCGCGATCCCGCGGCCGCCCTACGGCCCGGCGGTGCGCTGATCCGTCAGGCGGGGATTGGCGCCCTGTCGGATCCCGCACCGGCATGCTCGCGGAGCGAGCGGGTGTGGTCATCCCACAGGGACGCGTAGACGGGCACGCGGCGGATCAGGTCCTCGTGCCGGCCCGCTCCGAGTACGCAGCCGTCGTCGAGGACGACGATCTGGTCGGCCTGTCGCACCGCGGCGAGGTTGTGGGTCACCAGGATCAGGAGGCGGTCGCGGCCCCAGGCGGTGAGGTTCCGCTCGAGCGCCAGAGCCGCCTCCGGATCGAGGAAGGCGGTCGGCTCGTCGAGGAAGGCCAAGGCCGGGTCACGGATCACCGCTCGTGCGATCGAGAGGCGCTGCCGCTGGCCGCCCGACAGGCTGCGCCCGCTCTCGCCGAGTTCCGTCGCGAGCTCCTCCGGCAGACCCTCGACGGTGTCGAGGACGCCCGCGAAGCGCAGCGCGTCGCGCAGGGCCGCCCTGTCCTTCCGCCGTTCCGCGAGATTGTCGGCTACGCTGCCCGAGAACAGCACCGTGTCCTGATCCACCGCGCCGATCCGGCCGCGCAGCCAGCGCGGATCGTAGTCGCGCAGGTCTGCCCCGCCGACCTCGATACGTCCCAGGTAGTCGCGCTGCAGCCCGAGCAGGATCCGCAGAAGCGTCGACTTGCCGGACCCGTTGCGGCCGACGATGGCGACGATGCCGCGTTCCGGCAGATCGAGGCTGACGTCACGCAGGGCAGGCTTGTCGGAGCCCGGATAGGTCAGCGAGACGCCCTCGATCCGGATTCCGCCCGGCCCGAGCCGGCGCAGGGGCGGGTGGAGACGGGCGCGCTCCGTCGGCAGGCGCAGGAGCTCACCGACCTGGCCGATCGCCACGTTGACCTCCTGCGTCATGCGCAGGATGTCGGCGCTGCCGAGAACCGGGCCGGTGATCCGCGCCGCCACGACCTGGATCGCCAGGAACTCGCCGACCGTGAGGTGGCCGCCGTACATGCGCCAGCAACCGACGCCGATCACGAGCAGCGTCATGCCGCGGGAGACGGCCTGCGCGTGCACGCCGTAGCGCCGCTGAAGGTCCATCACGGCGCGCAGCTCCGCCAGCGCCTTGGCGGTGACGCGCTCCCACCGCCGCATCCGCGACGCTTCGAGCGCGAGCGACCGCACCGTGACGAGCCCGTTCACCGTCTCGGCCAGCGTGCTGTTCCGGTTCCCCGTCGCCTTGTAATAGGCCTCCGCCGATTTCCAGATCTCGCTGATCTGGTTGCTCGCGACGAGAACGATGATGGGCGCCGCCGCGACGAGAGTGATGGCGACCGCCGCGTCGTAGTGCAGGACGAGACCGAGGGCCACGACGGCACCGCCCGCGTCGATCACCGCGTTCGGCACCTGATGCAGGACGAAGTCCCGGATCTTCGTGACGTGCTGGAAGTGGTTGATGATCTCGCCGGAGCGGAAGCGGGCGCCGTCGAGCCGGACGCGCAGCAGATGCGCGAAGACGCGCCGCGAGATCCTTCGGTCGAGAAAGGTGCCGAGCCCGATCACAAGGGTCTGACGCCGGGAGAACAGGGCGACCTCGGCGGTGATGGCCGCCATGGCGAGGAGCGCGAGCCCGGCGAGCGGCAGATCGGCCCGGCCCGCCACGATGGCGTCGACGATGCGCTGGGTCGCGATGGGGAAGACGAGGCCGGCGCCGTAGCCGGCCGCGACCACCATCAGCAATCGTATCATCTGGCCGCGGCGCAGCCGCAGGACACGCGCGATCCAGCGCCAGCCGAAGGAAGTTCGCGCCCTGTGCATCGGTCCCGCCCCCTCTCGGTCGGATCCGCGTATACGCGATGACGGCCCCGCTGCGCGAACGCATAGGGGTCGCCGGACAGCCGGTGGCGTCATCAACCTGCGAGCGTCAGCCTCAGGTTCGCTCCCAGGCGGCGACGAGGTCGCGCGCGGCGCCGGCCGGGTCCGGCGCGCGCATCAGCCCGCCCATCGCCGCGACGGCGACGGCGCCGGCCCGTCGGCACAGGGGCACGGTGGCGGGCGTGATGCCGCCGAGCGCGACGACGGGGATACCGAGGCCGCACGCCTCGAGGAGGCCCGACCCACCGAGGGCCGGCCCGTAACCCGGCTTGCTCAGACTCTCGAAGATTGGGCTCAGGGTCGCGTAGTCGGCGCCACCGGCGCGCGCGCGAGAGAGATCGGTCAGGCCGTGGGCGGAGACGCCGACGAGGGCGTCCTCCGGCAGGATGCGACGTGCGGCCTCGATCTCGGCCGGTCCGGTGCCGCCCGGCAGGTGCACTCCGTCCGCGCCGAGGGCGGCCGCAAGGGCCGCGTCCCGACCGATCGTCAGGTGTCCTCCGCGCGTCCGCACGCGGGCAAGCAGGTCCTCGCCGAGGCGGCGGCGCTCGCCCGGAGCGAGGTCGGTGTCGCGGAACCAGATCCAGCGGCAGCCGCCGTCGAGAAGCGCGTCGACCATCACGCCGAGGCCGTACCGGCAGGCGTGATGGTCGGTGATCGCGAGGAGCGGCGACGGCGGCCGCCTCACGAACCGACGAGGCCGAGCTGCGGGCTCGACGGCTCCGCCCGGCCACGCCGCGGGATGCGGCCGGCGAGATGCGCGAAGCGCCCGGCCTCGACGGCGTGGCGCATGGCGCGGGCCATCCGCACCGGATCGTCCGCCTTGGCCACCGCCGTGTTGATGAGGCAGGCGGAAGCTCCAAGTTCCATCGCGACGACCGCATCCGATGCGGTTCCGATGCCGGCATCGACGATGACCGGCACGCTGGCGCGGCGGCAGATCAGCTCGATGTTGGCGGGATTCGCCACACCCATGCCGGAGCCGATCAGCGAGCCCATCGGCATCACCGCGGCGCAGCCGATGTCCTGCAGGCGCTGACAGACGACCGGATCGTCATTGCAATAGGGCAGCACGACGAAGCCGTCGTCGACGAGATGGCGGCAGGCCTCGATCAGCTCGGCGACGTCGGGATACAGGGTCTCCCGATCCCCGATGACCTCGACCTTGATCCAGTTCGTGTCGAGGGCTTCCCGGGCGAGTTCCGCCGTCATGATCGCGTCGCGCGCCGTCTCGCAGCCCGCGGTGTTCGGCAGGAAGCGATAGCCCTTCAGGGTCCGCAGCGTGTCCGAGCCGTGACCCTGGAGCGATACCCGGCGGATCGAGGCGGTGACCACCTCGGAGCCCGAGGCCGCAACCGCCTCGCGCATGATGGCCTGCGTCGGGTAGCCCGCCGTGCCGATGAGGAGGCGGGAGGTTAGGCTCACGCCCGCGATGACGAGCCGGTCGTCCTCCGAGGGGCGGATCGGCGTCACGGTGTCGGTCGATGTCATCTCTCAGCCTCCCTGCATGGCGCGCACGATCTCGACCCGGTCGCCGTCGCGGACGGGCGTGAGCGCCCATTCCGTCCGGCGCACGACGCGGCCGTTCAGCGCGATGGCGATGCCCTGCGGGCTCTCGATGCCGGTCTCCTCGGCCTCGAAGCGGAACAGGGACTCGATGTCGGCGGCCTCGCTCTCGCGGAGTTGCCCATTGACGGTAAGCTTCATGCGGTGGCCCTGATGCCGTTGGTTTCGCGGAACCGGCCGAGATCGAAGGCGCGCGCGAAGTCGGGCAGCGCGCCCTCGGTGACGAGCGCCGTCACGGCGTCGGCGGTGGCTGGGTTCAGGAGGTAGCCATTGCGGTGATGGCCCGTCGCCACGATGAGGCCGGGCGCGAGCGCGTCGATGATGGGGGCGTCGTCGTCCGAAGTCGGGCGGTAGCCGCTCCAGACCGCCTCGACCTCCATCTCTTCGACGCCCGGCAGGACGCGCCGTGCGCCTTCGAGCAGCGCGTAGAGGCCGCCCGCGGTGACGCCGTCGCGGAAGCCGCAATCCTCGACAGTCGCGCCGACGATCAGGTGCCCGTCGCTTTTCGGCGCGAGATGGACCTGCTCGGTCCAGACCATGCCCGAGAGCGTGCCGGTGCGCCGTGCGGTGCGCAGCGCGAGCGACTGGCCCTTGATCGGCCGCACGGGCAGGGACAGCGCCTCGGGCAGGAGACCGCCCTCCCCGCTCCAGGCGCCGGTCGCCAGGATCACGGTCTCGGCCGCGACGACACCGGCTTCCGTGCGCGCGCCGATCACCCGCCCGCCGGCCCAGTCGAGGGCACTGACGGGCGCCCGCTCGACGATGGTCACGCCCGCGCGCGCCGCCGCCGTGGCGAGTGCCGCCATCACCAGCCGCGGATCGACCTGATGGTCGAGCGGACAGGCGATGCCCGCCGTCACGGTCGGGCGCAGCATCGGTTCCCGGCGGCGGATCTCGGCACCGCTCACCCATTCGGCGGCGACGCCGGAGCGGCGCTGCAACTCGTAGCGGAAGCGCAGCCGCTCCACCTCGTCGCGCCCGACCGCGACGACGAGCGTGCCGTCCGTCCGATAATCGATCCCGATGCCGGAGGCCGCCTGCAGCGCGTCGCGGAAAGCCGGCCAGCGGCGCAGGCTCTCAAGGGCCAACGGCAGAAGCAGGTCGGAGCCGGGCTCGTGCTCCGCGGCTGGCGCCAGCATCCCGGTTGCTGCCAGGCTGGCGCCGGCCCCGAGGGTCTCGCGCTCCAGCACGGTGACCGAGCGGCCGGCCTCGGCCAGCCGCCACGCGATCGAGAGCCCGATCAGGCCGCCCCCGATGACGAGGATGTCGGCGCGCACCGGCAGATCGGCATGCGCGACCGACGCCTGCCCGGCGCGGCGGAGTCCGATGGGTGAGGTCGGCACGGATGCCAAGGATTACCCTCCGCGATGGCCCGCAGAGATTGGTGTCCTCGCGCTTCTCTCGGAAGCAACCGGGCCCTTGTCGGAAACCCGCGGTCCAATCCCTACGCCGGTATGAGCCGGATCAGGTTCGAAGGATTTCCGCGCCGCCGTCCTCGCGAGGACGGCCCATCGGTTTCTCAGCCCCTTGCCGGGGATCTCCCTGGAACACCCCGAGATTTGGACGCTCGGCTGCCCCGGGTCAAGCCCGGTTGCGGCAGGCGGCCGGCTTGGCCGCGGGACGGTAGACCGCCATCGGCTCGGGGAAGCCGTCGAGGCTATGGGTGCCGAGGGGTTCCGGATCGCCCCACAGGAAATCCACGAAGGGCTTCGACATGAGCAGCGGTTCGCCGAGCGTCCGGTTGAGCCGGGCGAGCCGGCTCGCGAGGTTCACGTCGCGGCCGATCACGGTGAAGTCGAGGCGCGTGCCCGAACCCACATTGCCGTAGGCCGCCTCGCCGTGATGGAGCGCGATGCCGGCCGCCACCGGGTTCGCGAAGCGGCCGAGCCCGTTCGCCTCGTCGAGGGCGGCGAGTGCGGCCTGCGCTGCGGTCAGGGCGCCCTTCGCGGCGCCGCCGAGATCGTCGCCAGGCTCGCGGAAGATCGCGAGGAGCCCGTCGCCGAGATATTTCAGGATCTCCCCGCCCTCCCGCTCGATCGCGGGGACGAGGCAGTCGAAGAAGATGTTGAGGAGGTCGACAGCCTCCTCGGGCGTCATGTCGGCGGAGATGTGGGTGTAGTCGCGCATGTCGGCGAACAGGATCGCCGAGCGGATGCGCTGCACGTGGCCGCGGCGGATGGACCCGGACAGGATCGCCCGGTGCGGCTCGTCTCCGACGTAGATCCGCAGCACCTGATCGAGTTGCTTGTTCACGAGGCGCATCTCCATAACGGCCGCCAGCGTCGGCATTACGAAGCGGAGGATTGCGATGTGATCCTCACGGAAACCCTCGGGTGAACGGGTCGCGAAGGTGATGCCGTTGCGCGCGCCACTGGTGAAGATGAGGGGCGCCACGAGGTAGTGGCGGTAACCCGCCGCCTTCAATTCAGGGATGATGGAATAGGTGTCGTCCGCAGTCTCGGCGAGGTTGAGGATCAGCCATTCACCGGTCTGGTGCACGGTGTAGAAGGGGCTCGATTCGTACGCTTTGTCCGAGGCCTCGCCGTGCGGGAACAGGCGCACCGTCGCGCCCTCCTCCCGGTTCCAAGTGCGGCCGACACCGGCATATTCCGAATGCAGGGTGTCGATGGCAGTGCTCGCCCGATCGATGGGCACGTCGAGTTCGTTCAGGCGCTCCGCGAGCCCGGCCAGGAGATCGTCGGCCGCGAGCGTCCGCGTGCCTTCGCTGAGGAGCCAGTCGCGCAAGCCCACGCAATCCTGGAGATGGCCGAACGGCACGCCCTCGGCTTCCGAACCGTCGGCGTCGGCGGTCGGCGAGGACGGCGACTTTCGGGAGCCAGGATCGAGCATACGGCCAAGGTGGTGGTGCGACGCGCGGGCGACAATGGCCGCGCAGGGATTCGCTCGCGGCACACGGACATTACCGGCGCGCGACTGAAACCAGAAATAGCAATTCGGCGCACGGATCTCCTCCCCCCTCCGGGGAGGAGGATTTCCGAGACTGTCGCTCAGTTGTCGAGGAAGCTCCGGAGCTTCCGGCTGCGGCTCGGGTGCTTCAGCTTGCGAAGCGCCTTCGCCTCGATCTGGCGGATGCGCTCGCGTGTCACCGAGAATTGCTGGCCGACCTCCTCGAGTGTGTGATCGGTGTTCATGCCGATGCCGAAGCGCATCCGAAGCACCCGCTCCTCGCGCGGCGTCAGCGAGGCGAGTACACGGGTCGTGGTCTCGCGCAGGTTCGACTGGATCGCCGCGTCGATCGGCAGCACAACGTTCTTGTCCTCGATGAAATCGCCGAGGTGGCTGTCCTCCTCGTCGCCGATCGGCGTTTCCAGCGAGATCGGCTCCTTGGCGATCTTGAGGACCTTGCGGACCTTCTCCAGGGGCATGGCCAGCTTCTCGGCCAGTTCCTCCGGGGTTGGCTCGCGCCCGATCTCATGCAGCATCTGCCGCGAGGTGCGCACGATCTTGTTGATCGTCTCGATCATGTGCACCGGGATGCGGATGGTGCGGGCCTGATCGGCGATCGAGCGGGTGATCGCCTGCCGGATCCACCACGTGGCGTAGGTCGAGAACTTGTAACCGCGCCGGTACTCGAACTTGTCGACCGCCTTCATGAGGCCGATGTTGCCCTCCTGGATCAGGTCCAGGAACTGCAGGCCGCGGTTCGTGTACTTCTTGGCGATCGAGATCACGAGGCGGAGATTGGCCTCGATCATCTCCTTCTTGGCCTGACGGGCTTCGCGCTCGCCCTTCTGGACCATGTTGACGATCTTGCGATACTCGCCGATCTCCAGGCCCGTCTCGGAGGCAAGCGTCAGGATCTGCTCGCGCAGGTCCACCACCTGCCGGCCACCCTTCTCGACGAGGTTCTTCCAGCCCTTGCCGCCGAGCGTGCCGACGCGCTCCATCCAGTTCGGGTCGAGCTCCCAGCCCTGGTAGTGGCGCAGAAATTCGTCGCGGGCGACGCCGTGGCTCTCGGCGTAGCGCATCAGCCGGCCTTCGTGGGACAGAAGCCGCTTGTTGATGTCGTAGAGCTGCTCGACCAGCGCCTCGATGCGGTTGTTGTTGAGCGAGAGCGACTTCACGTCCGCGACGACGATGTCCTTCAGCTCGGCCTGCTTGGACCCTTGTGCCGGCGTGGTCGTCTCGCCGGCCGCCTTGCGGGCGGTCTGCTCGTTCTGGAGCTTGCGAAGCTTGCGGTAATTGTCGGCGATCGCGTCGAACGTCTCGAGGACGCGCGGCTTGATCTCGGCCTCCATCGCGGCGAGCGAGACGTTGTTCTCCATGTCGTCTTCGTCGTCGCCGCCCTCCGGGGGCGCGGCCGCTTCGCCGTCCTCGCTCTCCTCACCCTCCTCGCCCTCGGCGAGCTGCGGCGCGTTCTTGCCGTCGGGGCCCGCGTAGGTCGCCTCGAGATCGATGATGTCGCGAAGCAGCACCTTTCCGTCGACGAGCTCGTCGCGCCAGATGATGATGGCTTGGAAGGTGAGCGGGCTCTCGCAGAGGCCCGCGATCATCGCCTCGCGGCCCGCCTCGATGCGCTTGGCGATCGCGATCTCGCCCTCGCGGGAGAGAAGCTCCACCGAACCCATCTCGCGCAGATACATGCGGACGGGGTCGTCGGTGCGGTCGGTCGGCTCCTTGGCAGTTTCGGAGCGCACGGCGACGGCGCGCGCGGGCGCGACCTCGGCCACCTCCGAGCCCTCCGGGCCGTCGTCGTCCTCCGCGGCCTCGCCGTTGGCCGGCCGCTCGCTCGCCGCCTCGTCGGTCTCCTCCGCCTCGACGACGTTGATGCCCATCTCGGAGAGTTGGGCGAGCACGTCCTCGATCTGGTCGGGATCCGACTGACCGTCCGGCAGGACCTCGTTGACTTCCTCGTAGGTGATGTAGCCGCGCTTCTTGGCGAGCTTCACCATGCGCTTCACCGAGGCATCCGTCAGGTCGAGAAGCGGCCCGTCGGTCTGCTGTTCCGGAGCGGCGTCCGTCTCGTCCCGTTCAGTTGCCTTCGTCGCCATGATCAGCCTATTGTTTTCGTGGCGGAGCGATGCGGGAGCTTTCGGGCCGCTCCGCGCCATCGATGCCGCAATGCGCGTGAACCGCGACCGGTTCGCGACCCGGCCGCTTCGATCCTCAATCCGGTATGCAAGCAAGACGCTTGACCGATTGTTAACTAAGCGGCGGCGGAGCGTCGCCCCGACGCCTTTGCACCACCTTTACGGCGCGGTCGAGTCGGTCGTCTCCGGCAAGTCCGCTTCGGCCTCCGCTCCAGCAACCACAGCCAAGCGCGCTTTGACATCGCAGAGCCACGCGAAATTGGCCTCGGTTTCCTCTTCGACTAATGCCCGTTCAGCCTGACGGAGTTCGCTATGTAGCGCTCCGGCCTTGCGGTGCAAGATCATAGCCTGGCGCAATGCGTCTTCGAGACGCATGGGATCGGCATGCGGATCGAGCGCCCAGCGGTCGCCCGGACGGACACGAACCGCGAGCCGCGCGACCGCGTCCTCGAGGCCGGCCCGGGCCAGTTGGCTCTCGACGAGCGAGGCGTCCGCTTCCGTCGCTTCGGCCGCCCGGTCGAGAAGGAAGGAGCGGAGCGCCACGGCGTCGGCATCTTCGAATTCGAGCTCGGCGAGTTCCTCGACGTTGAGGCCGAGCAGTTCCGGATGGGCGACGAGGCTGCCGACGATCATGGCCTCGCGAAAGGTGCCGCCGCCGGCGAAGCCGGACGAGCGCGCGAGGAGCGGGCTCGGGGCCACGGTGAGGCGGGGCGAGGCCGGCGGGTCGCCGGGTCGGCCCGCGCGGCGCTGGAATCCGTTCGACCGACCGCCCGGCTGAAAGCCCGGCCGCGGCTGGGAGGCGCGCGGCGAGAGTGCCCGCAGGCGTTCCTCGATCTCGTCGCGATAGTATCTCCGAACGGTCTCGTCGCGGATGATCGCGATCATCTCCCGAAGGCCCTTGGCGAGGCCGGCGCGGCGCTCGGGCGTGTCGATGGGACCGGCCTCGACGGCACGCGCCCAGAGCACCTCGACAAGGGGTTTCGAGGCCTCCAGCACCCGGTCGATCGCGGCCGAGCCGCCCGAGCGAAGCAGGTCGTCCGGGTCCTGCCCCTCCGGCAGGAGCGCGAAGCGCAAGGACCGTCCCGGCTCGAGCATCGGAAGCGCCACGTCGAGCGCCCGGAAGGCGGCGCGCTGGCCCGCTCTATCCCCGTCGAAGCACAGGATCGGCTCGTCCGCCTGCCGCCAGAGCAGGCCGAGCTGCTCCTCGGTCAGCGCCGTACCGAGGGGCGCCACGGTGTTGGCATGCCCCGCCATCGTCATGGCGATCACGTCGACATAGCCCTCGACGGCGATGATCGTGCCGCGCTCGTGCGCCGCCTTGCGGGCTTGGTGCAGGTTGTAGAGGCCCTGCCCCTTGTGGAAGAGCGGCGTCTCCGGCGAGTTCAGGTACTTCGCCTTGGCGTCGGCTTGCATCGCGCGGCCGCCGAAGGCGATGACGCGCCCGCGCACGTCCGCAATCGGGAACATGATCCGGTCGCGGAAGCGGTCGTAGGGGACGGTGACGTCCTCGCCCGCGTAGAGGAGGCCGAGCTCGGCCATGAGATCCTTCGGCACGTCCTTGCCCGCGAGGAAGTCGCGCAGGCCGTAGCGCTCCGAGCCCGCGTAGCCGAGACGGAAGCGGGCGCGGATCTCGGAACCGAGGCCCCGCTTGTCCAGGTAGGCCCGGGCCTCGGCGGCGGCGGGCGCGCGCAATTGCTCCTCGTAATAGGCCGCGGCGAGTTCCATCACCTCGATCGCACCCCGCCGTCGCGTCTCCATCTCGCGGGCGTTCTCGGTCGGCGCCGGCAGCGCGACGCCGGCCTCCCCGGCCAGCCGCTCGACGGCCTCGGGAAAGCTCAACCCTTCCGTCTCCATCAGGAAGGTGAAGACGTCGCCGTGCTTGCCCGACGAGAAGCAGTGGTAGAACTGCTTCTGGTCGTTCACGTAGAAGGACGGGGTCTTCTCGGAATTGAAGGGCGAGAGCCCGCGCCACTCGCGGCCGGCCTTCTTCAGCCGCACGCGCCGGCCGATCACGTCGGAGGCCGGCAGGCGGGCGCGGATCTCATCGAGAAGGTGGGGCGGGTAGCGCACGCTCAGGTCCGGTCTGACGAGCCGGACACCATACCGGATCGCGCCGGGAGAGTCCTGAAGCAGCCCTCGCCATGCCCGTGATTCACGCCTTGGCGTTGAGCGCGTCCTTCACCAGCCCGCTCGCCTTGGCGAAATCCATGCGGCCTGCGTACTTCCCCTTCAGGGCGCCGATGACCTTGCCCATGTCCTTCGGGCCGGTGGCGCCCGTCTCGGCGATGGCGGCCTCGATCGCCGCCGTCGTCTCGGCCTCGTCCATCTGCTGGGGCAGGAAGGTCGTGATGATCGCCGCCTCGGCGCGCTCGTTCTCGGCGAGTTCCGGGCGCCCGCCCTGGTCGTAGACGCCGGCAGATTCGTTGCGCTGCTTGATCATCTTCTGCAGGAGCGCCAGCACCTCGTCCTCGGTCGCCTGGCCCTTGCCGGCGCCGCGGGCCTCGATGTCGCGGTCCTTGATCGCGGCCTGGATCATCCGGACGGTGGCGAGCTTCGCCTTCTCGCCGGCCTTCATGGCCTCCTTCATCTCCGCGGTCAGGCGCTCGCGCAGGGACATGGGTCTCTCCAATTCGAAAAGCTGTTGGGTGGCCTGCGATTCCCGGCGGTTGAGCCTCCGGGCGGGCGGGCCCACATTGACCCTGACGCGGACCGCTCGCTAAGAGCGCCCGGGAATTCAAGCCACCCGCACGCGCGAAGGGCCGCCTCTCGGCCTCCCGGCGCCGGGTCGGCCGGACATAAGCGAGATCACGCCGATGCTGCAAGACGATGGCGCGCCCGCGCATGCGAGCCCCGAGCCCTGGGCCGAGCCCCTGGCGACCGCCCTTCTCGTGCTCGCAGACGGCACGATCCTCGAAGGCTTCGGCATCGGCAAGACCGGGATCGCCGAGGGCGAGGTCTGCTTCAACACCGCGATGACGGGCTACCAGGAGATTCTGACGGACCCGTCCTACGCCGGTCAGATCGTCACCTTCACCTTCCCGCATATCGGCAATGTCGGCACCAACGACGAGGATCTGGAGAGCCTCGACGCGGCGCCCGCCTCGGGCGTGCGCGGGGTCGTCATCGCCTCGGCCGTGACGCAGCCGTCGAGCTGGCGCTCGTCGAGCCACCTCGACGCGTGGCTCTCGGCGCGTGGCATCGTCGGCATCACGGGCGTCGATACCCGCGCGCTCACCGCCCGCATCCGCGACAACGGCATGCCGAACGCAGTGATCGCCAACGATCCGGACGGGCGCTTCGACCGGGAGGCGCTGAAGGCGCAGGCCGCCGCGCTGGCCCCGATGGAGGGGCTCGACCTCGTGCCGCCGGTGACGAGCCGCGAGAACTCGGCCTGGACCGAGACCGTCTGGGCGGTGCAGGGCGGCTACGGCAAGCGCGAGCTCGGCCAGGGCTTCCGGGTCGTCGCGATCGATTACGGGGTGAAGCGCAACATCCTGCGGCTTCTCGCCGAAGCGGGCTGCGACGTGACGGTGGTCCCGGCGACGACGAGCGCCGAGGAGATCCTGGCGCTCAAGCCCGATGGCGTCTTCCTCTCGAACGGCCCCGGCGACCCGGCCGCCACCGGTGCCTACGCAGTGCCCGTGATCCGCAAGCTCCTCGATCAGCGCGTGCCGACGTTCGGCATCTGCCTCGGTCACCAGCTCATGGGCCTCGCGCTGGGCGGGCGCACCGTCAAGATGGCGCAGGGGCACCACGGGGCGAACCATCCGGTGAAGGACAAGACCACCGGCAAGGTCGAGATCGTCTCGATGAATCACGGCTTCGCGGTCGATCCCGCGAGCCTGCCCGGCAACGCGGTCGAGACCCACGTCTCGCTGTTCGACGGCTCGAATTGCGGCCTGACGCTCTCCGACCGCCCCGCCTTCTCGGTGCAGCACCACCCGGAAGCCTCGCCCGGCCCGAAGGACAGCCACTACCTGTTCGAGCGCTTCGTCACCCTGATGCGCGAGAACAAGCCCGAGACCGAGATGGCGGGGCGCTGACCGGACGCACGTCATAAAAAACCCGGGATTGCCCCGCATCTGACCGTCCGCGCCCGTCAACGGCGATGCAGCAACGCATCGCCGGCGGAGCGGACAACAGATCGGGGCTGTCGGATGACCTTGGACGAAGCGCGCGACGACTTCTCGCGGCTGCATCGCATATTCACCTTCCATCTCGGCGTCGCGGTCGGCCTGTCGTGGCTGACCACGCTCTACGCGGCCTGCTACGCGCCGTGGGTCCGCAACATCCGCGCCCTCCTCGACCCGACCGGCCTCGACCGCGTCGAGAGCACCCTCTCCTTCCTGTTCGTGCTGCCGGCCGTGCTGACGGTCGCCTGGATCTCGGTCTATTTCGGCCGCGAGATCATGCGCCGGACGCAGACCCTGTCGAACCTGACCCTCGAATTCGCCGCCGCGGCGATGGTCGCCTTCGGCGTGTTCTACCTCTCGATCGACCGGGCGGTCGCCGCCCTCTACATCGGCCTCTGAGGCCGGCACCGACGCCGCATCACGGGCGCGGCCGCAAAGGGCGCGCCCGGCGCGCGTCCCCACCTCGATCCCGCTCTTTCAAACGCGGACGCCTGCGTGTAAACGCGGGGCCCAACGACAATCCACGCCGCCAGCGCTCGCCTCGTTGCCGCTCCGCTTCCCCGGCGCCGCGCGCGGACGAGCGCGCGTGCCTGTAAGAAGGCGTACGATGCCCAAACGCACCGATATCTCCTCGATCCTGATCGTCGGTGCGGGTCCGATCATCATCGGACAGGCGTGCGAGTTCGATTATTCCGGCACCCAGGCCTGCAAGGCCCTCCGCGAGGAGGGCTACCGTATCGTGCTGGTCAACTCGAACCCCGCGACCATCATGACCGACCCGGACATGGCGGACGCGACCTATGTCGAGCCGATCACGCCCGAGATCGTCGCCAAGATCATCGAGAAGGAGCGCCCCGACGCGATCCTGCCGACCATGGGCGGCCAGACGGCGCTGAACTGCGCACTCTCCCTCCAGCGCATGGGCGTGCTGGAGAAGTTCGGCGTGCAGATGATCGGCGCGACGGCGGAAGCCATCGACAAGGCCGAGGATCGGCATCTCTTCCGCGACGCGATGACGAAGATCGGGCTCGAAACCCCGAAATCGGCGCTCGCCAACGCATCGGCCGCCAAGAAGGCCGACCGCGAGAAGTACCTCGCCGAGGTCGCCCGCATCGAGGCCGCGAACCTTGAGCCGCCCGCGCGACGCGCGGCGCTGACCGAGTTCGAGAGAAAGTGGCAGGGCGGCGAGGGCGACCGGCGCAAGCGCTACGCCGAGCACGCGCTGGGCCAGGCCCTCGTGGCGCTCGCCGAGGTCGGGCTTCCCGCCATCATCCGCCCCTCCTTCACGATGGGCGGCACCGGCGGCGGCATCGCCTACAACCGGGAGGAGTTCCTCGACATCGTCGAGCGCGGCATCGACGCCTCGCCGACGAACGAGGTGCTGATCGAGGAGAGCGTGCTCGGCTGGAAAGAGTACGAGATGGAGGTCGTCCGCGACCGGGCCGACAATTGCATCATCGTCTGCTCCATCGAGAACATCGACCCGATGGGCGTGCACACAGGCGATTCGATCACCGTCGCTCCGGCGCTGACGCTCACCGACAAGGAATATCAGGTGATGCGCGACGCCTCCCTCGCGGTGCTCCGCGAGATCGGCGTCGAGACCGGCGGCTCGAACGTGCAGTTCGCGATCAACCCCGAGAACGGGCGCATGATCGTGATCGAGATGAACCCGCGCGTCTCGCGCTCGTCCGCCCTGGCGTCCAAGGCGACCGGCTTCCCGATCGCCAAGGTCGCGGCCAAGCTCGCGGTGGGCTACACGCTCGACGAGATCGCTAACGACATCACCGGCGGCGCGACCCCGGCCTCGTTCGAGCCGACGATCGACTACGTCGTCACCAAGATCCCGCGCTTCGCCTTCGAGAAGTTTCCCGGTGCCGAGCCGACGCTGACGACCGCGATGAAGTCGGTGGGCGAGGCCATGTCGATCGGCCGGTGCTTCGCCGAATCGCTGCAGAAGGCGCTGCGATCCCTTGAGACGGGGCTGACCGGCCTCGACGAGATCGAGATTGAGGGCCTCGGCAAGGGCGACGACCACAACGCCATCAAGGCCGCCATCGGCACGCCGACGCCGGACCGGCTCCTCAAGGTCGCGCAGGCGCTCCGCCTCGGCGTCAGCCACGAGGAGGTCTACGCCTCCTGCAAAATCGACCCGTGGTTCTTGGAGCAGCTCCAGGCCATCGTCGATCTCGAGAACCGGGTGAAGGCCCACGGGCTGCCGACGACGCCGGGCGCCTTCCGGCAGCTGAAGGCCGCGGGCTTCTCCGACGCGCGCCTCGCGGTGCTCGCCAATCTCGAGGAGGCGGAGGTGCGGGAGAAGCGCCGCGCCCTCGACGTGCGCCCTGTCTTCAAGCGCATCGACACCTGCGCGGCCGAGTTCAAGGCGCCGACCGCCTACATGTACTCGACCTACGTGGCGCCCTTCGCGGGCGCGGTGGTCGACGAGGCGCAGCCCTCGGATGCTCGCAAGGTGATCATCCTCGGCGGCGGCCCGAACCGGATCGGCCAGGGCATCGAGTTCGACTATTGCTGCTGCCACGCCTGCTTCGCGCTCTCCGAGGCGGGCTACGAGACCATCATGGTCAACTGCAACCCGGAGACGGTCTCGACCGACTACGACACCTCGGACCGGCTCTATTTCGAGCCGCTGACCGCCGAGGATGTCCTCGAGATCATCGAGACCGAGCGTCAGGCCGGCACGCTCCACGGCGTCATCGTGCAGTTCGGCGGGCAGACGCCCCTGAAGCTCGCCCGCGCGCTCGAGGCGGCGGGCGTTCCGATCCTCGGCACCTCGCCGGACGCGATCGACCTCGCCGAGGACCGCGACCAGTTCAAGCGGCTCCTCGACAAGCTCGGGATGAAGCAGCCGAAGAACGGCATCGCCTACTCCGTCGAGCAGAGCCGGCTGGTGGCAGCCGATCTCGGCCTGCCCTTCGTGGTGCGCCCGAGCTACGTGCTCGGCGGGCGCGCCATGGCGATCATCCGCGACGAGACGCAGTTCGCGGATTACCTCCTCGACACCCTGCCGAGCCTGATCCCCTCGGAGGTGAAGGCCCGCTACCCGAACGACAAGACGGGGCAGATCAACACGGTGCTGGGCAAGAACCCGCTCCTGTTCGACCGCTACCTGTCGGACGCGGTCGAGGTCGACGTCGACGCGGTCTGCGACGGCGAGGACGTCTTCATCGCCGGTATCATGGAGCACATCGAGGAGGCGGGCATCCATTCGGGCGATTCCGCCTGCTCGCTGCCGCCGCGCTCCCTCGCGCCCGAGATCATCGCCGAATTGGAACGCCAGACGAAGGCGATGGCGCTCGCCCTCAGGGTCGGCGGGCTGATGAACGTGCAGTACGCCATCAAGGACGGCGTCATCTACGTGCTGGAGGTGAACCCGCGCGCCTCCCGCACCGTGCCCTTCGTCGCGAAGGTGATCGGCGAGCCGATCGCCAAGATCGCCGCCCGGGTCATGGCCGGCGAGCGGCTGGCAAACTTCGATCTCCGGCCGAAGACGCTGGGGCACATCGCGGTCAAGGAGGCGGTGTTCCCCTTCGCCCGCTTCCCCGGCGTCGACGTGCTGCTCGGCCCCGAGATGCGCTCGACGGGCGAGGTGATCGGCCTCGACGGCGGCTTCGGCGTTGCCTTCGCCAAGAGCCAGCTCGGCGCGGGTGCCTCGATGCCGACGACCGGCACGGTCTTCGTCTCGGTCCGCGACGCCGACAAGGCGCGGATCCTGCCCGCCGTGCGCACCCTGAAGGATCTCGGCTTCGCGATCCTGGCGACCGGCGGCACCCAGAAGTACCTCGTGGAGAACGGGGTGCCGACGGAGCGCATCAACAAGGTGCTGGAGGGGCGCCCGCACGTGGTCGACGCCATCAAGAACGGCGACATCCACCTCGTCCTGAACACCACCGAGGGAGCAGGTGCGCTGTCCGACTCGCGGTCCCTGCGCCGGGCGGCCCTCTTGCATAAAGTGCCGTACTACACCACTCTAGCCGGCGCGATGGCGGCGGCCGAGGGGATCAAGGCCTACCTCGAAGGCGATCTTCAGGTCCGCGCCTTGCAGGAATACTTCGCGGCCTGAACAGTCGAAGTCGCGGGTGCGTTCGCACCGGCGGGTTCGTGCGGTTCGGGATTTGAGCTCATCTGGCCCGGAGGGAGCATATTGGCTCCCGGCCGGGCTTCTTCATTGTGGCGCGAGACGATGACGATGGACAAGGTTCCGATCACGGTGCGTGGCTTCGCGGCTCTCGAGGAGGAGCTGAAGCATCGCCAGCAGGTCGAGCGGCAGCGGATCATCCAGGCGATCGCGGAGGCGCGGGCGTTGGGCGACCTCTCGGAGAACGCCGAGTACCACGCCGCCAAGGAAGCCCAGTCCCACAACGAGGGCCGCGTGCTGGAGCTCGAGAGCATGATCTCGCGCGCCGAGATCATCGACGTCACGAAGCTCTCCGGCAACAAGATCAAGTTCGGCGCCACGGTGAAGCTCGTCGACGAGGACACCGAGGAGGAGAAGACCTACCAGATCGTCGGCGAGCCGGAGGCGGACGTCCGCTCAGGCCGCGTCTCGATCACCTCGCCGATCGCCCGCGCACTGATCGGCAAGGGCGTCGGCGACACCGTCGAAGTGACGACGCCGGGCGGCGGCAAGTCCTACGAGGTCGTCGGCGTCCAGTACGGCGCCTGAGACGGTGCCCCGTCCCCGCGCAATCCTCGGTGGCCGGCTGCTCCGGATCGCCTGGCCCGCTTTGCTGGCCGCCCTCGCGCTCGTCGCAGGGGCCGCCGCGGCCGACGATTTCCCCCGCCTCAACGGCGAGCGCTTCGCCGACATCCGCGTCGACGTGCGCCCCCTGATCGCGCAAGGGAACGGCCCTCAGGCGGAGGCTCTGCGCGCCGACCTGACGCTGGCCCTCCGGCGCGCCTTCGCGGGGCGCCTCGGCGGGCGCGGTCCGATCCTCGTCGTGCTGGTCCGGGGGCTCTCCCTGCCGCCCTACGCGGGCGCCCAGGGCGGCGGGCGCGGCGGCCTCGGCGGCGGCAACCAGACCGATTACCTCGACGGCGAGGCGCTCCTCGTCGGGCGCGGCGGCGAGGTTCTGGGCCGCCATCCGCAACTCACGGCGACGCCGTCGAGCTACGGCGGCGCGTGGTACGATCCCCTGTCGGAGCGGCGCCGGGTGACCGCGGTCGCCAACATCTACGCCGAATGGCTGCGCCGCCAACTTCCCGCCGACTGACGTGACCGACGTGATCGATCGGAACCCTCCGCCACGCGGCGGGACGCCCACGCCCGCCCCGTCCGCCGCATCGTCGCAATCCTCGCCGAGGCTCCCGAACGTGCGGGCCTGGATCGTCACGGACGGGAAGGCCGGCGACGAGAACCAGTGCATCGGCATCGCCGAGACGCTCGGGCTCGATTACGAGATCCGGCGCGTGCCGTCCCGCGGCCCGTTCGGCTGGACGGCCCCCTGGGGGCCGATCGACCCCCGCCAGGGCCCGGGGCGTGCCCGCGGCGCGCTTGCCGGCCCCTTCCCCGACCTGCTGATCGCCTCCGGCCGCCGCTCGGTGCCGTATCTGCGCGCGGTGCGCCGGGCCACGCAGGGGCGAACCTTCACCGCCTTCCTCAAGGACCCCCGCACCGGCCACGACAGCGCCGATTTCATCTGGGTGCCGGATTACGACGATCTGAGGGGGCCGAACGTCTTCACGACGCTCACCGCCCCGCACCTCGTCACCGCAGCGCGCCTCGCCGCCGCCCAGGCGCGGCCAGACCCGCGCCTCGCCGCCCTCGACGGGCCGCGGATCGCGGTGCTGATCGGCGGCGACAGCCGTCATCTCAGCTACCGGCAGGCGGACATGAAGCGGCTTCTGACCGACCTCCGCAAGCTCGCGGATGGCGGCCGGCGCCTCATGGTCACCGTCTCCCGGCGCACGCCGCCGGCTTTGCGCGATGCGCTGCGCGTTCTCGTCGGCGAGACGGGCGGCTTCTTCTGGGACGGGACCGGCGAGAACCCCTATGTCAGCCTGCTGGCGCTCGCCGAGGCCGTCGTCGTCACTTCCGACTCGGCCAACATGGTCAGCGAGGCGGTGAGCACCGGCGTTCCGGTCCTGCTGTTCGACCTGCCGCGTACCTATATCCGGCACCGGCGGATGTTCGCCGGGCTCGCCATGGCCGGGGCGCTCAAGCCCTTCATCGGTCATTTGGAGCCGCTGTCGTACAAGCCGATCGACGCGACGCCGGTGATCGCGCAGGCGCTGGCCGGCGCCTACGCCGCGCACCGGGACAGGCTCGCCAGCGGCTGACGGCCTCAGGAGACGAAGACTTATGGCTCACACCCACGCCAAGCTCGTGATCATCGGCTCGGGTCCGGCCGGCTACACGGCCGCGATCTACGCCGCCCGCGCCATGGTCGAGCCGCTGCTCATCTCCGGCTTCCAGCCCGGCGGGCAGCTGATGATCACCACCGACGTCGAGAACTACCCGGGCTTCGCCGAGGCGATCCAGGGCCCCTGGCTGATGGAGCAGATGCGCCTCCAGGCCGAGCACGTCGGCACCAAGATCGTCTCGGAATACATCACGCAGGTCGATCTGAAGACGCGGCCGTTCCGGCTGGAGGCCGATTCCGGCGAGACCTATTCCTGCGACGCGCTCATCATCGCCACCGGCGCCCAGGCGAAGTGGCTCGGCATCCCCTCCGAGGCGAAGTTCCAGGGCGGCGGCGTCTCGGCCTGCGCCACCTGCGACGGATTCTTCTTCCGCGGCAAGGAGGTGGTGGTCGTCGGCGGCGGCAACACCGCGGTCGAGGAGGCGCTCTACCTCGCGAACCTCGCCAAGAAGGTCACGGTCGTGCACCGGCGGGACGGATTCCGCGCCGAGCGCATCCTGCAGGAGCGCCTGTTCAAGCACCCGAACGTCGAGGTGGCCTGGAACAGCGAGATCGAGGAGATCTGCGGCACGCTGAGCCCCGCCCCGAACGTCACGCATGTGCGCCTCAGGGACACCCGCACCGGCGCCATCACCGAGCGGCCGACCGACGGCGTCTTCGTCGCCATCGGCCACACGCCGGCGACCGCGATCTTCGAGGGGCAGCTCCCCATGCGTCACGGGGGTATCTCACGGTGAAGCCGGGGACCGCCGAGACCGAGATCCCGGGCGTCTTCGCGGCGGGCGACGTGACGGACGACGTCTACCGGCAGGCGATCACCGCGGCCGGGATGGGCTGCATGGCCGCGCTCGAGGCCGAGAAGTTCCTGGCGAATCTTGAGGTGGGCGAGAGCCCGCAGCAGGCTGCCGCCGAGTAGCCCGACGCGTCGCGCGCAGGATCGTGCCGTTCTCGGCGGGAGATGGCGGCCGAGAGGTTCGCGGGTCCACGGGGCTGAGCCTCGCGCGGGCGAGACCAACCCGACCGTCCCGACCCGGGGTGAGACTGCGTGGCCTTGCCGCCGAGGAACGATTTCGCGCCAGGCGACACCGTTTCCTCGAGCCGTCAACAAAATCTTCGCAAATGGACTTGCGTTATGGTGCAACCAAATCGCAAGAGGGAAGTCCTATCCTGACGATGTCGGCGTCCGCCGCCATCGTCTCGTCCCGCATCGACGGCCGGCGCATCATCGATGGACCGCCGCGACTGCTTGGGCAGAAGGGGCGGCGCGCAACGGTGTAGCCCGCGCCAGCGGACGGACTCACGGGACGGCAGCGTCCCGGGTGCCCGACCGCCTTCGGGGAGTTCGACGGTGGACTGGGACAAGATCCGGATCTTCCTCAACGTGGCGGAAGCCGGCAGCTTCACGCGGGCGGGCGACGACATCGGCCTCAGCCAATCCGCGGTGAGCCGCCAGATCAGCGCGCTGGAGCGCGAGCTGCGCGCGCCCCTGTTCCACCGCCATGCCCGCGGCCTGATCCTGACCGAGCAGGGCGACCTGCTGTTTCGCGCCGCGCGGGACATGAAGCTGCGCCTGGAGAACACCAAGGCCCGCCTCGTCGAGACGAGCGAGCGGCCGACCGGCGACCTCAAGGTCACGACGACGGTCGGCCTCGGCACGTCCTGGCTCGCGCAGCGCGTCTCCGAGTTCCTCGACCTCTACCCGGATGTCCGCGTCGAGCTGATCCTCACCAACGAGGAGCTCGACCTCGCCATGCGCGAGGCCGACGTGGCGATCCGGATGCGGCGTCCCGCCCAGCCCGACCTGATCCAGCGCCGGCTCTTCACGGTCCACTACCACGCCTTCGCGAGCCAGGATTACATCAAGCGCTTCGGCGAGCCGAAGACGATCGACGATCTCGACGAGCACCGCCTCGTCTCGTTCGGCGGCAACGAGCCGTCCTACCTCCTGGCAGCCCACTGGCTCGCCAGCATCGGCCGCGAGGGGCGCGAGCGCCGGCCGGTCCATTTCACGGTCAACAATATCGCCGCCCTGCAGGTGGCGATGGAGACCGGCGTCGGGATCGGCATCCTGCCGGATTACGCGGTCGACGGCACCACGAACCTCGTTCAGGTGCTGGGCGAAAGCGACATGCCGAGCCTGGAGAGCTACCTCGTCTACGCCGAGGAGATGCGCTCGGTCGCCCGCGTCCAGGCCTTCCGCGACTTCCTAGTCACGAAGGCTCAGCGCTGGACCTATTGAGGGCGCGTCTTCAGACGAACAGCCGCTCCTTCTCAAGCCCCTTATAGAGGTCGGCGACCTGCTCGCCGTAGCCGTTGTAGATCAAGGTCGGCACGCGCTGGTCGGTGCCGAGCACGCGCTCGCTCGCCTGGCTCCAGCGGGGATGCGGCACGGCCGGGTTCACGTTCGCCCAGAAGCCGTACTCGGAGGCCTGCAGCCCCTCCCAGAAGGTCTTCGGACGCTCGGCCACGAACGACACCTTCACGAGGGAC
Organism: Methylobacterium durans; assembly: GCF_003173715.1. Taxonomy (NCBI): domain Bacteria; kingdom Pseudomonadati; phylum Pseudomonadota; class Alphaproteobacteria; order Hyphomicrobiales; family Methylobacteriaceae; genus Methylobacterium; species Methylobacterium durans. The sequence continues at coordinate 3,819,613 of NZ_CP029550.1, read as the reverse complement.
TTGGCCGACTTGAAGCCGTACTTCCACGGCACCGCGAGCCGGATCGGAGCTCCGAACTGGTTCGGCAACGGCTTGCCGTAGATGCCGGTGACCATGAAGGCGAGGTCGTTGTTCGCCTCGGCCATGGTCAGCCCCTCGACGTAGGGCCACGGGTAGAAGAACTGCCGCTGGCCGGGCGCCATGGCCTTGTCGAGGAACGTCTGGAACTGGACGTACTTCGCGCCCGAAGCAGGCTTGGCAAGCGCCACGAGCTTCGCGAGCGGGAAGCCGGTCCACGGCACAGCCATCGACCACGCCTCGACGCAGCGGTGCCGGTAGAGCCGCTCCTCCAGCCCGACCTTGCGGATCAGGTCATCCACGCCGATCTCGAAGGGCTTCTCGACGAGGCCGTCGATCTTGATCGTCCACGGCTTCGTCTTCAGGGCATTCGCGGCCGGCAGCACGGTCTTCGAGGTGCCGAACTCGTAGAAGTTGTTGTAGTCGCCGCTGTAGCGCTCGGGGGTCACGGCCCGGTCGAGGGTGAAGCCCTCGTTGCGGCGGGCCGGATAGAGCGCGTCCTCGGCCGACGCGGCATCCCAGCCGATGGCCGAGCCGGCCACGAGCCCGGCCGCGCCGCCGAGGAGCGCGCGGCGGCTGAGGAACACGCCCTCCGGTGTTGCCATGTGCTCCGGCATCTCCCAGCCGCGACGACGCTTGATGTGCATGGCGTTTCCCTGAAATTCGACGCCCCGTCCGGGACGCACTGCCGCTGCGTCCCGGTACTTCGTCAACGGCGGCCGAAAGGTTTCAGGCCCGCGACAGAATGGCCCCTGCGTCCGCGCGGCAGGCTCAGGCCGCGCCGGGAGGCACGTCCCGCAGCGCGCGGCGCAGCACCTTGCCGACATTCGTCTTCGGCAGAGCCTCGTGGAACACGACGCTGCGCGGCACCTTGTAGGGTGTCAGCTGGGTGCGCGCATGGGCGCGGATCACGTCCTGGGTGGCGCTCTTGTCGCGCAGCACCACGTGGGCGACGACCATCTCACCCGATTCCGCCGACGGCGCGCCGACGACCGCGCATTCAAGCACGGCGGGATGACTCGCCAGCACGTCCTCGACCTCGTTCGGGTAGACGTTGAACCCCGAGACGATGATCATGTCCTTCATCCGGTCGACGATCCGGATCTGGCCGTCCGCCAGCATCACGCCCACGTCGCCGGTCCGGAAGAACCCGTCGGCGGTGGTGGCCTTGGCGGTCTCGTCCGGCCGCTTCCAGTAGCCCTTCATCACCTGGGGGCCGCGCACGCAGATCTCGCCCGGCTCGCCGAGCGGCGCGGGCATCCCGTCCTCGCCGCGGATCGACACCTCCGTCGAGGGCAGCGGAAAGCCGATCGTACCGGACCACTCGGAGAGGCGGTGCGGATTCACGCAGACGACCGGCGACGTCTCGGAGAGGCCGTATCCCTCCACGATCGCCTGCCCCGTCGCCTGTTTCCAGCGGCTCGCGACGGCCTTCTGCACGGCCATGCCGCCCGCCACCACGTAATCGACGTGGGAGAAGTCGACCGTACCGATCTTCGGATGGTTGTTGAGCAGGTTGAACAGCGTGTTCACGCCTGAGAAATGCGTGAAATGGCTCTTGGCCAGCGTCTTGATGAAGCCGTCGGCGTCGCGCGGGTTCGGGATCAGCAGGCAGTTTCCGCCGAGCCGCATGAAGAAGAAGAAGCAGCAGGTCAGCGCGAAGATGTGGTAGAGCGGCAGTGCCGTCACCATGGTGCGCCGCTCGGCCGTGTCGCAGGCGCCGAACCAGAGCTGGCACTGCTCCACATTGGCCATGATGTTGCGGTGGGTCAGCATCGCGGCCTTGGCGAGGCCGGTGGTGCCGCCCGTGTATTGGAGGAAGGCGATGTCCTCCGGCGCGATCTCGACCCGCTGCCGCCGCAGGCTCCGGCCCGCCTTCACGGCGGCCTCGAAGCGGGTCGTCGTCGCGGGCGGGAGCACGTAGGGCTTCACCGCCTTCTTGACGTGGCGCGAGGCGAGGTCGAGGACCTTGCCCTTGAGGCCGAGCCCGTCGCCGGGACCGGCCACGACGATCCGCTCCAGGCTGAGGTCCGGCAGGGCCTCGGCGACGGTGTGGCCGAAATTCTCCAGGACGATCAGCACCCGCGCGCCGGAATCGTTGAGCTGCGCGATCAGCTCGCGGGGCGTGTAGAGCGGGTTGACGTTCACGGCCGTGCAGCCGGAGATGAGAACGGCGAACAGGGCCACCGGATAGGCGGCGACGTTCGGCATCATGATCGCGACGCGGTCGCCCCTGCCAAGCCCCTGACCCTGCAACCATGCCGCGAGTGCCTCGGACCGGGCTCCGAGCTCGGCATAGGTGATCGATGTGCCGAAACTGATGATCGCCGCCCTGTCGCCGTACTGCCGGACGCTGTTCTCGAACAGGTCGGCGAGTGTGCCGAGCCGGTCGAGATCGATCTCGGCCGGCACGCCGGGCGGATAGGCGGCCAGCCAGGGCCGCTCGGCACGGATGTCTTGGATCACGGCGATCCTCCCTCTTGTCTCGGCGGCTCGTGGCTGCCGTGGGTTTGCCCCATTGCCCACCGGATTAGCGGGATCGTGCCGGGTTGATCAAGAGATTTCGGGAATAAGTATGTGACCGAAGCGCCGTGATCACGCTGTGTGGAAAGAGGCCGGTGACCAGCAATCCGGCCAGAATTCCGAACTGCGGTATGCTGAGCGGCCGCCGTGGCCAGAAGCCGACTCCGGCCTCGCGGGCAAGGCCAAGCACGGCAAATCCGACCCACAGGGCGAGGAAGCGCAGGAGCACGCTGGCGACGTTCGAGCGGATGGCCCGCCACCAGCCCTCGCGGGGGCGTTGGCCGCGGTTCGTGACGAGGACCGCGAGGCCGAGCGCCGTGCCGAACATGGCGGCGGCGGCGGCACTGCCGAGGGCGTAGGCGAGCCAGAACGGCAGCTGATTGAGGAAGCCGATGCCGCCGGTCGCGAAGCCCGCACGCAGCACGAGCCCTCCGAACGTCGGGTGCAGGCTCGCGGCGAGGACGAGGGCGAGGCCGAAGACGCAGCCGACGACGCGGCGCGGGACCGAGGCCGGACCCGGCCCGAGGGCGACCGCGAGGATCCGCGCCGCAGCGTAGACGATCGCGAAGGCGAAGAGCGGGTACTGGTCGAGGAAGAAGCCGTAGAAGCGGGCCTGCAGGGCGGGCGGCAGGGCGGTTCCCTGGTCGAATCCCGTCGCCGCGACGAGCGCGGCGGCGAGGAGCGCCGCAACGAGCGGCGCGAAGGCGACGAGGAGGTCGGGCCTCATGGCAGGGCACGCGGCCGTCGAGGGCACCGACGGAACGCGAGCCGAATGCCACGGAGGCGGCGGGCAGAGAACCGCTGAGCCATTCCGCCTCCTCTGCGCGCGCTCCCGAGACGATGCTGGCGCCTACTTCGCCTCGTAGTGATCGCGTACCAGCCGGTCGAGGAGGCGCACCCCCCAGCCGGCGCCCCAGCTCCGGTTGATCTCGGTCGCGTTCGAGGACATGCCGACGCCCGCGATGTCGAGATGCGCCCAGGGAACGTCGTTGACGTAGCGCTTGATGAAGGAGGCCGCCGTCGCCGCACCGCCGTGGCGGCCGCCGGTGTTCTTCATGTCGGCGAATTTCGAGTCGATCGCCTTGTCGAAGGAGGGCGCAAGCGGCATCCGCCAGACCTTCTCGCCCGTCGCCTCGCCGGCCGCCGTGATCCGCGCCGCCAGCTCGTCGTCGTTGGAGAACAGGCCCGCGATGTCCTGACCGAGCGCCACGATGATCGCGCCCGTCAGCGTCGCGAGATCGATCATGAACTTCGGCTTGTAGGCGCTCTGGACGTGCCAGATCACATCGGCCAGCACGAGGCGGCCCTCCGCATCCGTGTTGATGACCTCGATGGTCTGGCCGGACATGGAGGTGACGATGTCGGAGGGGCGGTAGGAGCCGCCGTCCGGCATGTTCTCGACGATGCCGATGGCGCCGACCACATTCACCTTCGCCTTGCGGCTCGCGAGCGCGTGCAGCGTGCCGACGACGGCAGCGGCGCCGCCCATGTCGCCCTTCATGTCCTCCATGCCGCCGGCCGACTTGATCGAGACGCCGCCCGAATCGAACACGACGCCCTTGCCGATCAGCGCCACCGGCGCCTCGGAACGATCGGCCGCCCCGTTCCAGCGCATCACCACGATCCTGGGCTCGCGCACCGAGCCCTGGGCCACGGCGAGGAGCGCGCCCATGCCGAGCTCGCGCATCCGGGCAGGCTCCAGAACCTCCACCTCGACGCCGAGCTTGGTGAGTTCCGAGGCGCGGCGGGCGAACTCCTCCGGGTAGAGGACGTTCGGCGGCTCGTTGATGAGGTCGCGGGCGATCAGGACACCCTCGGCCACCGCGTCGGACGCCTTCGCGGCCTGGGCTGCGGCCTCGTGCTCGGGCAATAGCAGGTGGAGCGTGGTGCCGCCGTTCTCGTCGGCGTCGGGCTTCTTCTTGGTTTTGTAGCGATCGAAGCTGTAGCTACGCAGGCGCGCGCCGAGGGCGAAGTCGGCAGCGTTCTCCGCGCTGACGGCGGAGCCGTTCGCGCCGAGCACCACGCGCGCGGTACGGCCCGAGAGTTTGCCGGCGGTGAAGCCGCCGAGGACCGGCCAATCGGTCTTGGCGCGGTCCTTCTCGGAGCCGAGGCCGATCACCAGGAGGCGGTCCGCCTCGATCCCGGCCGGAGCCGGCAGGACTAGGGCTGAGAGCGAGCGGCCCTTGAACTTCTCGGCCGCGGCGGCCCGGGCGACGAGATCGGCCCCGCCGTTGCCGAGCACGTCGCGCGCCGCGCCGCTCAAAGAGAGGTCGTCGCCGACGAACACCACCAGATCGCCGCGACCGGCGGAACCGAGCGGGCCGAAGGTGATGGTGATAGCGTCCGCCATGTCGTTGCTTTCCGTCAGCCGATGATGTCTCTGAGCGCGGGCCGAGCCGCGCGCTTCGCGTGCCTGCCGTCTGCCTGTGTAGCTGCTGAAACGCAGAACGCAACGCGAGCCGGGCGCGCCGCTCCCGGACGCGGCGACACGCCCTCAAACGGCCCCTTTTGGGGCGCCTTGAGCGGGATCGGACGGCGCGGGGGCGGACCGGACGGCGCGATCACGGTCGCGCGAGCGTGACGGGGCGGGCGACCCCATCGGGACCCCAGACGACCCAATGACGCAGATCGAGCGCTATATATTCAGGATCGCGCTCTCCGCCTTCCTCGCCTGCCTCGTCGGGCTGACGGGCACGATCTGGGTGACGCAGGCCCTGCGCGAGCTCGACCTGATCACGGCCAAGGGCCAGACGCTCCTCATCTTCCTGCTCGTCACCGGCCTGTCGCTGCCGACGTTGATCGCCGTGATCTCGCCGATGGCCCTGTTCATCGCGGTGATCTACGCGCTGAACAAGCTGAACGGCGATTCCGAGCTGATCGTGATGTCGGCCGCCGGCATGAAGCCCCGCGCCATCCTGCGCCCCTTCCTGACGCTCGCCTTCGCGATCTCGTTCCTCACCGCCTTCCTGACGATCCAGGTGATGCCCTCAAGCTTCCAGGAATTGCGGGACGTGGTGACGCGGGTGCGCGGCGACCTGATCGCGAACGTGGTCAAGGAGGGCCAGTTCACGAGCCTCGAGAACGGCATCACCTTCCATTTCCGCGAGCGTGGGCAGGGGGGTGCGCTGCTCGGCCTGTTCATCCAGGACAAGCGCGAGGCCGGCAAGACGAAGGTCTACCTCGCCGAGCGCGGCCTCGCGATCGATGTCGACGGGCAGAGCTATCTGGCGCTGGAGAAGGGCAGCGTCCATCAGCAGATGAAGGATTCGCGGGATTCGTCGATCCTGACCTTCGAGCGCTACACAATCGACCTCGCCGCCTTCGCGCCGCCCGATGCCGAGATCGTCTACAAGCCGCGCGAGCGCTCGACGACGCAGCTCCTCTTCCCGGACCGGTCCGAGCGCTACTACCTCGCGCAGAAGGGCCGCTTCCGCGCCGAGCTGCACGACCGCCTCTCCGCCTGGCTCTACCCGATCGCCCTCACCTTCATCGCCTTCGCGGCGCTCGGCGACCCGCGCACCACCCGGCAGGGCCGCGGCCTGTCGGTCGCCGGCGCGATCGTCGCCGTCACGGTCCTGCGCATCGCGGGCTTCGCGGCGACGAGCGCGGCCGCCCGCAGCGCCGGAGCCGTGGTGGCGATCTACGCCGTGCCGCTCGTCGCGATCGGCCTGTCGGCGCTCGTCATCTTCCACGGGCCGGCCGTGCGTGCGGCGGGCACCCGCCTCGGCGCCGCCATCCGGCGTCCGCGCGCGCCGCGGCTCGCGGCGAGCTAGGGACGCCCATGCTGATCGGCGCGACCCTCGGACGCTACTTCGCCCTGCGCTTCATGCGCACGGTGCTCGGCGTCTTCATTACCGTCTTTGCCCTCGTCTACACACTCGACTTCGTCGAACTCCTGCGGCGCGCCGGCGATTCCGAGGGTGCCACGGCCGGGCTGATGGCGCAGCTCTCGCTCTTCCGGACGCCCGCCGTCGCCGAGGGCGTGCTGCCCTTTGCGGTTCTGTTCGGCTCCATGGCGACCCTGCTGCAGCTCTCGCGCAAGCTCGAACTCGTGGTAGCCCGCGCCGCCGGCATCTCGGCCTGGCAGTTCCTGCAACCCGGCATCTTCGTGGCGCTCGCGATCGGCGCCTTCACGGTCGGGGTCTACAACCCGGTCTCGGCGATGCTGAAGCAGCGCTCGACCGAGATCGAGGCCAAGATCTTCGCACGCTCCACGAAGGCCAGCTCCGGCAAGGACCTCTGGATCCGCCAGAAGAGCCTCGACGGGCAGGCCATTCTGCGGGCCGAGACGGCCATCGAGGGCACGACGACGCTCGCCGGCGTCTCGGTCTTCACCTTCGACGAGGCCGGTTCCTTCGTCTCGCAGATCGAGGCCGCGCGGGCGCGCCTGCATGACGGCTACTGGGAGTTGAGCGAGGCGCGGATACTCGCGCCAGGCGTGCCGCCCGAGTCGTTCGGCACCTACCTGATCGCCTCCCCCCTCGATCCGGGACAGGTTCGGCAGCGGTTCACCCCTCCGGATTCTGTGCCTTTCTGGCAACTTTCCGAGACCATCGCGCGCACGGAGCGGGCCGGGTTGGATGCGACCCGGTACCGTCTCCAGTATGATGTGCTCCTGGCCAGGCCGATGCTCTTCGTCGCCATGGTCCTCGTGGCAGCAACCGTTTCCTTACGGTTCTTCCGCTTTGGTGGTGTCGGCAAGCTCGTGCTCGGGGGCGTCGCGGCGGGCTTTGCCCTCTACGTCGCCCGGCAGGTCATGGAGGGGCTCGGCGCCTCGGGGATCGTGGGGGCACCTGTGGCGGCGTGGTTCCCGGCCGTGATAGGAAGTCTTCTCGGTACGCTCACGCTTCTGTACCAGGAGGACGGCTGAGGCTCCGGTCTCGGACGGGTGGCGAGGGACGACCGTGGCAGGAGTTGGGACGCGCGTTGCGTAGGGTCGCCGACATCGCGAAGGCCGCCGGCTTGCTGGCGCTGCTGACGGCCGCCGCTCCTTTGGCGACGGCAACGGAGGCGGCTGCCCAGAAGGCGCAGGCGGCCAGGGGGGCGCCGCCCCGGGGCTTGCAGGGCAAGCCGGGCGACAAGCTCCTCGTGGAGGCCGACGAGCTGATCTACGACAATGACCGGGGCACGGTGACGGCCCGCGGCAACGCCGAGCTGCATTACGGGCCCCGCACGCTCCAGGCCGACAGCGTCCGTTACGACCGCAACGCGAGCCGCGTCTTCGCCGAGGGCAATGTCCGGCTCACCGACCGGGACGGCGCCGTCGTGACCGGCGACCGCATGGAACTGACGGACGATTTCAAGAACGGCTTCATCGATTCGCTGCGCGTGCAGCAGACCGTCGAGCAGCGCGGAGAGGTGGTGCGCACGCGCTTCTCGGCCCCGCGCGCGGAGCGGATCGCGGGCGAGCAGACGAGCTTCGAGTACGGCACCTACACCGCCTGCGAGCCGTGCAAGGACAATCCGGAGAAGCCGCCGCTCTGGCAGGTGCGCGCGGCCAAGATCATCCACAACAACGAGACCCACACGGTCTATTTCGAGGATTCGCGCCTGGAGCTCGCCGGCATCCCGGTGGCCTACCTGCCTTATTTCGAGGCGCCCGACCCGACAGTGAAGCGCAAGACCGGCTTCCTGACGCCGCGCTTCCTCACCTCGACGGCGATCGGCACCGGCGTCGCGACGCCGTTCTTCATGAACCTCGCGCCGAATTACGACCTCACGGTCACGCCGGCCTTCCTGAGCCGCCAGGGCGTGCTGGGCCAAGCGGAGTTCCGCCACCGGCTGGAAACCGGCGCCTACAGCGCACGGGTCAGCGGCATCTTCCAGACGACGCCGAGCGCCTTCCTGCCCGGCCCCCTCGGCGCGGGCGATCGCGACTTCCGCGGCTCCGTCGAGAGCAAGGGCCGCTTCTACATCAACGATCGCTGGACCACGGGCTGGGACGTCGTCGGCGTCACCGACAAGTGGTTCCTCGACAATTACCGCATCCGGAATCAGGCTCTCGTCTCCGACTATTTCCGTGAAGCGGTCTCGACGGCCTACCTAACCGGCCAGGGCGACCGCTCGTGGTTCGAGGCGCGCGGCTACTACTTCAAGGTCCTGTCGAGCTTCGACTGGCAGAAGGAGCAGCCCGTCGTCGCCCCGGTGATCGACTACGAGAAGCGGATCAACGGGCCGGATCCGGTCGGCGGCGAGCTGCGCTTCGAGGGCAACATCACGAGCCTGACCCGCGAGGCGACCGACTTCCAGGGCCTGCCACGCTCGAACGCCTTCTTGTTCAGCCCGAGCGTCAACGGCATCAACTACCCGCTCTACGACACCTGCAGCACCTTCACCCGCTCGACCTGTCTGATCCGGGGCTTGGCCGGCACGAACACCCGTGCCTCGGCGCAGGTCTCCTGGCGGCGCAGCTTCATCGACCCGCTCGGCCAGGTCATCACGCCCTTCGCGTATCTGCGCACCGACGCCTTCTTCGTGAACCCGAGCCTGTCGGGCTTCCAGAACGCCTTGGTGCCGACGATCGCCAAAATCGGCGAGGGCTCCTCGGGCCGCGTGATGCCGGCCGTCGGCGTCGATTACCGCTATCCTTTCGTCGGCGATTTCGGCCGGCTCGGCGTCCATACCCTGGAGCCCATCGCCCAGGTGATCGCGCGGCCGAGCGAGACCCGCATCGGCCGCCTGCCGAACGAGGACGCGCAGAGCCTCGTCTTCGACGACACCTCCCTTTTCGAATGGGACAAGTTCTCGGGCTACGACCGTGTCGAGGGCGGCCTGCGCGCCAATCTCGGCGGGCAGTACTCGGTGGTCACGCCGGCCGGCTGGTATGCGAACGTGCTGTTCGGCGAGTCCGTGCAGATCGCGGGCGTGAACTCCTTCCGGCGCGGCGACATCGCGAATGTCGGCCTCGAATCGGGCCTCGAGAACCGCCGCTCGGACTTCGTCGGCCGGTTCCAGCTCTCGCCGAACCAGCACATCAGCCTGATCACCCGCGCCCGCTTCGACCAGGCGGATTTCGGCGTGAACCGCTTCGAGAGCGGCATCACGGCGCGGTTCTCGCCCTTCCTGCCGCTCTCGGTCTCGGCCTTCTACTCTTATTACCAAGCCCAGCCGCTGCTCGGCTTCAACAACCGCCGCGAGGGCATCACCGCCTCGGCGACGTACCACATCACGCCGAACTGGTTCCTGACCGGATCGGCGCTCCTCGACCTGACGCACTATCTCGACGCGCGGGATTCCTACAACGACGCCCTGCGCACCTACCTCGCCAACCCGATCGGCGCGGTGCCGCTGCCGCCGAGCAGCAACCGCTTCTACCTGTCGGGCATGAGCCTCGGCGGCGGCTATCAGGACGAGTGCACCACGGTCTCGCTCAATTACATCATCTCGCCGATCGCCACGGCACTGGGCGTCCGCGAGCGCAACCAGACGGTGCTGCTGCGCGTCGAGTTGAAGACGCTCGGCGAGGCCGATCTCCGCCAGAACGTCGGCACCCCGATATCGGCCGACGGCATCGCGGCCGTGCGCTGAGCGTTGAGTCCACGCGGCGGCCCAGGCGGGCCGACCAATTCATGACGGCATGATTCTCGACCGCCCTCCCCTCGCGCTCACCCTCGGCGATCCCGCCGGGATCGGCCCGGAACTCGCCCTCGCCGCGTGGCGGGCGCGGAGCGTCAATCCCGGCGTGCCGCCCTTCTTCGTCGTCGGCGATCCCGCCTTCCTCGAACGCACCGCCTACCGGCTCGGCGAGACGATCCCGATCGCCGAGATCGATCCCGAGACGGCGGCGGAGGTCTTCCCCCGCGCCCTGCCGGTCGTGCCGCTGCCGAGCGGGGCCGCGATTGCCGCGGAGCCAGCCAAGCCCGATCCGGCCCATGCCGGCGCGACGCTCGAATCCATCACCGCCGCGGTCGGCTTCGTGCAGGCGGGCCGCGCCTCGGCCGTCGTCACGAACCCGATCGCCAAGTATGTCCTCACCCAGGTCGGCTTCGCCCATCCCGGACACACCGAGTTCCTCGCGGCCCTCTCGGCGGCGCCCGGCGCCGAGCCGCCGCTGCCCGTCATGATGATCTGGAGCGAGGGGCTCTCGGTCGTGCCGGTCACGATCCACGTGGCGTTGCGTCGGGTGCCGGAACTGCTCACCGCCGAACTCGTCATGCGTACCGCTCGGATCGTCGCGGCGGATCTCACGGCACGCTTCGGCATGGCGCGTCCTCGTCTCGTCCTCGCGGGCCTCAACCCGCATGCGGGCGAGGCCGGCACGATGGGAACGGAGGACCGCGACGTGCTGGCCCCCGCGGTCGAGCGCCTGCGCGCGGAAGGGTTGGACATCCGGGGGCCGCTGCCGGCCGACACGATGTTCCATCACCGCGCCCGCGCCACCTACGACGTCGCGCTGGCACCCACCCACGACCAAGCCCTGATCCCGATCAAGACGATCGCCTTCGACGAGGGCGTCAACGTCACCCTCGGCCTGCCCTTCATCCGGACATCGCCGGACCACGGCACGGCCTTCGACATCGCCGGCCAGGGCGTGGCGCGGCCCGACAGCCTGATCGCGGCCCTGCGGCTCGCAGACCGCCTCGCCCGCAACGTCGCGGCAAACCGGCCTGCTCCGCCCAGCGCGGACGTGATCCCGATGAGCGCCTACGCCGACCGGCCGCGCCCGGCCCGTCCGACCCATTTCGAGCCGACCGACGAGCTATGACGACCTCCGACGGGTTGCCGCCCCTGCGCGAGGTCGTAGGCCGGCACGGCCTGGAACCGAAGAAGGCGCTCGGCCAGAACTTTCTCTACGACCTGAACCTGACTGGTCGCATCGCGCGGGCGGCGGGACCGCTCGACGGCGTGACCGTCGTCGAGGTCGGTCCCGGTCCCGGCGGGTTGACCCGGGCTCTGCTGGCGGCAGGCGCCGCCCGCGTCGTCGCGATCGAGCGGGATCCGCGCGCCCTGCCGGCGCTGGCCGAGATCGCGGCGCATTACCCGGGCCGGCTGGAGGTGGTCGACGCCGACGCGCTTGCCTTCGATCCGCGCCCGCTCCTCGGGGATGGCCCGGCCCGGATCGTGGCCAACCTTCCCTACAATGTCGGCACCGCGCTGCTGACCGGATGGCTCGAGGGCGAGGCGTGGCCGCCCTGGTGGGATTCGGCGACGCTGATGTTCCAGCGCGAGGTCGCCGAGAGGATCGTGGCCGACGAGGGCGCGCGGGCCGATTACGGACGCCTCGGCGTTCTCTGCGGCTGGCGGACGCAAGCCGACATCCTGTTCGACGTGGCGCCCTCCGCCTTCGTGCCGCCGCCGAAGGTGACGTCGAGCGTGGTGCGCCTCGTGCCGCGCGCGGCGCCCCTGCCCTGCCGCGCAGGTGCCCTCGAGGCGGTGACGCGAGCGGCGTTCGGGCAGCGCCGCAAGATGCTGCGCCAGAGCCTGAAATCGCTGACGCCGGAGCCGGCCGTCATCCTCGCCGCCGCCGCCATTCCGGAGACGGCGCGGGCCGAGGAGGTGCCGGTGGCGGGCTTCGTCGCGCTCGCCAACGCCTGGGAGGCGCAAAAAAAGGCCGGCGCCGCGTGAGCGGCGCCGGCCATCGGGAGTAATCGTCTCGACGCCGTCAGGCGGTCTGCTGGATCGCCGAGAGCGTCCAGGGACGGCCCGTGCCGCGCACGAAGGTCCAGACCTCGGTGGCTTCGGCCGGCTCGTTCTCGACGACGCGGTTCGTGTTCCGGTCGAGCTTCACGTCCTTCAGCGCATAGCGCATCGCGACCGTGGCGTACTCGGCCTGACCCTCGCCCCAGGCTTCCGCGAGGTCGCCCTGCAGAAGCTTGACGTCCGAGATCCGGTTGACGATGCCGCGGGCGGCGTTCGCGCGCAGCTCCTCCTCGAAGTAGCCCGCCATCTCCGGCGTCGCGATGTTGCGCAGCGTCACCATGTCCTCGCGGGAATAAGCGTCCTGCACGTCACCCAGGATCCGCTCGAAGACCTGGTAGTCCTGCGGGCCGATCTGGACCGGGCGCTGCTGCGGGGGACGCTGCGCGCCGCCGCCCATCATGCCGCCGAGACCGCCGGCCGCCATGCCGCCGGGACCGGGCTGGCCGCGGGGGTCGGGGCCGTTGTCGAGGCCCTGCCGGGCGTAGGGCGCGCCCGCTCCGGCCGGCTGCTGGCGACGGCGGAAGAACCGCACCGCCAGCACGATCAGGCCGACGATGAGGCCGACCTGCAGCAGGAGGCCGAGGAACGAGGCGATGCCGCCGAGGCCGCCGAAGAAGCCGCCGCCGATAAGCGCGCCGAGAAGGCCCGCCCCGAGAAGCCCCGCGAAGAAGCCACCGCCGAAGCGACGACCCTGGTTCGGAGCCTGCATGCCGGGATTGGACATGCCCGGACCCGGCTGGGTCTGCGAGCGCTGGATCGGCGCGGCCGTGCCGGGCGCCGTGGTGGTCGCGGACGGTGCGTTGAAGGTGCGGCTTCCGCGCGAGCCGACGGAGCCGCCGCCGCCCGGACGGGCCTCGACGACCGGCGCCGCGACCGTCAGCGCTGCTGCGAGCGCGAGGAGGGCCGCGGTGCGCTTGCGGCGCGTGGTGGAGGTGAGCATCGATACGCCTCTGCGAGAGAAAACGTGGTGGCGTGAGCGCCACCGACAATATGGTGACGGCTGGGCGGAAGTTTTAGTCCGCTTCCGCGCGGGATTTCGCGTGCGATCCGCAATCGATCGGCGGCGTGATGAAGGCTTCCTTCACGCGGCGGCCGGGAAGATCAGCCGAACGCTGGTGCCGTCCCCTGACGGCTGTCGATCGCGACGGTGCCGTTCTGGCGCTTCATGAGCCCGTGGACGATGGCGAGACCCGCCCCGCGCCCCGCCTCGCGGCTCGTCGCGAAGGGCGCGAGCGCCCGGGCCAGCATCTCGGGCGACATGCCCGTGCCGGTGTCGCTGATCGCGATACCGACCGCGCCATCGGCCGGGCGCTGGATCGTGCGGTCGCCCACCGGCACGGGAAATGTCGCGATCGTGATCGTGCCGCCCCGCGGCATCGCCTCGCAGGCATTGGCCACGATATGGGCCAGCGCGAGTTCGAGCTGCGTCGGGTTGCTCAGCGCCCGCGGCAGATCCGGCGTCGTCTCGACGGCGAGCGCGATGCTCGACGGCAGGGACGGGCGCAGGCGCTCGGCGATCTCGGCGACGACCGCATCGAGATCGACGGCGCGAACCTCGGGCGCGATCCGGCGGGAGAAGGCGAGAAGCTGGCGCGTCAGCACGGCGGCCCGCTCCGCCGCGTCCGTCGAGCGGGTCACGGCCCGCTGGATGAAGGGTTCCGGCCGGTCCGAGAGACGGCGCTTCAGCCCGTCGATGTAACCGATCAGGATCTGCAGGAAGTTGTTGAACTCGTGTGCGACACTGTTCGTCAGGAGGCCGAGCGCCTCGCGCTGACGGGAGAGCGCGAGCGCGCCCTCCAGCTCATGACGCCGCGTCACATCGACCACCTGGCCGAGCCCGTAGGGAGAGTCGGCGACGGGCGCCAGCGTCAGGCTCGCCCAGAAGCTTGTCCCGTCGCCGGCCGTGGCGAGGAATTCTGCGGCACTCCCGTCCACCCCCGGCACCGCGCCGGGCCAGAGGGTCGCGATGCCACGCCCGCACACCTCATCGGCGCCCCGGCGGCTCAGGGCGAGGAAAGCGGGATTTGCGTAGACGAGAGGCTCGCCGTCCCGGCGCGGGTCCGTGAGAAATGCAGGGATTGCAGCGGCGTCGAGGAGCGCCATCCAGGCCGGGTCGATCCCGGCCGCGCCGCTCAATCCGTCCGTTACGGGCTCTGGCATCGCGCTGTCGGCCTCGAAGGGCCAGGAGCCCACATGACACCATCAGGGATAGCGAGAACGGCGCGACCGGTCGAGGGAGGGGCGAGGCGTCCCTACTGGCGCACCCACATCACCCGGGCCATCCAGGCGACGTCGCCGACATTCACGAGCCGATCCTCATGGTCCGGATTGAGCGAGGCGAGCTCGATCGTGCGCGCCGTGCGGCGCCGCATCTCTTTCGCCAGCACCTCGCCCGTGCCGAGCCGCACCACCACCCGGTCGCCCTTGCGCAGGCCCGCCGTCGGCGAGACGATGAGAACGTCGCCGTCCCGGTAGAGCGGAGCCATCGAATCGCCCTGCACCTCCAGGGCGAAGGCGCGCTCCTCCCCGAGATCGGGAAACTCGATCTCCTCCCAGCCCGGGCCACCGGTCGGCATCCCCTCGTCGTTGAAGAGGCGGCCCGCGCCGGCCTGCGTCATGCCGATGAGGGGAATCATCGCCCGCGGGGGTCCCTCGCGGGGCTCGATCAAGCGCAGGAATTCGTCGAGGCTCGCGCCGGTGGCGACGAGAACCTTCGAGATCGATTCCGTCGAAGGCCAGCGCTTGCGGCCGTCCGGGCCGATCCGCTTCGAGCGGTTGAAGCTCGTCGCGTCGAGGCCGGCCCGCCGGGCGAGGCCGGAGGCGGAAAAGCCGTGACGCTCGGCCAAGCGATCGATCGCAGTCCAGATCTGCTCGTGGGACAGCATCTCGGGCTCAAGGCTGGGTCGACCGCTAAGACGCACGGCCTAGTTGTAGGAAAGTAGAACTACGGAGCCGAAAAGGCAATTGAGCTTACGAATGTTTCGGGGCTGCGGCGCGGTAGCTCGCAGACAATGTCATGGACCGCACCGCCGTCGCTGCGGCCGACGGTTGCGCCGGATGCCGCCCCGGCCTTAACGACGGGCTGTCCTATGCGCAGGCCGGAAACCAAGATGCCGCTCATCTACAAGATCTGTCCCGAGAGCCTCTGGCGGGAGGCCGAGCGAACGGGCCGATTCAGCGGCGCTCCCGTCGATCATGCGGATGGGTTCATCCACTTCTCGACGGCCGGCCAAGTGGCCGCGACCGCATCGCGCCACTTCGCCGGCCAAGACGATCTGCTCCTCATCGCCATCGAGGCCGACGACCTCGGCGAGGCCCTGCGCTACGAGCCCTCGCGCGGCGGAGAGCTGTTCCCGCATCTCTACGCGGAATTGCCGCTCTCGGCGGTGCGCGCGGTCCACCCGATCCTGCTCGGGGCCGACGGTGATTACGTCTTTCCGGGCGAGGTGCGCGCATGATCGGCGCCCTCTTCCCCCTCGTCCGC
This sequence comes from Methylobacterium durans, assembly GCF_003173715.1. Taxonomy (NCBI): domain Bacteria; kingdom Pseudomonadati; phylum Pseudomonadota; class Alphaproteobacteria; order Hyphomicrobiales; family Methylobacteriaceae; genus Methylobacterium; species Methylobacterium durans. The sequence continues at coordinate 3,803,910 of NZ_CP029550.1, read as the reverse complement.
CCGATCCTGCACGGTCTCGACGCCGAGAGCGCGCACAATCTGACCTTACGGGCGCTGAGCCTGATGCCGCCGCGGCGGCCGGCTCCGGACGACCCACGCCTGACAATCGATGCGATCGGGCGCCGCTTCCCGAACCCGGTCGGGCTCGCGGCCGGCTTCGACAAGGGCGCCGAGGTGCCCGACGCGATGCTCGGCCTCGGGTTCGGCTTCGTCGAGGTCGGCGGCGTAGTGCCGCGGGCCCAACCCGGCAACCCGACGCCGAGAGTCTTCCGCCTGGCCCGTGACGGTGCCGTCATCAATCGGTTCGGGCTCAACAGCGAGGGCCTGGCGGTCGTCGCGCGGCGGCTCGAAGCGCGCCGGAGCCGGCCCGGCCTCGTCGGGGTCAATATCGGCGCGAACAAGGATTCGACCGACCGGCTCGCCGACTATGTCGCCTGCACGCGGGCGCTCGCACCCCTCGTCGCCTTCATCACCGTCAACGTGTCCTCGCCGAACACGCCGGGCCTGCGCGACCTGCAGGGCGAAGCCTTCCTCGACGAGCTCCTGGCGCGCGTGGTCGAGGCTCGCGACGCGGTCCATCCCGACACTGCGCTCCTCCTCAAGATCGCTCCCGACATCGATCTCGCCAGCCTCGACGCGATCTGCGCGACGGCGCTTCGCCGGGGGGTGCAGGGACTCGTCGTCTCGAACACCACGGTGGCGCGACCCGCGAGCCTCGCCGAGTCGGAGCTCGCCCGGGAGACCGGCGGTCTCTCCGGCCGCCCGCTCTTCGGTCCGGCCACGCGCCTCCTCGCTGAGACCTATCTGCGCGTCGAACGCCGGGTGCCCCTCGTCGGCGTCGGCGGGATCGACTCGGCCGAGGCCGCATGGACCAAGATCCGGGCGGGAGCGACCCTGCTGCAGCTCTACTCCGCCCTCGTCTACGCGGGCCCGGGCCTCGTGTCAGAGATCAAGACCGGCCTCGTCGCACGCCTGAAGGCGGAGGGACTGACCGGCCTGTCCGCCGTCGTAGGACGGGACGCGGCCGAATTGGCGCGGTCCGCGTGAACCGGCATCGGCGTCGTCCCTGCTCGGGCAGGGGCGATGCCGTCTTGGAGCCGTTCAGTGCCCCTTGGCGGCGATCGCCTCGGACCAGACCACGGCGCGCTTGGCCATGCCGATATGCTGCCGCTCGTACATGCGTCCCTCGACCTTGATGGCGCCGCGCTTGGCGTTCTCGGGAAGGTCGAACGCCTCGATCACGAGGCGGGCGCGGCGCACCTCTTCCTCGGTCGGGGCGAAGGAGGTGTTGGCGGGCTCAAGCTGGTTCGGGTGGATCAGCGTCTTGCCGTCGAAGCCGAGGTCGCGGGACTGGCGGCACTCGACGCGGCAGCCCTCGACGTCGCCGATGTCGTTCCAGACGCCGTCGAGGATGGTCAGCCCCTCCGCACGGGCGGCAGCCAGCGTGAACATGATCCAGGGCAGCATCGGCACGCGCCCGGGCACGAGTTGCGCCCAGGTGTCCTTGGCGAGATCGTTGGTGCCGAGCACGAAGCAGGTGAGCCGGGTGCGCGGGTCGCGGCGGGCGGCGGCGATCTTCTGAATGTTGAGGATCGCGGCCGGCGTCTCGATCATCGCCCAGATCTTGATCTCCGGCGGCGCGTCGAGAGCCTCCAGATGGTCTGCGATGCTCTCCAGCACCGCCGGCGACGAGACCTTCGGCATCAGGATCGCGTCGGGGCACGCCTCGATGGCGGCGCGCAGGTCCGCGTCGCCCCAGGGCGTCTGCGGCGCGTTCACCCGGATGATGATCTCGCGGTCGCCGTATGCGCCGCTGCGCGCCGCTGCGCAGACCTGCTCGCGGGCGAGTTCCTTCTCCTCGGGCCCGACCGCGTCCTCCAGGTCGAGGATCAGCGAATCGGCGGGCAGCGTCTTGGCCTTCTCGAGCGCGCGCGGATTCGATCCCGGCATGTAGAGCACGCTGCGGCGCAGGCGAAGATCGGACATGAGCTGCTTCCTCGTGGTTTGCGGCAACCGTTTAGAGCAAGGCGTCGGCCGTGCCACGAGGCGCCCAAGAAAAATCCGCGATAAACGGCGAAGTTTGATACCGCGCCACCGTGCCAGTGCGGCAGAACCCTTCGGCGACTGCTACGGAAGCCGCTTCATCCAAGCCATCCACGAGAGATCCCATGCCCCTTCTTCGCTTCGACCTGATCGAGGGCCGCTCCGAGACCGAGTTGAAGACGCTCCTCGACGCTGCCCACGAGGCGATGCTCGAAGCATTCCGCGTGCCGCCCGGGGACCGCTACCAGATCGTCAACGAGCACAAGCCGTCGCGGATGGTGATCGAGGACACCGGGCTCGGCATACCGCGGACCCGCGACGTCGTTGTCGTGCAGATGATCACCCGGCCCCGCTCGCAGGAGATGAAGCAGGCTTTCTACCGCCTCCTGACCGAGAAGCTCGAAGCCCGCTGCGGCATCGCTCCGGCCGACGTCATGGTCTCGTGCGTGGTCAATTCCGACGAGGATTGGAGCTTCGGCCACGGGCGCGCTCAGTTCCTCACCGGAGAGCTCTGAACGGACAGAGAGCCTCGTCCGGCAGCTGCGGGGACATCCGCCGCGCCCCCGTTTGGTCATGTTCGGCTGCGAAAGCGGCGCCGTACCGGAAGGGGGAGGACACGCCATGAAGGCAGTCTGTTTCAGCCTGATGCTCGTCGCGGCAGCGGCGGCGCCGCAGTTGGCGCTCGCTGGCAGCAGCACGACGATCGGCGTCGGTTCGGGCGCGGTGGCCGGCGCCATCGTCGGCGGGCCGATCGGGGCGGTGGCGGGCGCCGTCATCGGCGGGGTGGTCGGCTCGTCGAGCGAGCGCGCCGGCGGGCGCCGCTACCGTCGCGTCCGTGCCTATCGTCGCTCCCGCGCCGAGGCGGCTCCCGTTCGCCGCTACGTCCAGCGCGGTGCCGAACCGGCGGCATCCTCGGCTTCTCAGCCGAGCCTGACGCCGCGTGCACCGACGCAGACCGGCTCCGTGTCCGGCTCGGGCTGGAAGGACCCGCGCTGAGCCCGGGCGAGGCTCAGCCCCGGGCGATTCCCGGGCCGGTGCCGACGCACGGCCGGCTTCGAGCGCGAAGGTCTTCCGCAACAGCCTCGGATAGGCGAGCGCCTGGCCGATGCCGCGAGCGGCCAGGAAGGCCAGGAAGGCGATCCAGAGGCCGGTATTGCCGAGCCCGACCCAGACCAGCAGCGCCAGCACCAGCGTGTAGGCGAGGACGGCGGCGAGCATCAGGTCGCGCATGGCCCGCGTCCAGGTCGCGCCGATGTAGATCCCGTCGTAGGCAAAGGGTGTCGCCGCGACGAGCGGTCCGAGCGCGGCGAGCGGCAGGTAGTGGCGCGCCACCGCGCGCACCTCCGCGTTCGTCGTCACCGAGGCGATGAACAGATCACCCCCGAGATTGGCGATCAGGCTCACGGCCACACCGAATCCGAGGCACCAGAGCATGCTGAGGCGCGCGGCCCGCCCGAACGCGTCGACCGAGCGCGCACCGATCGCCTGACCGCACAGGGTCTCCGCCGCGGTGGCGAAGCCGTCGAGGAAGAAGCCGCCGATCAGGAAGAGATTCCACAGGACCGCGTTGGCGGCGAGCGTCACGTCGCCCATCCGCGCCCCGAGCGCCGAGAACAGGGCGATGCCCGCGACGAGCGCGAGCGTCCGGATCAGGACGTCGAGGTTGACGCTCAGCATCCGCCGGAGGGCAGCTGGATCGCGCACGGACGCGAGCGGCACTCGGAAGGGATGGGTGCCGAGCCGGGCGAGGATCGCGAGGCCGAGAACGAGGCCGAACGCCTCGGCGAGCAGCGTGGCCCCGGCCGCGCCGGCGAGGTTCCAGCCGAAGACGAGAACGAAGAGCAGGGTCAACGCGATGTTGGCGCAGTTGATCGCGACCTGCAGCAGCAGCCCGAGATCGGTGCGCCCGCGCCCGAGCACCGCGCCGAGCACCGCGTAATTCGCGAGCGTGAAGGGCGCGGCGAAGATGCGGACGTGGAAGTAGGTGGCGAGCCCCTCCGCCACGGCCGGGCTCGCGCCGCTCACCGCAATGGCGCCCGCGCCGAGCGGCACCTGAAGGACGACGATGGCGAGGCCGGCGATCGCCCCCGCCGCCAGAGCGCGGGCGAGCGTCCGGTCGACTTCCGATCCGTCGCGGGCGCCGACCGCCTGCGCGGTGAGGCCGGCGGTCGCCATGCGCAGCGACCCGAAGGACCAGAAGATCGCGTCGAAGATCACGGCCCCGAGCGCCATAGCGCCGAGCAGCGCCGCGTCGCCGAGGCGCCCGATCACGGCCGCCCCGACGAAGCCGAGCATCGGCGTCGTGACGTTCGCCAGCGTCATCGGCAGGGCGAGGGCGAGGACGCGCCGCCCGGTCACGGGCACCGGGGCGTGCATGGCGTGAGGTCCGACTTCGAGGATGAGAGCGCCGCCTCCACGAGGGAGGCGGACGGCGCTACTTCGAGACTGCGAACAGGCGCGAGATGAACCACAAGGGCACGACCACGACCGCTCCCGCGACGATCCAGCCGCCGAAATCGTGGAACGCCTCGAGGCCGAGATCGACCAGCGCGCGCACCGTGTCGTAGGCGTGCCAGAACAGGCGCGCCGGCGTCAGGCCGAGCATTGCCATGAAGGCGCCGACGAGGATCGACAGGAACAGCAGGCGCAGGAAGACCGCGGCCGGCGAACCACCCAGGAAGCGGCGCAGCGTTGACGATCGCTGCCCGCCGTAGCCGTGCGGCGGCGCCTGGTACGGCGAGCCCTGGTACTGAGAACCCTGGCGGCGCGGGTCGTGCTCGACGATCATGCGTGTTCCTCGGCGAATTCGCCTCTTCCAACCGCCCGAACCCGGCGGAAGCGTGACGGATGCGTCACACCTTCCGCGAAACCCGCCGCGGCCTGGAGCGTTAGGCGGTTTCGCGCCCTACCCCGAGATGGCAATGCGGCGCCGGCCCGCCAAGATCACACGGACCGCCCGCCTTCGAGCCTTGCGCAATCAGCCGCGTGTGCCGAAGCGGGATGGACCGTCCAAGCTTGTGCGCAACCGTGTTACCCTCGAACTCCACCGACGAGACGAAGGCCCTATGATCGACCACGCCCTCTTCGACCCGGCGACGATCGATCCCGAAACGAAGCGGCTCAACGCCGAGATCGTCGCCGCGCACGCCGCGCAGGAGGATCCCTGGGACCTGCCGATTGCGGAGGTGCGCGCGCGCCGCCGTCGCGGCACCCAGGCCTCGCCTGCGATGCCGCGCAGCGCCCGGGCCGAGACGTTGACGATCGAGGGGCCGGGCGGTCCCCTGTCCCTGCGGGTGATCCGTCCCCGCCTGCGGCCCGGACAAACGGCCCGCGGTGCCTACCTCCACATCCATCGGGGTGGCTGGGTGTGGGGCTCGGCCGACGAGCAGGACCCCTGGCTGGAGCGAATCGCCGACAATTGCGGCTTCGTCTGCCTCTCGGTGGAGTACCGGCTCGCGCCGGAGCACCCCTACCCCGCGGCGCTGGAAGATTGCGAGGCCGCGGCCCTCTGGCTCGCCGGTCCCGGCAAGACGGAGCTCGGCGTGCAGGCGCTGACGATCGGAGGCGAGTCGGTCGGCGCGCACCTCGCCGTGATGGTGCTGCTGCGCCTGCGCGACCGGCACAAGATGCCCCGTGCCTTCCGGGGCGCCAACCTCAATGCGGGCTTCTACGACCTCGGGCTGACGCCGAGTGTGCGCAATTGGGGCGAGGAGCGGCTCGTGGTGAACACGCGCGACCTCACCCGCTTCGCCGACGATTACGTGCGCGCGGGGGTCGACCGGCGCCGGCCGGACGTCTCGCCCCTCTACGCCGACCTCAAGGGCTTGCCGCCGGCCCTGTTCACGATCGGTACCGCCGATCCGCTCATCGACGACACCCTCTACATGTCGGCCCGCTGGGCGGTGGCCGGCAATGGCGGCCATACCGCGGTCTATCCCGGCGGCTGCCACGTCTTCGTGCGCTATCCCGGCGAGATGAGCGAGCGGGCGCTCGAGCTGATCGACCGCTTCCTCACTGCCCTTGCCTGAAGGCCCTTACCTGCCGCCCGTCTTCGCGGATTGGTTCGCGCGGCGCGGCTGGCGGCCGCGGCCTCACCAGCTCGACCTCCTGCGCCTCGCCGGCGGAGGCCGCTCAGCGCTCCTCGTCGCCCCGACCGGCGCGGGCAAGACACTCGCCGGCTTCCTGCCGAGCCTCGTCGCGCTCTCGCAGCGGCCGCCGTCCAAGATGGGCGGCGGCCTGCACACGCTCTACGTGTCGCCATTAAAGGCGCTCGCCGTCGACATCGCCCGCAATCTCGACGCGCCGATCGCCGAGATGGGCCTGTCCGTCCGGGTCGAGACCCGCACCGGCGACACCCCCGCTCACAAGCGGACGCGGCAGATCGAGCGGCCGCCGGACATCCTGCTCACGACGCCCGAGCAGCTCTCGCTCCTGATCGCGCACCGGGAAGCGGCGGAGCTGTTCGGCTCGCTCCGCTGCGTGATCCTCGACGAGCTGCACGCCCTCGTCACCTCGAAGCGCGGGGATCTGCTCTCGCTGGCGCTCGCCCGCCTCCACCGCCTCAGCCACGGCCTGACGGCGGTCGGCCTGTCGGCGACGGTGCGCGAGCCCGACGAGCTGCGGAAGTACCTCGTCCCGCAAACAGCGCTCCCGGCGCCTTCCGGCGAGGGGGATCGCGCGCCGAGCAGCGGTCCGATGGCCGACCTCGTCGTCGTCGCGGGTGGCGCCAAGCCCGACCTGCGCATGCTGGAAATCGACCTGCGGCTACCGCTCGCCGGCCACACCGCCTACCAGTCGATGCCCGCGATCTACGACCTGATCCGGGCGCACCGCACGGTGCTGGTCTTCGTCAACACGCGTCTCCAGGCCGAGTACACGTTCCAGGAACTCTGGCGGCTCAACGACGACGTGCTGCCGATCGCGCTCCACCACGGGTCCCTCGACGCGCAGCAGCGCCGCCGCGTCGAGGCGGCGATGGCGGCCGGGCAATTGCGGGCGATCGTCTGCACCGCCACCCTCGATCTCGGCATCGACTGGGGCGACGTCGATCTCGTCGTCAATATCGGCGCGCCGAAGGGCGCGAGCCGGATCATGCAGCGGATCGGTCGGGCGAACCACCGCATGGACGAGCCCTCCAAGGCCTATCTGGTGCCGGCGAACCGGTTCGAGATCCTCGAGTGCCAGGCGGCCCTCGATGCCGTCGAGGAGGCCGCGCAGGACACGCCCGACGCGCGGATCGGCGCGCCGGACGTGCTCGCCCAGCACGTCCTCGGCATGGCCTGCGCCGACGCCTTCGATCCGGTCGCGCTCTATGACGAGGTGACGACGGCCGCGCCCTACGCAGGCCTGACCTGGGAGGATTTCGAGCAGGTCGTCGACTACGTGGCCACCGGCGGCTACGCGCTCCGGGCCTACGAGCGCTTCGCCAAGATCCTGCGCGGGCCGGACGGGCGCTGGCGGGTGCGCGACGCGCGCGTCGCCCAGCAATACCGGATGAATGTCGGCACCATCATCGAGGCGACGACGGTGAAGGTCCGCCTCGCCCGCGCGCTGCGCGGAAAGCCCGGCACGGTTCTGCCGAGGACCGGCCGGGTGCTGGGCGAGATCGAGGAGGATTTCGCAGAGACGCTCACCGTCGGCGACACCTTCCTGTTCGCCGGCGAGGTGCTGCGCTTCGAGGGCCTCACCGAGGATGAGGCGCTGGTGACGAAGGCGGGCCCCGGCACCGACCCGGCGATCCCCTCCTACGCGGGCGCTAAGTTCCCGCTCTCCACCTTCCTCGCCGCGCGGGTGCGCGCCCTCATCGCCGATCCGTTCGAGTGGGACCGCCTGCCGCGGCAGGTCTCGGATTACCTCCTGCAGCAGCGCCGCCGCTCCCTGCTGCCGGGACCGCGCGACCTCCTCGTCGAGACCTTCCCCCGCGGCGGCCGGCACTACGTCACGGCCTTCCCGTTCGAGGGCCGTCTCGCCCACCAGACACTCGGCATGCTGCTGACGCGGCGCCTGGAGCGGGCGCGGTTGAGGCCTCTCGGCTTCGCGGCCAACGATTACGGCATCGCCATCTGGACGACGCGCGACGTCGGCGAGCGGATCGGGTTCGAGCCGGATTTCCTGGAGGCGCTGTTCGCCGAGGACATGCTCGGCGACGATCTGGAGGCGTGGCTCGACGAATCCGCAATGATGAAGCGCACCTTCCGACAATGCGCCGTGATCGCCGGGCTGATCGAGCGACGCTTTCCCGGCCAGAAGAAGACGGGCCGCCAGGTCACGATCTCGACCGACCTCATCTACGACGTGCTGCGCAAGCACCAGCCCGACCACCTCCTCCTGCGTGCAGCCCGCCAGGATGCGGCAACCGGACTCCTCGACGTGAGGCGCCTCGGCATGATGCTAAGGCGCATCCAGGGGCGAATCATCCACAAGGCGCTCGACCGCGTCTCGCCCCTCTCCGTCTCCGTCATGCTTGAGATCGGGCGCGAACGGGTCTACGGCGAGGGGGCCGACGAGATTCTGGCTGAGGCCGAGGCACAGCTTCTCGAAGAGGCGCTGGCGTGAGCGATGACGCCCTCATCACGCGTGAGGATGCGATCTTGGCGCTCGGCCAGAGACTTGAGAAGACCACCAAGGCCCCCGGCCTGACGCTGGCCGGCGAGAGCCTGACCCTCGACCTGTGCGGCGGCCTCTGGCTGGAGGCCCACCGCACCCTCGTCGTCTCCGATCTCCATCTGGAGAAGGGCTCGTCCTACGCCGCGCGATCCGGCCAATTCCTGCCGCCCTACGACACCCGCGAGACCCTGGCCTGCCTGCACGAGGCGATCGCCCGTTTCGACCCGCACCGCGTGGTGGCGCTGGGCGACTCCTTCCACGATGCGCGCGGGCCCGAGCGGATGGAGCCCGGAGACCGGGCCATGATCGCGGCCTTGCAGGAGGGCCGGGATTGGGTCTGGATCGCCGGCAATCACGACGCGGCAGTCAACGAGGGTGTCGGCGGACGCTACGCCGAGACGCTGAGCCTCGGCGGCCTCACGCTCCGCCACGAGCCGACGCCGGACGCCGCCGAGGGCGAGATCGCGGGGCATCTCCATCCCTGCGGCAAGGTCGCGATGCGCGGGCGCGCCGTGCGCCGCCGCTGCTTTGTCACGGACGGTCACCGCCTGATCATGCCGGCCTTCGGCGCGTATACCGGCGGGCTGAACGTGCGCGACCGCGCCTTCGAGCCGCTCTTTCCCGGCGGCTTCACCGCACACCTCCTCGGCGACGGCCGCGTCTTCGCGATCGGCCGCACGATGCTCGCGCGAGACTGAGACTCGAGCTCAGGCCGCGATCAGGAGCGCGGCGCCTGCCACCCCGGACAGCACCAGCCGCAGGCGGCCGAGCCATGTCGGCACCAAGCCGCGCCGGGGCAGATCCTGGTCGATGAGCCCCCAGGCCAGGACAAGTCCGCCGAGCATGCGCAGATCCCAGGGAGCCGGCGCGGCCAGCGCCGCCCAGGCCAGGAGGGAGGGCACGATGGCCACGAGGTAATCGGCGTTGCCGGCATTGCGCGCGGCCGCGGCGCCCCAGCGGATGCCGCCGAGGAACGAGGCGATGACGGCGCCGTAGGCGGACAGGATCGTGCGCGGCGACAGGCCGATGGTGCCGAGCCCCCCGTCCGTGCCGCTCACGGCGAGCGCCGCAAAGCCGAGGAACGGGATCAGCCCGGCGACGCCGAGGATGACGGCCCCGAGGGGAACCGGTGTCACGCGCGCCATCCGCACTCCCGGTTGAAAGGCGCCGACCCCGCGGGATCGGCACGTCCGAACGATTATACGGCTCTCATGCCACGCGGTTCCCGCGCTGCGGCAATATGGCCAAGCTTCGCCGGCGTGCCGTCGTTTCGTCGGCTCAGATCCGGTTCTTGGCCGGCTGGAAGCCGCCAGCGAGGGCAGGCGGCGGCGGGGCGCCGAGCAGCGTCATCGCGCCCGGGGCGTCCTTGGGTTGCGGCGGCTCGTTGACGAGCGGCTCGGCCTTGCGGGGCTTGAAGCCGGCGGCGATGCTGCGCGCATTGGCAAGATCGCTCGGCGGGAGCTTGGCGCCGACATCGTCGCGCTTCTTGGCGGCATCCTCGTCCCCCTGCGCGGCTGCGGCGGAGAACCACGCGTAGGATTGGACGAGATCCTGCGTGACGCCCATGCCGCGGGCGTAGAGGACGGCGAGATTGTACTGGCTGTCGCGCACGCCGAACTCGGCCGCCCGCCGGAACCAGGAGGAGGCGGTGGCGTAGTCCGGCCGCCCGGAGGGACCGGGATTTTCGGCGTAGAGCACGGCGAGGTTGTGCATCGAGCGGGCGTGCCCCTGTTCGGCCGCACGGCCGTACCAGAGCTTCGCCTGGCCGAGGTCGCGCACCACGCCCGAGCCCTTCTCGTAATGGCCGGCGACCTTGTATTGCGCCGGGGCGTAGCCGCTCGCGGCGAGCTTCTCGTAGAGCTTGGCCGCGAGGGCAAGATCACGTGGCATCCCGCGGCCGTCCGCCTCGCGCGCGGCGAGTTCGTAGATCGCGGCCCCATCACCCTCCAGGGCCGCCTGGCGGAGCTTGGCGAGGCCGGTCGGGACGCTCGCGAGCTCCCCCGCGAAACCGCCCATACCGGCGATCTGCGGTGCGGCCGACTTCGCCGGCGGCGTCGCGCGAGGCGCCTCGGCGGCGGGGCCACCGATCGCCTGAGTGGTCTGCGGGTCGGCGGTGACCGGCGGCCGCGCAGCCTCCGCGGGCGCCGCGGCCTGGGGCGACGGTTGACCCTGCAAGTCGGCTGGCGGCGCGGCGTCGCGCGGAGCGGCCTCCACCACCTGCGGTGCGGCGACCGGCGCTGGCGCCGGGTCCTCGTGAAGCCCGAGCGCCTGCAGCGCACCGAGCACGAGGACGATCGCGGCGAGGCCGAGCAGCAGGGGCCGGCGGCGCCGGTCGATCTCGGCCTTCAGCCGCGAGGTGCGGCTCGCCGGCCGAGGCGCCGCGAGGGAGGCGCGGAGGGCGGAGCGCTCTCCCCTGACGTCGGTCGCAAGGCTCGCCTCGGAGGCGACCTCGGCCTGCGCGGCCTGGGCGGCGCGGCGGGCTGCCGCGATGAAGCTGGTCTTGATGTCGGCCGAGGCCTCGCCGGGCTCGGCAGCCTCCGCGGACCGCTCGCGCGACGGACGGCCGGCGCCGGGCTCCAGAAGCTCGTCGGCAATGCGGCCGGGCTCGGCGGACGGCGACGGAGCACCGACCGGAACACGGGGCAGTTCCGGCCGCTTGGCCGCGCGCATCCGCGGCGCCGGCATGCTGGTCGAGGAGAGGAGCCGCTCGTCGATCGGCTCCTCGACGGCCTGTGCTGCCCGCGGCGCGGCGCGCAGGACTGTCGCGTCGCCGTCGAGCAGGCTGAGACGCGTGACGAGCCTGTCGAGGGCGGTCTGGACGCCCTCAAGGGTCGATTGCAGGCGGTGATCCGACGCCTCGTGCCGGATCACGAGATCGGCGAAGGCGGCACGCAGGCCGCCCAGTTCCGCCGCGTCCGCGCCGTGGGTGCGCCCGACCACCTCCGCGACGGCGTTCCGCGCGGCGAGTTCCGCCGCGGCCTCGATCGGCGACTCCTCCCGGAGGGCCGAGACCTGATGCAGCAGCTCGCTCATGGTCCGCTCGAGGCTCGCGAGCGTCGGATCCGCGCCGCGGGCATCGATCCGGTTCGTGAGCGCGAGCACCTGACGCTCCAGCGCGTCGAGCCCCTCGCCGCCATCCTTCGCGCCGACGCGGTCGACCTTCTCGGCGAGGTTTCGCAACTGACCCTGGATCGAGGCGAGCTCCGCGCTCGGGGGTGCCGGCTTTCGCAGGCTCTCGCCGATATCCTCGAGCCGGTCGATGAGATCGCCGACGGGACTCGCGCTCACGCGCTCCATCCGGTCGGCGAGCGCGTCGATGCGCCCGAGGATCGCCCGCGATTCGGCGGGGGCGGAGCGCGAGGCGCTGTCGTGGAGGGCGTCGAGCTTCTCCGCCATCGCTTGGATCTGGCCCGCGAGGTCGCCGGCATTCGGCGCCTTGAGGCCGGAGCGGATCTCCTCAAGCAGGGGACGCAGCTTCGCCATCTCGGAATGGTCGACGCCGTAGCCGTGCTGCAATTGCGCGATCTGGGCGCTGATCGCCTGAACGCCCTGCGCGAGGCTCTGGATGCGCTCGGGTCCCGCGAGCGAGGCGATCAGTCGGCGGATCTCGTCGAGCTCGCCGAAGAGGTTCGCGAGCGCGTCGCGGTCGGCGAAGCCCGGAGCCCCACCGGTGAGCGCGCTGTCGACGCGGGCGGCGAGGCGTTCGACGTCGCTCGCGACCCGAGCGTGCACGTTGTCGGCCACGTCGTCGGCGAGGCGCTCGACCTGCACGCGGATCAGCTCGATCGGCCCGGCGATGGCGGCGAGGTCGGCGGGCTCCTGCGTCCGCTGCACACCGTCTGCCAGCGACAGCATCGCCTGCTCCAGCGCGCCGACGTCGCGCCCGGTCGCGAGTCCGCCGATCGATTCGCGCAGGCGGCTGGTCTCGCGCTGCAGCTCGCTGATCGCCGGGGACGGCGTGCGCGACGGGTCGAGCCGGCTCTCCAGATCCCGCTGCATCGTGCCGACGGTGCCGGGATCGCCGCTCGCGGCGTCGAGCTCGCGCTGGCGCTGACGGATCTCGCTGACGGCGTCGCGCTTCTCGGCGACGGCCGGGCGGCCGCGGCGTCCGAGGGGACGCGGCGCGGCGAGCTGCTCGCCGAGCTCGTTCATGCGGCGCTCGATGTCGCCGAGCCGCTCGGCGACCTTCTGGACGGGCTCCGTGCCCGCCCCGACGACTTCCGCGATGCGGGTCTCGATCTCGGCAATGCGGTGCCCGGCCGCGTCGCGGGACGCCTTGCGGTCCTCGGCCATCGTGCGATCGATCGCGTCGAGGCGGGTCATCAGGGCGTCGAGCGTCTCGGAGAATCGCTGGCTGACATCCGGTGCAGCCGCCGGGATCTCGGCCGCCGGAGGCGTCCGTGCCGGCAGATCGGTTTCCGTCGCGGGTGAGTTCGCTTCGGCCTTGGTCTCCGCGGCGGACCGGCGCCGGCGCGCGGGCTTCTTCTCCGCGGGCAGGACCGACGCCATCCAGGTCTCGAGCGGCACGCCCGCGCGGCGGGCGACCTCCCGGGCCGCCTCGATCACGTCCGGATCGAAGCCCTCGAAGCTCGGGGAGGCGTTGCGTGTCATCATCGGACCTGGGGTCGGCGACTTCCGGTGCCGGCCGCCGCCTCGCCCGCAGATTCGCGCAGGTTCAGCAGACCGAGCCGTTGGCCCGAACAATTAACTTTCTTGGTAAACACCCCGTTAAGCAGGGTCTCGTTTCGGACAATAGGACCCAGCGGTCCGCCGCCGACCCCTCTTGCCCTCCGGTGCCGAGATAGTTTACATATGAACTATCAAGAGAGTCGCGCTGCCGAGAAGCGCGGCCGTGCTATCGAGGGCGACCGAACGCCCCTGACGGAGGATACGAGATGCCGAGCTATCGCGCCCCGGTCGAGGACGTGCTGTTCCTGCTCAACGACGTGCTCGGCATCCACAGGCACGACAATCTACCCGGCTTCGCGGACGCCTCCCCCGACGTGGTCGAGGCCGTGCTCTCGGAAGGCGGTAAGCTCGCCGAGGAAATGCTGGCCCCGGTGAACCTTCCCGGCGACCAAGAGGGTTGCACCCGCAACGCCGATGGTTCGGTCGCCACGCCGAAGGGCTTCAAGGCCGCCTACGATGCCTATGCCGCCGGCGGCTGGATGGGTCTCTCGGTGCCCGAGGAATTCGGCGGCCAGGGCCTGCCCCAGATTCTGAACACCGCGATCCAGGAATTCGCCTCGTCCGCGAACCTCGCCCTCGCGATGTATCCGGGCCTGACCCAGGGCGCGATCGCGGCGCTCCTCGTGCACGGCTCCGAGGAGCAGAAGAAGACCTACCTGCCGAAGATGGTCGAGGGGGCCTGGACCGGCACCATGAACCTCACCGAGCCCCATTGCGGCACGGATCTCGGCCTTCTCAAGACCAAAGCGGCCCCGAACGGCGACGGCTCCTACAGCCTGACCGGCACCAAGATCTTCATCTCGGCCGGCGAGCACGACATGTCCGAGAACATCGTGCATCTCGTCATCGCCCGCATCGAGGGCGCGCCGGCCGGCACCAAGGGCATCTCGCTCTTCGTGGTGCCGAAGTTCCTCGTGAACGCGGACGGGTCGGTTGGCGAGCGCAACGGCGTGTCCTGCGGCTCGATCGAGCACAAGATGGGCATACACGGCAATTCGACCTGCGTCATGAACTACGACGGCGCTAAGGGCTGGCTCGTCGGCGAGGCCAATCGCGGGCTCAACGCTATGTTCGTGATGATGAACGAGGCACGGCTCGCCGTCGGCGTGCAGGGGCTTGGCCAGTCCGAGGTCGCCTACCAGAACGCGGTCGCCTACGCGAAGGACCGGCTTCAAGGGCGTGCGCTCACCGGCGCGAAGGCCCCCGAGAAGGCGGCCGACCCGATCATCGTGCACCCCGACGTGCGCCGCACTCTGATGCAGATCCGCGCCTTCAACGAGGCGGCCCGCGCGCTCGTGCTCTGGACGGCGCTGCAATCCGACATCGTCCACCGCTCGCAGGATGCAAAGGAGCGGCAAGCGGCCGACGACCACATGGGCCTGATGACCCCGGTGGTGAAGGGTGTGCTCACCGATAGGGGCTTCGAGAACGCGGTCGCGGCCCAGCAGCTGTTCGGCGGGCACGGCTACATCGAGGAATGGGGCATGTCGCAATTTGTGCGCGATGCCCGCATCGCGATGATCTACGAGGGCGCCAACGGCATCCAGGCAATGGATCTGATCGGCCGCAAGCTGCCCAAGGACGGCGGCCGCGCCATGATGACCTTCCTCGGCGAGGTTCAAACCTTCATCAAGGACCACAACGAGGACGAGGCGCTGAAGGCCTTCACCGGTCCGCTGCAGGCGGCGCTCAACGACCTGCAGGGCGCGACCATGTGGTTCATGCAGAACGCGATGGCGAAGCCCGACAACGCAGGCGCGGGCGCCACCGACTACATGCACCTCCTCGGCCTCGTCGCGATGGGCTACATGTGGGCACGCATCGCCAAGGCGGCGGCGGCGAGGAAGCGGCAGGGGACCGGCTCGGCCGAGCGGATGGACTCCAAGCTCGTCACCGGCCGATTCTACATGGAGCGGATGCTGCCGGAGACGGCCGTGCGCCTCGCCCGCATCAAGGTCGGCGCCGACACCACGATGGCGCTGCCCGTCGAGGCGTTCTGAGAATGCCGGCTTGATGCAGGATTGAGTGCGGGTCCCCTCTCCCGTTCGGGAGAGGGACAGGGTGCGGCCTCTCCGGATACGGCCAACCCCTCACGACCCGGCGGTCGGACAACGAGGAAACCCACATGCCCGAGGCCTACATCTACGATCACGTCCGCACCCCCGCGGGCGCGGCAAGCCGGACGGTTCGCTGCACGAGGTCACGGCGCTGCGGCTCGCGGAGACCGCGCTTCGGGCGATCCAGGCGCGCAATGCCCTCGATACGCGGCGCGTCGACGACGTGGTGCTCGGCTGCGTCGATCCGGTCGGCGAGGCGGGCGGCGACATCGCCCGCGCGGCGGCCCTGGTGGCCGATTACGGCACCCATGTCCCCGGCGTTCAGATCAACCGCTTCTGCGCTTCGGGCCTCGACGCGATCAATTTCGCGGCCGCCCAGGTCATGGCCGGTCAACACGACATGACGGTCGGCGGCGGCGTCGAATCGATGAGCCGCGTCGGGCTCGGTGCCTCCGGGGGCGCCTGGCCGGTCGATCCGCACATCGCCATCAAGTCCTACTTCATGCCCCAGGGCGTCTCGGCCGACCTGATCGCGACGAAGTACGGATTCAGCCGTGACGATTGCGACGGCTACGCAGTCGAGTCGCAGAAGCGTTCCGCGAAGTCCTGGGGCGAGGGCCTGTTCCGCAATTCCGTGGTGCCCGTGAAGGACGTGAACGGCATCACGCTGCTCGACCGCGACGAGCACATGCGGCCGGGCACCGACATGCAGTCCCTCGGCCAGCTCAAGGCCTCCTTCGTGCAGATGGGCCAAATGGGCGGCTTCGACGCGGTCGCGACAGACGCGCATCCGGACGTCGAGGTCGTGGACCACGTCCACCACGCCGGCAATTCGTCGGGCATCGTCGATGGCGCCGCGGCGGTGCTGATCGGCTCGAAGGAGGCCGGGGACGGCGCCGGGCTGAAGCCCCGCGCGCGGATCCGGGCCTTCGCCAACATCGGCTCCGACCCGGCCCTGATGCTGACCGGCCCCGTCGACGTGACGCGCAAGGTCCTGAAGCGCGCCGGCATGAACCTGTCCGACATCGATCTGTTCGAGATCAACGAGGCCTTCGCCTCCGTGGTGCTCCGCTTCCAGCAGGCCTTCGACCTCGACCCGGCCAAGGTGAACGTGAACGGCGGCGCCATCGCGATGGGCCACCCGCTCGGCGCCACCGGGGCGATGATTCTCGGCACGGTGCTCGACGAATTGGAGCGCACCGGCAAGGAACGCGCTCTCGTGACGCTCTGTATCGGCGCTGGCATGGGCACGGCGACCATCATCGAGCGGGTGTGAAAAACGCAGCGCCGGGGGTGCGGCACCGACGCCGCGCCTCCCAAACCCTTGCGCGGGCTGATAGAGGGCGCGCGGCCGTAGCGGCGAACGGTGCGGCCTCACGACACCAGCCACGGGAGAAACGCCACGATGATGCGACTGCTCGCCACCCTCTGCCTGACGACGGCCCTTACCCTGCCGCTCGCCGCCCGCGCCGACGAGGCCGCGGACAAGCTCGCCGAGGCCAAGATTCTTGTTCAGAAGACCGTGATCAAGAACTTGGAGAACGGGTTCAACGTCGCCCTGGAAAAAACCGTCGCGCCGATGAAGGACGAGAAGGCCGACGCGATCCGCAAGGAGATCCGCGCCGAGTTCGAGAACCAGCGCGGGATCATGACCGAGGGTCTTGCCAAGGAATACGCCGACAAGTTCTCGCTCGCCGAGCTGAAGCGCATCAACGAGATCTACGACGACAAGACCTACCAGAAGTTCCAGACGATCAACGCCGACCCGTCCTCGACGGTGACTACGATCTCGCAGAATGCGGTGACGAAGCTCATCAACATGCTGACGGTCGCTGCAGCCGGCGAGAACGGCGGCGGCCCGGCCGGAATGCCGATGCCGGCGAAGTAAGGCGACGCGCCTCGGGACGGACGGCCGGTTCGGCCGATGCCGCCCTGACGCGAGGCGGCCGGAGCCCAACGGCTCCGGCCCCGCCCGAAGGACCGGCACCGAGACTCAAATCCCTGTGCCCCGTCCCGAGCGGGACGGCCCGAACGATCCGGTCAGGCGAGCCGCCTCGCCGATGCCAACCCGAGGATCAGCGATGAATCTCACGAATTTCCGCTTCGAGACCGACGCCGACGCCGACGGCATCGCGCTGGCCACCTGGGACATGCCCGGCCGCTCGATGAACGTCATCACCCCAGAGGTGATGGACGAGCTCGCGCAGATCGTCGACGCGGTCGCGGGTGACGCGTCGATCAAGGGCTGCGTCATCACCTCGGGCAAGGACAATTTTTCGGGCGGCGCCGACCTGACCATGCTGCAGGGCCTCGGCCGCGAGTACGAGCGCCTGAAGGCCGAGCAGGGCGAGGAGGCCGCGATGCGCGCCTTCTTCGAAGAATCCCGCCGGCTCAGCCTGCTCTATCGGAAGCTCGAAACCTGCGGGAAGCCGTTCGCGGCGGCCATCGCCGGCGTCTGCCTCGGCGGCGCCTTCGAGCTGGCGCTGGCCTGCCACCACCGGGTTCTCTCCGACGATGACAGGACCCGCGTCGGCCTGCCCGAGATCAAGGTCGGGCTCTTCCCCGGCGCCGGCGGCACGCAGCGCGTGGGCCGCCTGATGCAGACGGGCGATGCCCTGCAGATGCTGTTCAAGGGCGAGCAGATTCGCCCGCTGATGGCCCGCAACATGGGCCTCGCCCACGCGGTCGCCCCGAAGGACGAGATCGTCGCCAAGGCGAAGGAGTGGATCAAAGCCGGCGGCTCGGCGGTCGCGCCCTGGGACGTGCCCAAGTTCAAGGCGCCCTCGGGCAAGGTCTACTCGCCCGCCGGCATGATGATCTGGCCGCCGGCCAACGCGATCTACCGCCGCGAGACGCACGACAATTACCCGGCCGCCAAGGCGATCCTGACCGCCGTCTACGAGGGCCTTCAGCTGCCGATGGACCTCGCCCTCAAGGTCGAGAGCCGGCACTTCGCCAACATCCTCCGGACCAAGGAGGCGGCTGCGATGATCCGCACCCTGTTCATCTCGATGGGCGAGTTGAACAAGGGTGCGCGCCGGCCGAAGGACGTGGCGCCGAGCGCCATCAAGCGGGTGGGCGTCGTGGGCGCGGGCTTCATGGGTGCTGGCGTCGCCTATGTCTCGGCCAATGCCGGCATGGAGGTCGTGCTGGTCGACCAGTCGATCGAGGCCGCCGAGAAGGGCAAGGCCTACGCTCACACGCTCGTGACGAACCAGATCAACAAGGGCCGCGCCAAGAGTGCGGACCGCGAAGCGCTGCTGGCCCGCATCCATGCCACCGCCGATTACGCGGACCTGAAGGCGTGCGACCTCGTGATCGAGGCCGTGTTCGAGGATCCGAAGGTGAAGGCCGAGGTGATCGGCAAGGTCGAGGCCGTGATCGGCCCTGACGTGATCTTCGCCTCGAACACGTCAACCCTGCCGATCACGGGATTGGCCAAGGCTTCGCAGCGGCCAGACCAGTTCGTCGGCATCCACTTCTTCTCGCCGGTCGAGAAGATGATGCTCGTGGAGATCATCCGGGGGGCACCACGGGCGACCGGGCGGTGGCGACCGCGCTCGACTACGTGCGGGCGATCAAGAAGACGCCGATCGTCGTAAACGATTCCCGCGGCTTCTTCGCCAATCGCTGCGTGCTCGCCTACGTCCTCGAAGGCCACAAGATGCTGCTCGAGGGCGTGCCGCCTGCCATGATCGAGGCAGCCGGGCGCATGGCGGGCATGCCGGTCGGCCCGCTCTCACTGAACGATGAAGTGGCGCTCGACCTCGGCCTCAAGATCGCGCGGGCCACCGAGGCGCAGCTCGGGCCGGATGCGGTCGATTCCGGCCAGATGAAGCTCCTCACCGCTCTCGTCGAGACTCACGGCCGTCTCGGCCGCAAGAACAAGAAGGGGTTCTACGACTATCCCGAGGGCGCGCCGAAGCGTCTCTGGCCGGGCCTCCAGGATCTGCAGCCGGCCCGCCTCGACCCGGACTCGGTCGACGTGCAGGAGCTGAAGCACCGCCTCCTCGTGGTGCAGGCGCTGGAGGCGGCCCGCACCGTCGGCGAGGGCGTGGTGACGGACCCGCGCGAGGCGGATGTGGGCTCGATCCTCGGATTCGGCTTCGCGCCGTTCACCGGTGGCACGCTGTCCTACATCGACTTCATGGGCACGAGAGCCTTCGTAGATCTCGCCCGCGGCCTGGAGGCCAAGCACGGCCCCCGCTTCGGCGTGCCGGACAACCTCCTGCGCATGGCCGAGACCGGTGGCACCTTCTATGGCGAGGCGGCCCGGCAGGCGGCGTGAGGGAGCGACCTCGCAACTTGCGAGGTCTGAGTTTGCGTGAGCCGACCGTTTGGCGGATGCGACCTTTCCGGACCGGTCGCATCCGTGATCCCGACCCTCTCCCGAACGGGAGAGGGTCGCGCCGTCCGTGCGACCACCGTTCGCTGCTCGCCCAGCCTCAGGCCGCCTGTACGCGCCCGACCCGTTTAGGCTCGATTCGGTGGCCTGTCGGGGCCCCCTCGATCAGGAGGCGCAGGCGCTCGACGTCGGCGACATTCGCCGAGATCAGGTCCGTCACGTCCCCGTCCACCATCGCGTCGACGTGCCGGCAGCGGCGCCGGTTGCGGCCGGCCATGCAGGAACAGCGCAGGTAGAAGCCGAACGGGCGCTCCTCGAGCTCCACCTCATAGCGGTTGCCGGTGCTGCCGCGGATCATGAAGCGGATCGCGTCCGGAGCCTTCTGCGCGCGCCGCGCCGCGAAGAGAGCGCGGCCGGCAACGCCATCGCGCGCCGGCTGTGCCGCGCGCGGCCGGTCGGGCCCGGGCGCGAGCCGGGTCACCTGCAGCGGCAGCACGCGCGTCAGGCCGGCGACATCCCCTGCCCCGTCTGGCGCACGGCCGCGAGCGCGATCTCGGCGCAGGCGAAGGCGTCCTCGCCCGCATCGTGGTGCTCGAAGCGGATGCCCAGGCGCGCCGCCACCTTACCCAAGCCGCATCCTGCCGGATCCGGAAAAACCTGCCGGGCGATCTGCAGCGTGCAGAGATAGGAGAAAGCCGGGACCGGCAGGCCGTGAGCGGCAAGGGAAGCGCGCAGCACGCCCATGTCGAAGGGCGCGTTGTGGGCGAGGATCAGGCCGCGCTCGAGATCGGGCAGGAATTCCGCCATCACGTCCGGAAAGGCGGGCTTGTCCCGCACGTCGGCAGGCAAAATACCGTGGACGCGGATGTTGCCGGGCGAGAAGCGCAGCTCCGGCGGCCGGATCAGCCGCGATGCGCGCCGCACCACGCGGCCCTGCTCGATCCAGGCGAGACCGACCGCGCAGGCGCTGTCGCGCCGCTCGTTCGCCGTCTCGAAGTCGATCGCCAGGCAGATCATGCAACCGACGATAGGGTGTCGGGGACTCGCCGCGCAACCGGGAAGGCATCGACGCGGCAGATCGACGTAGTGGCGTCGCTGCCTCAGGCGCTCTCCACCATCGCCAGCCACTCGTCCTCGGAGACGACGCGCACCTTGTGCTTCTCGGCATCCTTCAGCTTCGAGCCGGCACCGGGACCCGCCACGACGAGGTCAGTCTTGGCCGAGACGGAGCCCGCGACCTTGGCGCCGAGGCGCTCGGCCGTGGCCTTGGCCTCGTTGCGGGTCATCCGCTCCAACGACCCCGTGAAAACCACCGTCTTACCCGCGAAGAGCGCCGAGGCGCCCGCCGCCTGCATCGGCTCGACCGCGACCTCCGCGAGGAGCGCCCGCACCGCCGCGTCGTTGTGAGGCTCGGAGAAGAACTGGATCAGCGAATCGGTCGCCACCGGCCCGATCTCGCCGTCGTCGGCAAAGAGGTGGTACGCCTCCCCCGGCTGCTGCGCGGCGGCTCGCGCGAGCGCCGCCTCCGCCGACTCCAGGCTCCCATAATGGGCCGTCAGGCTCTCGTGCTGGGTGGCCGTGAGGCGAGCCCGCACTCCCTCCGCGCTGTCGGCGGCTTCCACTTGGAGGAGCCGATCGCGGGTGGTCGGGCCGATCCGCGGGACCGTCGAGATTTCGATCCAGTCTGGCCCCGCCTGCGCGTCGGCGGCGGCGCGCAAGGCCGCCAGCAGGGCCGGCATGTCGGCGAAGCGCTTGGCGAGCGCCTTCGCCGTCGATTCCCCGATCTGGGGGATGCCGAGGGCGAACAGGAACCGGTTCATGGGCAGGTTTCGACGGGCCTCGACCGCCGCGACGAGGTTCTTGATCGCCCTGTCCTCGTCCTCGCCCTTTTTCTTCGCGACCTTCTTCGGCGCCTCGCCGGCCGCTCGGCGCTCCGCCGAGAGCGCCGCGCGCCGGGCCACGATGGCGGCCTTCAGACGCTCGAAATCGAGGCGGAACAGGTCCGCCGGCTGGCGCACGACGCCCGCCTCGAACAGCACCTCGATATAGGTCTCGCCGAAACCCTCGATGTCGAAGGCGTTGCGCGAGACGAAGTGCTTCAGTCGCTCGACACTCTGGGCCGGGCAGATCAGGCCGCCGGTGCAGCGGCGCACCGCGTCGAGCTTGCCCGTGCGGGGGTTCGTCTCGCGCACCGCCCGGCTTCCGCAGGCGGGGCAGGCGGTCGGGAAGGCGTAGGGTGTCGAATCCGCGGGCCGCTTCTCGATGACGACATCCATCACCTTCGGGATGACGTCGCCCGCGCGCTGCACCACGACCGTGTCGCCGACACGGATGTCGCGTCCGTCGCGGATCGGCTCGCCGTCACCCCCGACGCCCTGCACGTAGCCCTCGTTGTGGAGCGTCGCGTTCGACACCACGACGCCGCCGACCGTGACGGGGCGGAGCTTGGCGAGCGGGTTCAGCGAGCCCGTGCGCCCGACATTGATCTCGATCCCATCGACCACCGTGAAGGCTGTCTCGGCCGCGAACTTGTGCGCGAGCGCCCAGCGGGGCGCCCGCGAGACGAAGCCGAGCCGTCGCTGCAATCCGAGGTCGTTCACCTTGTAGACGACGCCGTCGATGTCGTAGCCGAGGTCGGGCCGCGCCTCCTCGATCGCCCGGTAATGCGCGAGCATCTCCGCCGCGCCGTCGCAGAGCGCGGTCCGCGGGTTGACGGGCAATCCCCAGGCGCGAAACCGCTCGATGACCCCGCCCTGCGTGCCCTCGAAGGACGGCAGGACCTCGCCCCAGGCATAAGCGAAGAACCGCAGCGGCCGCGAGGCTGTGATCCCCGGATCGAGCTGGCGCAGCGAGCCTGCGGCGGCGTTGCGCGGATTGGCGAAGAGCGGCTTGCCCGCTACCTCCTGGCGGGCATTGATGGCGGCGAAGTCCGCGTGGCTGAGATAGACCTCACCGCGAACCTCGCAGATCTCCGGAACGTCCGCGCCGCTCAGCGTCTCCGGAATGTCCTGGACGGTGCGCGCGTTCGCCGTGACGTTCTCGCCGACTTCGCCGTCGCCGCGGGTCGCCGCCGTGACGAGGCGGCCGCGCTCGTAGCGCAGAGAGAGCGACAGGCCGTCGATCTTCGGCTCGGCGGTAAAGGCGAGCGGCTCACCCTCCGGCCGGTTCAGGAAGCGCCGGACGCGGGCGACGAATTCCTCGACCTCCTCGTCGGCGAAGGCGTTGCCCAGCGACAGCATCGGCACCGCGTGCCGCACCTTCGCGAATTTCTCCGAGGGTTTCGCGCCGACCGACGCGCTGGCGGCGCCGGTGCCGGCGAGATCGGGAAAGCGCGCCTCGATCGTCTCCAGTTGGCGGCGGAGAGCGTCGTACGCGGCATCCGTGATGATCGGAGCGTCGGCACCGTGATAGGCCTCGTCGGCCTCCGCGATCTCGGCGGAGAGGGCTTCGTGGCGGGCTCTCGCCTCCGCCTCGGTCATCGCCTCGATCGCATCGGCACCGAGGATCCTGTCCTGTGAGGCGTGTCGAGCGGCCATGGAGCGCAGTGCGTATCCGTTGTCGATGGCGTGTGGGGGGCGAAACCTAGCCCAATGGCGCGGCGGAGGCGACGCGGTCCGGAGGAGAATATCGGGGACGGATTTGGGTCCCCTGTAACCGCGGCGGCCCCGCGGCGAATGGCCCAGCACGGGAACTCCCCCGTGCCATCGTGCGTCCGCGTTCGCGTGAGACATCGGCACCGAGACTTCGCCTCGCGCTCGCGCCGTCACCCTGCCAAGCCGGATCCCCGAATCCATCTGTCGATGCCTGCACACTCGCTCCCCTCAGCGCTGCCCCGGCCCTGGCGCGACCGCGCCGGCCGCCTCTCCTGGCTGAAGCTCGCCGTCTTCGTGTCCGCGCTCGTGCCCGGGATCTACCTTGCCGCCGCCTACGCGCTGGATGCCCTCGGCGCGAAGCCGATCACGGCGCTCCTGCACGGCACCGGCGAGTGGTGCATCCGCTTCCTACTGCTCTCGCTCGCTGTGACGCCGCTGCGCCGGATCGCCAACTGGCCGAAGCTGATCAACCTGCGGCGGATGCTGGGGCTGACCGCCCTCGCCTATGCGTTGATCCACCTCGCTCTCTACGTCGTCGATCAGAACTTCATCCTGACGAAGGTCGTGTCGGAGATCGCGCTCCGGTTCTACCTGACGATCGGGTTCGTGGCGCTGATCGGCCTAATCGCGCTGGGAATCACCTCGACGGACGCGATGATCCGCCGGATGGGACAGGGCTGGAACCGGCTCCACCGGATCGTCTACGGGATCACGGCGCTCGGTCTGTTCCACTACTTCCTGCAATCGAAGATCGACGTCTCGGATCCGGTTTTCTGGACCGGCCTGTTCCTGCTGCTGATGGGCTGGCGCCTGATGCAGCGGTTCCAGCTCCCGACGCGCCCCGTGCCGCTCATCGGCCTCGCTTTCGTCTCGGCGCTCGCCACCGCCCTCCTCGAGGCGGCGTGGTACGGGCTGAAGAGCGGCGTGCCGGCGAGCATGGTGCTAGGCGCCAACCTCGACTTCTCCTACGTGATCCGCCCCGCCTGGTGGGTGCTGGCCGCGGGGCTCGCCCTACCCCTCGTCAACCTCGTTCGGGGTCACCCTCGACCGGGTCCACCCGAGGGCGTCCGGCACACGCGCCATCGCGCGTCGTGCCAGCTGAGTGATCCGCGCCGCTTGCCGCGCGGGATGGGATAGCCGACAAGCTCACGGTCGCCGCGGCCAGCGAGGACCATGACGGATGCGCGCAGTTCTCGGTAGCCTCCTGGTCCTGCTCGCCCTGACAATGGGCGCCCGGGCCGCCTGCACGCGACCCGAGCCCCCGCCTCCGGAATCGAAGCCGGCCAAGCCGCCGCTGCCGGAGAAGCCCGCGTGCCTCGACGCCAAGGGCGGCTGTCCCGGCTGGGAGGCCTACAGCTACAATGACGCGGTGAAGGCCTACAACGCGCAGGCGCAAGCGTTCCGGCCGCTCGCCGAGGTCTACGTCCAGAAGCTCAACGCCTACGTCAAGGCGAGCGCGGATTACGCCCAGTGCGAGGTGAAGACACTGCAATAGGCGTCGGCCGCCCGCGCGTCCTGCGTCGCATTTTCAGGTCGCGCTACGCCGTCGAACCTGCGCGCCTCCCCGCAGCCGAGGATGTCCCTGGACGAGTTCCTCGCGTGGTCGGCGGATCGGCCACGTCGTTACGAACTGATCGGTGGCGAGATGCACGCGAAGTTCCCGCAGCGGGCTCGGCACGCGCGTACAAGGTTTCGGGTGCAGATCGCTCTCAGTGATGCACTGAGCGCCCTGGGCCTGCCCCGCAGACGTCTGAGCCTCGACGTTCCCCGCTCGCGGCTTGACCCTTGCCTGCACGGGTGCGACAGCGCGCCCACGCTTCCCGACCGCCTGCGCAGGATGCCCGCATGACCGAATCCCTCGATCTCCTCGTCCTCGGCAACGCCATCGTCGACGTCATTGCGCGCACGGACGACGCGTTCCTGTCCGAGCAGGGCGTGCACAAGGGCGCCATGCAGCTCATCGACGAGGCGAGGGCGGAGGACCTGTTCTCGGTCATGGGCCCGGCCACCATCGTCTCCGGCGGGTCGGGTGCGAACACCGCGGTCGGCGCAGCGCTGCTCGGCGCGAAGACCGGCTTCGTCGGCAAGGTCCGCGACGACGAGCTCGGCGGCCTGTTCGCGCATGATCTCAAGGCGACCGGCGTCCGGTTCAGGGTCCCGGCCGCCACGGACGGGCCCGCCACCGCCCGCTGCTTCGTCTTGGTGACGCCCGACGGCGAGCGCACGATGAACACCTACCTCGGCGCCTGCCAGGGCCTCTCGCCGGCCGACGTCGACGAGGCGCTGGTGGCGAGCGCGCGCGTCACATACCTCGAAGGCTACCTCTGGGATCCGCCGGCGGCGAAGGACGCGTTCCGCAAGGCCGTCAAGATCGCCCACAATGCCGGCCACGCCGTGGCGCTGACGCTCTCCGACGCCTTCTGCGTCGGGCGCTACCGCGAGGAATTTCTCGGCCTGATCCGCGACGGCAGCATCGACATCCTGTTCGCCAACATCGGCGAGCTGAAGAGCCTCTACGAGACCGAGGACGCCGAGGCGGCGATCCGGGCGCTGCGCGACGAGCGCGACAATCACGGGCGGCACCTTCTCGGCCTCGTCACCCGCTCGGAGGAAGGCTCGGTCGTCGTGAAGGGTGGCGAGATCCGCAGCGTCGGCGTCGCGCCGGTGCGCGAAGTGGTCGATTCGACGGGCGCGGGCGACCTTTTCGCGGCAGGCTTCCTCGCCGGTCATGCCCGCGGCCTCGATTACGTGACGAGCGCCCGCCTCGGGGCGCTGGCCGCCGCGGAGGTGATCCAGCACATCGGCGCGCGTCCGCAATCCGATCTGGTCGCGCTCGCCAGCGAGCGGGGCCTGCTCTGACGGCGGCCGGGCTTCAGGGCCGCAGCAGGACCTTGCCCACCGCCTCTCGCCGCTTGAGGATACCGAGCGCCTCCGCGTAATCCTCAAGCGGATAGACACCGTGCACCTTCGCGGTGAGGCGACCTTCGGCGACCCAGTCGAGAAGCTGGCGCTGGTTTGCCTGATGCGCCTCAGGCTCGCGCTCGACGAAGACGCCCCAATGCACGCCGAGCACGTCGATGCCCTTCAGGAGCACGAGGTTGAGCGGCAGGCGCGGGATCTCCCCGGCCGCGAAGCCGACGACGAGAAAGCGGCCCTTCCAGGCGAGCGCCCGCAGGGCCGGCTCCGCGTAGGCGTCGCCGACCGCGTCGTAGACCACGTCGACGCCCTCTCCCCCCGTCAGCGCCTTGAGGTCGTCGCGCAGGGTCTCCGGCTTGTAGACCAGCGTCTCGTGCGCCCCGTGCGCGCGGGCGACTGCGAGCTTCTCGTCGGACGAGGCACAGGCGATCACCCGAGCGCCGAGCACCGCGCCGAGCTCGACCGCGGCGAGGCCCACCCCGCCCGAGGCGCCGAGTACCGCGAGCGTCTCGCCCGGCCGGAGATTCGCCCGGTCCCGCAACGCGTGAAGCGAGGTGCCGTAGGTGATGGTGAGCCCCGCCGCCTGCGCGTCGGAGACCCCCTGCGGCACGCGGGTGAGATGGCGCACGGCGACGGCGACGCGCTCGCGGGCCGTGCCGAACTTGACGTGAACGATCACCCGGTCGCCGACCGAGAAGCCCGCGACGTCCGGGCCTAGGGCCTCGACGACGCCGCAGGCCTCTCCGCTGGGCGAGAACGGCAGGTCCGGCTTCACCTGATAGCGGCCGGCGATGATCAGCGTGTCGAAGAAATTGAGCGCGGCGGCCGTCACCCGCACCAGAGCCTCGCCCGGCCCGGGTTCGGGATCCGGCAGCGTCTCGATCACGAGATCCTCGGGCCCCCCGAGGCGTGTGCACAGCAAGGCTTTCATCGCGCGTCTCCGCCGGTCCGGCCGTGCTTGCCGGAATCGGGGGCGCGCAGCAAGCGGACCTCAGCCTCGCGCGTAGGTCCCGGTCAATTGTCCCTTGGCGAGGACGTGGCCCCGCATGGCGTCGAGGAGCGCGGTGCGCCCCGGTGACGCTTCGAGATCGAGGGTGCGGTCGAGCGCGTAGACCTGGAAGACATAGCGGTGCGGCCCGTGCCCGTTCGGCGGATCGGGCGGCAGGTACTGGTCCTTCAGGAAGCTGTTCCGGCCGAGGTTGAGATGCGCTCCGGGGCCGCCGGGGCTCGCGATCCCCCCCTCGGGCAGCGCATCGTCCGCGCCCGCGAGGTTCCAGACGATGAGGTGGACGAGGGGATTCGGTGTCGGGCTGTCCGCGTCCTCGGCGAGGATTGCGACGCTGTGCGCGCCGTGGGGCACCCCCGTCCAGGCGAGCGGCGGCGAGACCTTGGTCCCGTCCGCCGTGAAGCGGGCGGGCATCGCCGCCCCATCCGCGAAGGCTTTGCTGGTGACGCTGATCGAGGCCGGCACGTCGCCGAACGCCGCGTGGTAGGCCGTCTTCTCCAGGCCGGCCTTGAGGCCGGAGAGGGCCTCGCCGACCGCGTGCGGAATCTTCTCGAGCATCGACGCCTCCTCTGCCTGCCGGCGTCAACGAGGGGCGACGCCTGGGGTTCAGGCCGGCCGCTCGGCCGCGATCATGTAGTTGACCCCCGTATCCCGGCTCGCCCGCCAGGTGTCGCCGAGCGGGTTGTAGACGACGCCGGTCGTGTCGGTGACGACGAGGCCGCCCGCCTCGACGGCCCGGCTCAGCTCGGCCGGCGTGACGAACTTCTCCCAATCGTGCGTGCCCTTCGGCAGCCAGCGCAGGACGTATTCCGCCCCGACGATGGCGAGCGCGAAGGAACGCATGGTCCGGTTGATCGTGGCGGCGAACATCAGGCCGCCGGGCTTCACGCCCTCGGCCGCCTTCCGCACGAAGACCGGCATGTCGACGACGTGCTCGACCACCTCCATGGCGAGCACGATGTCGAAGCGCTCGCCGGAATCCACCACCGCCTCGATCGTCTCAGATCGATAGTCGACGGGCACGCCCTCGCTCTCCGCATGCGCCCGGGCGACCCGGATATTCGCGGCGGCCGGATCGAGGCCGCTCACGCGGGCGCCGAGGCGGGCCAGCGGCTCCGAGAGGACTCCGCCGCCGCAGCCGACATCGACGATGCTCAGGCCGTCAAGGGCGAAGGGTGCGCCCGGATCGCGCCCGAAATGGCGGCATGCGGCGTCGCGGATATAGGCGAGGCGGACCGGGTTGAACCGGTGCAGCACGCGCATCGGCCCGCGCTCGTCCCACCACGTGGCCGCGAGGGCGTCGAAGCGCGCGACCTCGTCGCGATCGATGGAGGAGGCTTGGGAAACGGGCATCGGCTCCGCGGGACATCGGCGCCCGGAAACCGGGCTTCTGATTGACAGGTGGGTGCACCCCTTGTACCCGCCGAAGCCCGGCCCGGTACAGCCGCAAAGCGGCCCGGGCACTCGGACGTGCGCCGCCTGGCGCTCCCGGACAGGCCCGAAAAGAATCGACGCGGACGCGACATGCCCCGTTTGGTGATGAAATTCGGCGGCACCTCCGTCGCCACCGTCGACCGGATCCGCAACGTGGCGCGCCACGTCGCCCGCGAGGTCGCCGCCGGCTACGACGTGGCCGTCGTGGTCTCGGCCATGTCCGGCAAGACCAACGAGCTCGTCGGCTGGGTGAAGGATGCCAACACCCTCTACGATGAAGCGGAATACGACACCGTCGTCGCCTCGGGCGAGCAGGTGACGTCCGGCCTTCTGGCCGTCGCGCTCCGCAAGGACGGCATCAAGGCGCGCTCCTGGCAAGGCTGGCAAATCCCGATCGAGACCTCGGAGGCTCACGGATCGGCCCGCATCGCCAGGATCGACGGGGCCAACCTCGATGCCGGCTTCAAGCGCGGCGAGGTCGCGGTGATCTCCGGCTTCCAGGGCATCCACCCGGAGACCGGCCGCATCACCACGCTCGGACGCGGCGGCTCGGATACCAGCGCGGTCGCGGTGGCGGCCGCCATCGGCGCGGAGCGCTGCGACATCTACACCGACGTCGACGGCGTCTACACCACCGACCCCCGGATCGTGCCGAAGGCCAAGCGCATGGAACGCGTGACCTTCGAGGAAATGCTGGAGATGGCCTCACTCGGCGCCAAGGTGCTGCAGGTCCGCTCCGTGGAACTCGCCATGGTGCATCGCGTGCCGACCACGGTGCGGTCGAGCTTCGACCCGCCGGACGCCGCCCGCCCCGGCACCCTCATCTGCGACGAGGACGACATCGTGGAACAGCAGATCATCACCGGCATCGCCTTCGCGAAGGACGAGGCGCAGATCACGCTCCGGGCGGTCAAGGACAGCCCCGGCGTCGCCGCCGCCATCTTCGGCCCGCTGGCGGACGCCAACATCAACGTCGACATGATCATCCAGACCGTGTCGGGCGACCAGTCGACGACGGACATGACCTTCACGGTGCCGGAGGCCGATTACGAGCGCACCCGCACCATCCTCGACAGCCAGCGCGACACGATCGGCTACGGCCAGATCGAGGGCGCGACCGACGTGGTGAAGGTCTCGGCCATCGGCGTCGGCATGCGCAGCCACGCGGGCGTCGCCGCCAAGGCGTTCCGGGCGCTCGCCCAGAAGGGCATCAACATCCGCGCCATCACCACATCTGAGATTAAGTTCTCGGTCCTCATCGACGCGGCCTATACGGAGCTTGCCGTTCGCACGCTCCACTCGCTATACGGCCTCGATCAGGCCTGAACCTCCGCGCTGGTGCGGCTGGCGCCCGAGTGGCGTCAAGGTTGCACCGGCCGCCAGGTTGGATTGACGAGACGATGCCCGCTGCGCCTGGAGGCCCGCGCCTGCTGCTGCGCCGCCTCCGCGAAGCGATGGCGGAGCCGGTCAGCGCTCAGGCACGCCTCGACCGCATCGTCGTCCTCATCGCCGCCAACGTCGTGGCCGAGGTCTGCTCGGTCTACGTCCTGCGCGACGACAACATCCTCGAACTCTTCGCCACCGAGGGCCTCAACCGCGAGGCCGTGCACCTCACCCGCCTCCGCGCGGACGAGGGCCTCGTCGGCCTGATCGCGCGCACGGCCGAGCCGCTCTCGCTGTCGGACGCGCAGTCGCATCCCGCCTTCTCGTACCGGCCGGAGACGGGGGAAGAGGCCTACCACGCCTTCCTCGGCGTACCGCTGCTGCGGGCCGGGAACACCCTCGGCGTGCTGGTGGTCCAGAACAAGACCTACCGGGTCTATTCCGAGGAGGAGATCGAGGCTCTCCAGACCACCGCGATGGTGCTGGCGGAGATGATCGCCTCGGGCGAATTGCAGAGCCTCGCGCCGGGCACCGGCCCGGCCGCCCGCCGCCCCGTGAGCCAGCGCGGCGTCGCCCTCGCCGAGGGGATCGGCCTCGGCCACGTGGTGCTGCACGAGCCTCGCATCATCGTGAAGACGCTGATCGCCGAGAATGTCGAGCGCGAGGTCGAGCGGCTGGATGCGGCGATCGGCGAGGTCCGCTCGGCCATCGACGACCTCGTGGAGCGCGGCGACTCGATCGGCACGGGCGAATCCCGGGAGGTACTGGAGACCGTGCGCATGTTCGCGCACGACAAGGGCTGGCTGCGCCGGATGCGCGAGGCGGTCCTCTCGGGCCTGACGGCGGAAGCCGCGGTCGAGCGCGTCCAGTCCGACAACCGGGCGCGGATGCTGCGACAGAGCGATCCGTACCTGCGCGACCGACTGCACGACCTCGACGATCTCGCCAACCGCCTGCTGCGTCAGCTCATCGGCGCGCAATCGGCCGAGGGCGCGGATCTGCTTCCCGAGAACGCGATTCTCGTCGCCCGCTCGATGGGACCTGCCGCGCTCCTCGACTACGACCGCACGCGCCTGCGCGGCGTCGTCTTGGAAGAAGGCGGCCCGACGAGCCACATCGCCATCGTGGCCCGCGCGCTGGGCATCCCGGCCGTCGGCGAGGTCGCGAACGCGACCGCTCTCTGCGATTCCGCGGACGCCATCATCGTTGACGGGGTGGGGGGCGAGATCCATGTCCGCCCGAGCCCGGAGATCGAGGCGTCCTATGCCGAGATGGTGCGCCTGCGCGCCCGGCGGCAGGAGCAGTACCGGGCGTTGCGCGACGTTCCCGCCGTCACCCGCGACGGCGTGCGCATCGGCCTTCACCTCAACGCGGGCCTCCTCGTCGACTTGGCGCACCTGCAGGAGACCGGCGCCGAGGGCATCGGCCTGTTCCGCACCGAATTGCAGTTCATGGTGGCCGAGCGGATGCCTTCCGCGGTCGAGCAGCAGAATCTCTACGAGGCGGTGTTCGCCGCGACCGGCGACAAGCCGGTGACGATCCGGACTCTCGACATCGGCGGCGACAAGATCCTTCCCTACATGCCGAAGCTGGAGGAGGAGAACCCGGCGCTCGGCTGGCGCGCCATCCGCATCGGCCTCGACCGGCCGGCCCTCCTGCGCGTGCAGTTGCGCGCGCTCCTGAAAGCCTCGGGCGGGCGCCCCCTCAAGATCATGTTCCCGATGGTCGCGACGGTGGACGAGTTCGTCCGCGCCAAGGCGATCGTCGACCGCGAGAAGGCGCATCTGCGCCGCCACGGGCATCCCCTGCCGAGCGATTGCCGCCTCGGCGCGATGATCGAGGTGCCCTCGCTTCTGTTCCAGCTCGACGCGCTGACCAGCCACGCGGACTTCCTCTCGGTCGGCTCGAACGACCTGATGCAATTTCTCTTCGCCGTGGACCGAGAGAACCGGCGCGTCGCCGACCGGTTCGATCCGTTGAGCGCGCCCGCCCTCAGGGCCTTCCGCCTCATCGCCGAACGGGCCAACGCCGCGGGCTGCCCCGTCACCGTCTGCGGCGAGATCGGCGGACGGCCCCTCGAGGCCATGGCGCTAATCGGCCTCGGTTTCCGCGACCTCTCGATGTCGCCGGCCGCCATCGGCCCCGTGAAGGCAATGGTGCTCAGCATGGATGCCGCCGCCGTCGGCGCGATGATCGATGCGGAACTCACCCGCAGCGGTGACGGCGAGAGCCTGCGGCCGGCGCTGGCGGCCTTCGCCAAGGCACACGGCGTGCCTATCTAGAGGCACCCCGCGGATCTCCCGCTCCGGCGCCACGGCCCGGAGGCAGCGCGGGGAGTTCCGCGGGGATACTTCCCCCCGCGCATCGTCGGTTCGCATCCGCGTCGCCTCGGCGCCGACCGATTTCAGGGCACGCCGTGCACGATGCGGTTGCCGTCAGTTGTCCCATTGCAGGCGAGAGTATCATCCGGGCGATGACCCCATTTCCTCCCGAGCGCCTCGACGCGATCCTGGCTCGTCACGACATCGCCACCGCCACGCTCAGCGCGGGCTCGGCCGACGCCGACACCTTCGTGCAGCTCTCCCGCGAGCTCGCCGAGCTCGACCCCGTCGTCGCGGCGATCCGCGTCTACCGGGCGGCCGACGCGAACCTGAGGGGCGTCGAGGCGCTGATCGAGGAGCCCGGCAGCGATCCCGAGATGCGGGCGCTCGCGGCGGATGAGAAGCCGGAGGCCGAGGGCGCGCTGGAGGCCGCTCACCGGGCCTTGCAGCTCATGCTGCTGCCGAAGGACTCGGCCGACGAGAAGAGCGCCATCCTGGAGGTGCGCGCCGGGACCGGCGGCGACGAGGCTGCCCTCTTCGCGGGCGACCTCTTCCGCATGTACGCGAAATATGCCGAGTCCAAGGGCTGGAAGGTCGAGGTGATCTCGGAGAGTGAGGGCACCGTCGGCGGCTACCGCGAGATCGTGGCCGAGGTGAAGGGACGCGGCGTCTTCGCCCGCCTCAAGTTCGAGAGCGGAGCCCATCGCGTCCAGCGCGTTCCCGAGACCGAGACGCAGGGACGCATCCACACCTCGGCCGCCACCGTCGCGGTTCTGCCCGAGGCCGAGGACGTCGACATCGTGGTCAACGAATCCGACCTGAAGATCGACACGATGCGGGCCCAGGGCGCCGGCGGACAGCACGTGAACAAGACCGAATCGGCGATCCGCATCACCCACGTCCCGAGCGGCATCGTGGTCTTCGTCCAGGAGGAGCGCTCGCAGCACAAGAACCGCGCCCGGGCGATGGCGCTGCTCCGTGCCAGGTTGTTCGACGCCGAGCGGACTGCCAAGGACGCGGCTCGCGCTGCCGACCGCAAGGCGCAGGTCGGCTCGGGCGATCGGTCGGAACGCATCCGCACCTACAACTTCCCGCAGGCCCGTGTGACGGATCACCGCATCAACCTCACCCTCTATAAGCTCAACGAAGTGCTCGACGGCACCGCCCTCGACGAGCTGGTCGACGCCCTCGTCACGGAACATCAGGCCGAGCTGCTCGCGGCCGAGGGCATGGCCTGAGACGGCCGGTGGACCGGCTCCATCTCGCGCCGGACCTGTCGCGGCGGGCCGCTCTTCGGCTCACCGAGAAGGCACTCCTTCTCGCCGGCATCGAGGCCGCGGGCAGCGACGCGCGCTTCCTCGTTCTCGACGTGCTCGGGCTGTCGACGCTGCAACTTGCCACGGAAGGCGGCGAGCCGATCGGCGCGGACGGTGCGGCCCGCCTTGATGCTGCCCTGGTACGGCGCCTGTCCGGCGAGCCGGTCGCGCGCATCCTGGGCGCCTGGGAATTCTGGGGGCTGCCGTTCCGGCTCTCTCCGCGAGACGCTGGTGCCGCGCCCCGACACCGAGACGCTCGTCGAGGCCGGGCTGACGTCCCTCCCCGACCGCTCCGCTCCCTGGCGGATCCTCGATCTCGGCACGGGCTCCGGCTGCCTCCTCGTGGCGCTTCTGACCGAGCGACCGAGCGCGCAAGGTGTCGGCCTCGACCGGTCGCCGGGCGCCCTGCGGACGGCTCGGGAGAATGCCGGGCTGAACGGCGTCGGCGCGCGCGCCGCCTTCGTGGGCGGAGATTGGTGCGCGAGCCTGCGCGGTCGCTTTGACCTGATCGTCTCGAACCCGCCCTACATCGCGAGTGGGATAATCCCCCACCTCTCCCCTGAGGTGCGCCTGCACGATCCCGCGGCCGCCCTCGATGGCGGCGCGGACGGCCTCGACGCCTATCGTCGCATCCTCATGGATGTCACGGATGGCAACCTGCTGCGTGCAGGCGGAGCGCTCTGCTTCGAGGTCGGCCACGATCAGGCGGAGGCCGTCCGCACCCTCGGAAGGGCCTCAGGTCTTGAAGACGCCGCAATCCGATACGATCTCGCAGGACATGGACGGGTCGTGGTCTTGCGCCGCCTCCCGGAAAGCGATCCGCGGCGAAAATCCTAGGCCCATCATCGCTTTCGCATGAAAAAAAGCTTGTTGTGCCCGGATCGAGCCGTTACTGTCCGGGGTGTAGATCGCGAACGGTCCGTTAAGTCGGGCAGCGGTAAGGTTGGCGACGATCCCTCCCGCCGAGCTGTTCCAGATCTCCCCACCATCGAGCAGGCGCGTTTCAAGTGTCGCGGCGCGGCTCGGTGGCATTCGAACCTGACAATCGAACGGCGTCTCGGACGCAAGCGTAGGCCCCGATTGGACGGGACGGACGGCCAGCACGGCAAGCGAATCACGGATCATCTGCGACGGGTCGCGCCCGTCGACGGACCGGTTCGGACCGGATTTTGCTGCAGACAGCCGGATCAACAGACACGCTTTTCGCACGAACGAGGGTCAATCGAGACCGATGAGACCAAACCAGAATAGACGGATGCGTGGCCGCAACCGCCCGAAGGGCCCCAATCCCCTGACGCGGTCGTACGAATCCAATGGTCCCGACGTGAAGATCCGCGGCACGGCCCAGCACATCGCGGACAAGTACGCCCAACTCGCGCGTGACGCGCTCGCGGCCGGTGATCCGGTCGCGGCCGAGAACTACTTCCAGCACGGCGAGCACTATTTCCGGATCATCTCCGGCGCCCAGGAGCAGAATCGCCCGGCGGCCGGTCTCGGCTACGCCCGTCAGCCCTACGACGACGAGATCGAGGACGGCGACGACGACGGCATGCAGCAGGGCCACGGCGGCCAGGGCCAGAACGGCCAGGGCTACGCCCAGTACGGCGACGATTACGGTGATCCCGGCCAGCAGCCTCAGCCCTACGAGATGCGCCAGGAGAACGGGCAGGATCTGCGCCAGCAGGACAACCGCCAGAACCGCAACGATCGCCGCGAGCGCTTCCAGAACCGTGGTGACCGCCAGCGCTTCGACAATCCCCGCTTCGACAACCAGCGGCAGGACAACCGGCAAGAGGGCCGGCAAGACAATCGTCAGGAGCATCGCCAGGATTACGGCCGCTCCGAGCAGCCACGGCAGGATTACGGCCGGCAGGAGCAGCCCCGCGAGAACCGCTTTGAGAACGGCCGCGGTGAGTATCAGCGGCCGGAGCCGGTCCGCCCGGATTCGCCGCGCCAGGACTTCCAGCGTCCAAGCGAGGGCCCGTCGCGTCGCGAGCGGCGCCGGGACGAGAGTGCACGCAGCGCCCCCGAGGAGCAGAGCGCGCTTCCGGCCTTCTTGGTAAATCCGACCCGCGCGCCTGCCCCGGCCGAGCCCACCCCTGAGGCGCCGGCGAACGGTGGCCTGCCGCATGCGGCGGAATCCGTGCCCGAGGCTGCCGAGGAGGCGCCCCGCGCGGCTGCCAAGCCGCGCCGCCGTCGCCGGACGCGCTTCGAGGGAGCGGAAGGCGCCGAGGGCGGTGCCGAGACGGCCGCTCCCGCCGAGTCTTCGGCCGAGTGAGCGGAGCCGGCGCGATCGGACGCCGGACGGTAGATCGTCGCGAGAGCCGCCTTCGATCCGGAGGCGGCTCTCGTCGTTTTCAGGACCTGCTGCGCCCGCGGGACAGCGATCGGGTCAGATACGCAACGCCCGGTGCCAATCCGGATAGGCCTGCACGCGATGGACGAGGCGTCGGCCGGGCTCGGTCTCTCCGAACGGCGCGAGATCCCAATCCCAAACCCTGTCCGAAGGCGGCAATTTGAGGCCATGCAGGAGATCGAGGCGATCGGTCTCGCACCCCGCCCGGCCGAGCTCGCGTTCCACGACATCCGTGACGAGGCAGACCCGGGCCTGCGTTCGGGTCAACGCGTCGACATGCGCGGCCACGATGCTCCGTGCGAGGTCGGGCGGCCCCGGCCGTCCTCGGCTGTCGTACCAGTCGAG